>NZ_JBEXPB010000002.1:69699-362932 GCF_040611795.1 Streptomyces sp. NPDC006529 | reverse complement strand
GACCACGGGCCCGGGGGCGGAGCCCCCGGCAACGGCGCCGCACCGGCGACCCCGCGGCAGCGACCGGCTCAGCCCGCGGCCGGCGCCCCGCTCAGCCCGCGGCAGCGACCGGCTCGGACCCCGGCCCCTGCCGAAGCTCGGCGGCCCGCCGCCGCCGCCGGGCCAGCACCACGCGCCGCTCGGCGGCGGTGAGCCCGCCCCACACCCCGTACGGCTCCGGCTGGAGCAGCGCGTGCTCCCGGCAGGCCACCATCACGGGGCAGCGGGCGCAGACCCGCTTGGCCGCCTCCTCGCGCGCGAGCCGCGCCGCGGTCGGTTCCTTCGAGGGGGCGAAGAAGAGCCCCGCCTCGTCCCTGCGGCACACCGCCTCCGCGTGCCATGGGCCGTCCTCTTCCCTCGCGGGCGTCCGTGGGCCCGGAATACCCCGGACGCTCTGCACGGTGGCTACCTGCAGGGACTGATGCGGCGGATGCTGCACGGTCTACTCCTGACGACGTATTCGCGAGCGAGAGACGATGCACCTGTCCCTACCCGCTGTACGCGCCCCTATGCACTGTGTGCCACCCGGCGGAAGTTCGACCGGAATCCGCCGTATGCGGAAGCCAAACGGAACCATTTCGGCCGTGCTCGCGACCGCCGGCGCCCCCGGCACCACCGGACGCGCCCGGCCATCCGTCGTCAGCCCAGCCGCTTGCGGAACCGGTCCGCGAGGTCGACGAGCCGGGCCCCCCGCTTGCGGCGCGCCTCGATGTTGCCGAGGACGGTGAAGCCGCGGACGATCACGACGGGCGCCTGCGGGTCGGTGGCGGACTCCCCCTCGCCGCGGACCTCGAAGTTCCCGAGCACGCCGCTGCCGTAGCCCCGCAGGGTCACGTTCTCCGGGACGCGGACCTCGACGTTGCCGAGGACGCAGGTCACGTTGATCTCGGTGACCTGCTGCTCGAAGACGGCCTCGCTGAGGTCGAGGGTGATGTCGCCGAAGACCGAGACGGCCCGGGTGCGCGCCGCCGGGCGCCAGCGGCCCTTGCGGGCCGAGCTGCTGAAGACCGCCACCACGTTCTCGGCGTACGCGCCAGCGGGCGGGCCGGAAACCGGCCAGGCCGGACCGGCTGCGGGCGCGGGCGGGGCGTGAGCGGCTCCCGGGGCCGCCGGGAGGTCGCGCACCAGCACCTCCAGTTCGGCCACCGTCTTGACGGCGTAGAGGGAGTCGAGGCGCTCCGCGTGCTCCTCGGCGGTCAGCCGGCCCTCGGCGAGGGCGTCGCCGATGATCCCCGCGATGCGGTCGCGGTCGGCGTCGGAGGCGCGCAGCGCGACGGACGCGGAGTCGGCCGCGGGCGCGGGCGCGGCGACGGGCACGGGCGCGGCGGGGTGCTTTTCGAGGTCCACGTCCGCCAGCATAGCGAGACACGATAGATCGCGATACTGGCGAGTGAGCCTTACCTCACAGAGGAAGCCGGGGAAAGAGGTCCTAGGCTGGTGGGCGCGCTGCCAATCGGGCGTCAGCGCGCTGTCTGCCGAGTGAGGAATGGCCACACGATGCCGGAGTTCGCGTACACCGACCTGCTGCCCCTGGGCGAGGACACCACCCCCTACCGGCTGGTGACCGCGGAGGGCGTCTCCACCTTCGAGGCCGACGGCCGTACGTTCCTCAAGGTCGAGCCCGAGGCGCTGCGCCTGCTCGCCGAAGAGGCCATCCATGACATCCAGCACTTCCTGCGCCCCGCGCACCTCGCGCAGCTGCGCCGGATCATCGACGACCCCGAGGCGTCGGCGAACGACAAGTTCGTCGCCCTCGACCTGCTGAAGAACGCGAACATCGCGGCGGCGGGCGTGCTGCCGATGTGCCAGGACACCGGCACCGCGATCGTGATGGGCAAGCGCGGCCAGAACGTGCTGACCTCGGGCGGCGACGAGGCGGCGCTCTCGCGCGGCATCTACGACGCCTACACCCGGCTGAACCTGCGGTACTCGCAGATGGCCCCGCTGACCATGTGGGAGGAGAAGAACACCGGCTCGAACCTGCCCGCGCAGATCGAGCTGTACGCCACCGACGGCGGCGCGTACAAGTTCCTCTTCATGGCCAAGGGCGGCGGCTCGGCCAACAAGTCCTTCCTCTACCAGGAGACCAAGGCGGTCCTCAACGAGGCCTCCATGATGAAGTTCCTGGAGGAGAAGATCCGCTCGCTCGGTACCGCGGCCTGCCCGCCCTACCACCTGGCGATCGTGGTCGGCGGCACCTCGGCGGAGCACGCGCTCAAGACCGCGAAGTACGCCTCGGCGCACTACCTGGACGAACTGCCCACCGAGGGCTCGGCGCTGGGCCACGGCTTCCGCGACGAGGCCCTGGAGCAGCAGGTCTTCGAGCTGACGCAGAAGATCGGCATCGGCGCCCAGTTCGGCGGCAAGTACTTCTGCCACGACGTGCGCGTGGTGCGCCTGCCGCGCCACGGCGCCTCGCTGCCCGTCGCGATCGCCGTGTCCTGCTCGGCCGACCGCCAGGCCACCGCGAAGATCACCGCGGAGGGCGTCTTCCTGGAGCAGCTGGAGCGCGACCCGGCCCGGTTCCTCCCCGAGACCACCGACGAGCACCTGAACGAGTCCGCGGACGTCGTCTCCATCGACCTGAACCAGCCGATGGACGACATCCTCGCCACCCTCACCCGGCACCCGGTCAAGACCCGCCTGTCCCTGACCGGCCCGCTGGTCGTGGCGCGCGACATCGCGCACGCCAAGATCAAGGAGCTGCTGGACTCGGGTGCGCCGATGCCGCAGTACCTGAAGGACCACCCGGTGTACTACGCGGGCCCGGCGAAGACCCCCGAGGGCTACGCGTCCGGCTCCTTCGGCCCGACCACGGCCGGCCGGATGGACTCCTACGTCGAGCAGTTCCAGGCGGCGGGCGGCTCGAAGGTCATGCTGGCCAAGGGCAACCGCTCGCAGCAGGTGACCGACGCGTGCGCCGCGCACGGCGGCTTCTACCTCGGCTCGATCGGCGGCCCGGCGGCCCGCCTCGCGCAGGACTGCATCAAGAAGGTCGAGGTCCTGGAGTACGAGGAGCTGGGCATGGAGGCGGTCTGGCGGATCGAGGTCGAGGACTTCCCCGCCTTCATCGTGGTCGACGACAAGGGCAACGACTTCTTCCAGAACCCGGCCCCGGAGCCCACCTTCACCCACATCCCGGTCCGCGGCCCGGGCCTGGCGTAGCCCTCCCCAGCCGGGGCGGCGCCGCCGCCCCGGCTATAGGCAGGTCACCTGCCGGATGTACACGCACTGGCTCCTGGGGACGGTCAGGTAAACGAACATGCCGTCGTCAAGGTTCGTCACGGCACCCTTCGGCCCCATCTCGCGGTAGGCCCTACCGTCCAGGTACAGAGCCTCGGCTGCTCGTACGAGCTCGTCGGCGGCCTTTTCCACTTCGGCTACGAAGGCCGGCGGGGCGCCGGCCGCGACGTGCTCCTCGCTGGGGTCGTACTCCCACCTCCAGGTCACCCGGTCACCGCCTGCTCCGCCTCGGCCTCGACTGCGGCCAGTTCGTCCATGGCGGAGCGAAAGCCCGGATCTTCCTTGCCGGTGGTGCGGTGGATGGCGCCCAGAGCTTCGTTGCGTCGGCCGAAGAGGTCCGGGCGCCGTTCGATCTCGACCTCGCGCATCCACCAGTCGAGCCAGTGGGTGAGGTGGCCGACCTTTCCGCTGCGGATCGCGGCGGCCAGCGCGTTCTCCTTGTGCTGCTCCAGCTCCGCCAAGCGGTGCGGGGCGATGCGGGCGAGGGCGACACGCACGGCGTCCGGGGTGCGCTCGGGGCGCGGGATGAGTGCCGCGCCGGGGTCCGGCTGTGTGGTCACGGTGTCCTCCAAGGGGTACCCGGGCCAGCGTATCCACTTCTCGATGCCATCCGGGCTCAGGCGTCGGGCGGGCGCGGGTACGGAAACACCCGGCCGGGGTGCGCCGGCCGGGTGGGGGTGCGGGGGTGCGGGCCTACGGGGGTGTCGGCCCGCCGGGGTGGTTACGCGAAGCGCTGGTTCGCCGAGCCGTTGCAGGGCTGGAGGCGGACCGGGTCGTGGGCGGCGGCCACGGTGAGGCACATGCCGGGGGCCGCCTGCGGGTGGAGGGTGGCTCCGTCACGGACGAACTGCTGGTTCGCGCCGCCGTGGCAGTTCCAGAGGACGAGGGCGGTGCCCGCGGCGTAGTTGCCGCCGGGGGCGTCCAGGCAGCGGTCCTGGGTCAGCTCGACGTGGAGCGACTTGCGGGGGGCGTCGTACCACCAGCCCTGGTTGCGGCCGCCGTGGCAGTCCCAGCCGAGGAGCGCGGTGCCGTTGGCGCTGGAGCCGGCGTTGGTGTCGACGCAGGTGCCGGTCCCGGCGTTCTTCAGCGGCTTGTAGAGGTCGTCCCAGGCCCCGGCCTGCAGGACGGGGGTGCCGGTGCTCGCCGGGTCGGCGCAGGAGGCTTCGCGCAGGCCCGAGCCGTAGAGCTGGGTCAGGCAGGACGCGAAGGCGGCGTGGCCGCGGGCGTTGGGGTGGAAGGACTGGCGGGCGGTGTTCTCGTCCCACGGGAAGTGGTCGCCGAGGTCCAGGTAGAGGCCGCGGGCCCAGGCGTCCTCCATGCAGACCTCGTGGCCGTTGAAGAGCCGCGAGTTGTCCAGGTAGGTGGCGCCGGAGGCGAGGGCGGCGGCGCGCATGCCCTTCTCGAAGGCGGGTACCGCGTAGTTGCGGCCCCACGAGGCGTCCGAGTCGTAACCCGCGCAGCCGCCGGGGAGCTTGCCGGGGAAGTTCGGGTTGTCGTTGAAGTCGGGGCCGATCGGGCTCGGGTAGCCCATCACGACGAGCTTGTAGTCGGTGTCGGCGTAACCGGCGCCGCGCATGACGGTCTTGAGGTCGGC
The DNA here is from genome assembly GCF_040611795.1 of Streptomyces sp. NPDC006529. NCBI lineage: Bacteria > Bacillati > Actinomycetota > Actinomycetes > Kitasatosporales > Streptomycetaceae > Streptomyces > Streptomyces sp. NPDC006529. The sequence continues at coordinate 358,056 of NZ_JBEXPB010000002.1, read as the reverse complement.
GACGGTCGCTTCGACCTTGGGGCGCAGGCCGTCCACCCGGGCCTGCCAGCCGGGGCCGTACTTGGGCTCGCAGGTGCCCTGGCTGAGCACCCAGCGGGTGACGCAGTCGGTCATGACGGGGCCGAACTGGAGGTCGTCGTTGGCCCCGGCGACCAGCAGGACCATCTTGATCCGGGTGTTGCGGGCCTTGATGGCGAGGTTGTCGCTCTGGACCAGCTCGTCGGCGTACTGCTTGCTGCCGCCGATCCGGATGTTGCCGGTGTAGCCGCCGGAGCAGGCCACGTTGAAGGTGAGGTCGGCGGGGATGCCGGTGCGGTGGATGGCCGAGTCCGGCGAGCGGTGGCACTGGTTGGAGGAGGTGTTGGTCGCGGGGTCGTACGCGCCCACCCCCTCGCCGGAGATCTCGCTGTCGCCGAGCGAGATGAGACCGGTCTTGCGGTCGGCCACCGGGCGGATCGCCGGGTCCCCGTAGATCCTGGTGGCCTCCGCGGCGCGGATCGCCTCCAGTTCGGGCGGGAGGGCCGTCGCCGCGGCCGGGGCGGCGGTGGCCGCCTGGGCCATGGGGGTGATGGCGGTGACGCCGCCGAGGGCGGCCGCGATCGCGGCGGCCGCGGCGAAGGTAGATCTGAGCCTGGGTGTGGTGCGGGCCATGGATGTCTCCCCGGTGTCAGGTGTTACCCCCGGTATTTACTGGCCGGTAGGGGAGTTGGGAACACTTCGAACACGACAATTGCTCAACTTTTTGAGGAGGCCACGAACATGACCGAGAACCAGCAGGGCCGCGAGGACGCCGGATTCCGCGTGGAGCACGATTCGATGGGCGAGGTGAGGGTTCCCGCCGACGCCAAGTGGCGCGCCCAGACGCAGCGCGCCGTGGAGAACTTCCCCGTCTCGGGGCAGCGCCTGGAGCGCGCGCACATCGCCGCCCTCGCCCGGGTCAAGTCCGCGGCCGCGAAGGTCAACGCGGAGCTGGGCGTCCTGGACGCGGACATCGCCGGGGCCATCCGGTCGGCCGCCGCCGAGGTGGCCGAGGGGCGCTGGGACGCGCACTTCCCGGTGGACGTCTTCCAGACCGGGTCCGGGACCTCGTCCAACATGAACGCCAACGAGGTGATCGCGACGCTGGCCACCGAGCGGCTCGGCCGCGACGTGCACCCCAACGACCACGTCAACGCCTCGCAGAGTTCCAACGACGTCTTCCCGTCCTCGATCCACATCGCCGCCACCGCCGCCGTCACCGGCGAGCTGATCCCCTCCCTGGAGCACCTCGCGGCCGCCCTGGAGCGCAAGGCCGAGGCCTTCGCCGAGGTGGTCAAAGCGGGCCGCACCCACCTGATGGACGCCACCCCGGTGACGCTGGGACAGGAGTTCGGCGGCTACGCGGCCCAGGTGCGCTACGGCGTCGAGCGGCTCCGGGCGGCGCTGCCCCGGCTCGCCGAACTGCCGCTGGGCGGCACCGCGGTCGGCACCGGGATCAACACCCCGCCCGGGTTCTCCGCCGCGGTGATCGCCGAGGTGGCCGCCGCTACCGGGCTGCCGCTCACCGAGGCGCGCAACCACTTCGAGGCCCAGGGGGCGCGGGACGCGCTGGTGGAGACCTCCGGCATGCTCCGTACGATCGCCGTCTCGCTCACGAAGATCGCCAACGATCTGCGCTGGATGGCCTCGGGACCGCGCACCGGATTGGCCGAAATCAATCTCCCGGATCTCCAGCCGGGCTCTTCGATCATGCCCGGAAAGGTCAATCCGGTCGTCGCGGAGGCCGTCCTCATGGTGGCCGCCCAGGTGACCGGAAACGACACCACGGTCGCGGTGGCGGGCGCGGCGGGCAATTTCGAGCTGAACGTGATGCTGCCGGTGATGGCCCGCAACCTCCTGGAGTCGGTGCGGCTGCTGGGCAACGTGAGCCGGCTGCTGGCCGACCGCACGGTCGACGGAATCACCGCCAACGCGGCCCGGGCCAGGGAGTACGCGGAGTCCTCGCCCTCCGTGGTGACCCCGCTGAACCGCTACATCGGCTACGAGGAGGCGGCCAAGGTCGCCAAGAAGGCGCTCGCGGAGCGCAGGACGATCCGCGAGGTCGTCCTGGAGTCCGGCTATGTGGAACGCGGCTCGCTCACCCTCGAACAGCTCGACGAGGCCCTCGACGTGCTGCGCATGACCCGCCCCTGAGTTCCCCGGACGAGGGCCGGATTTCGGTCGAATGCCGTCCCCCAACCCCTCCGTGACCTGCAACGCAGCGGGCCCGGGGGGCTCCGCCCTAAGATCTGCGCATGACAGGTACCGGAGGCCGCGGGGGCGGCGCGTACGACGGCGTGGACGACGGCCCGTACGACGGCACGGACGGTGCCGGGGCGTACGGCGGCCGGGGCCCGCGCTGGGCGCCCGGGGAGCACATCCTGTGGCGCTACCGGGACAACGCACCCGGCCTGAAGGGGCCGGTCCACATCTGCCGCCCGGTGACCGTCGTGCGGGACACGCCCGAGCTGCTGGCCGTGTGGATGGCCCCGGACACCGAACTCGTCCGGCCGGTGCTGACCGACGGGACGCCGGTCCACGAGGAGCCGCTGGCCACCCGCTACACCGCCCCGCGCACCACCGTGCGCTCGCGGTGGTTCGGCACGGGCGTGCTCAAGCTGGCCCGGCCCGGCGATCCGTGGTCGGTATGGCTGTTCTGGGACCACGGCTGGCGTTTCAAGAGCTGGTACGTGAACCTTGAGGAGCCCAGGACCCGGTGGTCCGGCGGCATCGACTCCGTGGACCACTTCCTCGACATCTCGGTGTACCCCGACCGCACCTGGACGTGGCGGGACGAGGACGAGTTCGCGCAGGCGGTGCGGTGCGGGCTGATGGACGACGCGACGGCGGACCGGGTGCGGGAGGCCGGGCGCGCGGCGGTGGCACTGATCGAGGAGTGGGGGGCACCGTTCTCGGACGGCTGGGAGAACTGGCGCCCCGACCCGGGCTGGAAGGTTCCGGTACTGCCCGGGGACTGGGACCGCACTCCGGCCCATATGACCTCATGAGACCCTTGGTGCGCCCACGGGTTCCAAACGTAGGATCGTCCTCCGCAAGCGTGCAGACAGGGCCTCCTGCGAGGGTGTACACCCGTAATTGACGTGCTGTGCGCGGGACTTGACCGGAGGTCAACGCGAGGCGAGAGGGAACGAGAGGCGCGGGGCCCCCGGACGAGGCGGGGGAGGTGCCGCGGGCGACGGTGCCCCGGCCGCTGAACGGGTATACCGCGACTGACCGAGTTGAGTGCAGCGCACATCCAGCGCAAACGGACGGAATTCCACGCGTGACGGAGTACCCCACCTCTTACGAGGGCCCGCAGCCTGCCGCGGCGGCCGCGACACCGGCGCCGGGCGGCTCCGACCTGCCCGGGCCCCGCCCGGTCCGGCGGGGTGCGACCGCTGCCGGTGCGGACACCGGACCCGGTCCCCGCACCGGTTCCCCCGCCGGCCCCCGCGCCGGTTCCCCTTCCCGATCCGATGACCAGGGCCACGGCAAGGCGCCCGCCCCGGCCGCCCAGGACACCCGGCCCGGCCCGCCGGACTCCGCTTCCGATGCGGGTTCCGGTTCTGGCTCCGGGTCCGCCTCGGGGTCCGGGTCCGCTTCCGGGATCCCCGCCGCCCGCCGCGGTGACGCCGGCCCGGGGCGGGACGGGAGCGCCCGGGACGTGGGCGCCGCCCGCAACGCCGGCGCGGCCCCGGACACGTCCCCCGGCGGCCCCGACAACGCCGCGCCCGCTCCCGGGCCGGGGAGCGCCGTGCCCGCCGGGACCGCCGTACCGCTCGGCCACGACCCGGCGGCGCCCTCCGCGCCGGATTCCGGAACGGGTTCCGCAATGGGCTCCGGTTCCGGCGACCACGGCGGACTGACCGGTGTCCCGGACATGAGCGCCGCGCGCCGCGAGGGCGACCGGCTCCGCTTCGTCGGCGCCGCCACCCGCAGGATCGCCCGCGGCATCGACCTCGACGAGATCGTCCTCGGCCTGTGCCGGGCCACCGTGCCCACCTTCTCCGACGCGATCCTCGTGTACCTGCGCGATCCGCTCCCCGTCGGCGACGAGCGCCCGGTCGGCCCCGTCGTCTTAAGGCTGCGCCGGACCGACCGGCTGCGCCCGATCGACGACCTCACCGACGCCGTGCGCGGCGGCGACACCACCGGCGCCGGGCTCGACCTCTCCACGGTCACCGGAGCCGGGGGCGAGCTGGACTTCAGCCAGCTGGCGCTCGTCGGTCCGCAGGGCGACCTGCCCGCGGCCGAGCTGTGCGAGATCCGCTCCGGCGGAGCCCTGGCCGAGGTGCTGCGCGGCGTACGGCCCGTCTTCGGGTCCTCCGCGGCGGCCCGCGCCGCGCTGCCCGAGCTGCTGGGCGCCGAGCACCCCGTACCGCGCGGCCAGCGGGCGATCCTGGCGCCGCTGCGCGGCCGCCGCCGGGTGATCGGCGCGGCGGTGTTCCTGCGCACCCCCGAGCGGCCCGCCTTCGAGCAGAACGACCTGCTGGTCGCCGCCCAGCTGGCCACGCACACCGCGCTCGGCATCGACAAGGCCGTCCTGTACGGCCGCGAGGCCTACATCGCCGACGAGCTCCAGCGCACCATGCTCCCGGACAGCCTCCCCCAGCCCACCGGGGTCCGCCTGGCCAGCCGCTACCTGCCGGCCGCCGAGACGGCCCGGGTCGGCGGGGACTGGTACGACGCCATACCGCTGCCCGGCAGCCGGGTCGCCCTGGTCGTGGGCGACGTCATGGGCCACTCCATGACCTCCGCCGCGATCATGGGCCAGCTGCGCACCACGGCGCAGACCCTGGCCCAGCTGGACCTGCCGCCCGCCGAGGTGCTGCACCACCTGGACGAGCAGGCCCAGCGGCTGGGCTCGGACCGGATGGCGACCTGTCTGTACGCCGTCTACGACCCCGTCTCGCACCGGATCACCATCGCCAACGCCGGCCACCCGCCGCCCGTCCTGCTGCACCTGGGCGGCCGCGCCGAGGTGCTGCGGGTGCCGCCCGGCGCCCCGATCGGGGTCGGCGGCGTGGACTTCGAGGCCGTCGAGCTGGACGCGCCCGCCGGAGCCACCCTGCTGCTCTACACCGACGGCCTGGTGGAGTCCCGGCTGCGGGACGTCTGGACCGGCATCGAGCAGCTGCGCGAGCGGCTCGCCACGACCGCGCAGCTGACCGGGCTGGACCACCCGCCGCCGCTGGAAGCGCTCTGCGACGACGTCCTGGACATGCTCGGCCCGGGTGACCGGGACGACGACATCGCGCTGCTGGCGGCCCGCTTCGACGGGATCGCGCCCAGCGACGTCGCCTACTGGTTCCTGGACCCGGAGGAGACCGCTCCGGGCCGCGCCCGGCGCTTCGCCCGCCGCGCCCTGTCCCGCTGGGGCCTGGAGGAGCTGAGCGACTCGCTGGAGCTGCTGGTCAGCGAGGTGGTCACCAACGCCGTGCGGTACGCGGAGCGGCCCGTCACCCTGCGCCTGCTGCGTACGGACGTCCTGCGCTGCGAGGTCGGCGACGACTCCCCGCAGCTGCCGCGCCAGCGCCGGGCCCGGGACACCGACGAGGGCGGCCGCGGCCTGTTCCTGGTCAACCGGATGGCACGGCGCTGGGGTGCGACCCGGCTGAGCAGCGGCAAGGTCGTGTGGTTCGAACTCGCGCTGCCGGGGGCGCCCGACCGGCGCTGACCGGCGTCCGGCTCCGGCCGGCCGTCCGTACGCGAAAGCGCCGCCCGGCAGCGGGGATGCTGCCGGGCGGCGCTTTCGTGTCCTGGGCCTCCCCTACGGGAACGGCGGGAACGGGTTGGTGCGCGTCGGGTTGGGTGACGAGTGGCCCGGGTTGGGCGAGGAGTGGCCGGGGTTCGGCGAGGAGGTGCCCGGGTTCGGGTTCGCGCTGCGCGAGCTGGTGGCGGTCGGGCTCGGCGTGACCGGCGCGGACGCGCTACGGGTGCTGCTCGGCGACGGGGTGCGGCTGGCCGAGGCCGTCTGGGTCGGCGTCGGGCTCGGGGGCGGCGTGCCCATGTCCGCGTCCGGCAGCTCGAACTTGACCGTGTCCACGCCCGAGAGCGCGGCCAGCGTGTACGCCTTCCAGATGGCGGCGGGGAAGCTGGAACCGCCCGCGCGGCCGAGACCGGCGGTACCGGTGAGGGTGACCTGCTTGCCGGTGCCGACCTCTTCACCGAACATCGCGACGACCGTGACCAGTTCCGGGGTGTAGCCGGTGAACCAGGCGGCGACGTTGGACTCGGTCGTACCGGTCTTGCCCGCGGCCTGGTAGGCGTCGCTGTAGACCTTGTTGCCGGAACCGTCGGTGACGACGCCGGTGAGCACCTTGGTGACGGTGTCGGCGGTGGAGGTGTCGATCACCTGGTCGCCGATGGTCTGCACCGGCCTGTAGGTGCGCGCGTGGTTCTGGGCGCTCTTGATGATCGACGGGGTGACCTTCTTGCCGTGGTGGTCGAAGGTCGCGTAGACCCCGGCCATCTCGACGGTGCTCGCGCTCATGGTGCCCAGCGCCATGGCGGGCTTGTCGGCGGGCCAGCCGTCGCGGTCCCTCATGCCGAGGTTGAGGCCCATCTCCTTGACCTTCTCCGGCTTCGCGTCGACGGTCATCTGCGCGTAGACGGAGTTGACGGAGGAGTTGGTCGCCTTCTGCACGGTGACGCTGTGGCCGATGTCCCAGTAGTTCTGCTGGTCCTGGTTCTCCGGGGAGAACGGGGTGTCGCTGCCGACGACCGGGCGGCCGCTGGTGCCGTCGTAGAGGGTGCTCGGCGTGATCGGCTTGCCGTCCTGCGTCTTGGCGCCGTTCTGCAGGGCGGTGGCGAGGACGACCGGCTTGAAGGTCGAGCCGGGCTGGAAGTCGGTGCGCAGGGCGTTGCTGGACCACTTCTCGCCCTGGCCGGTGCCGCCGTACATCGCGACGATCGCGCCGGTCTTGGGGTCCACCGAGGTGGCGCCCGCCTGCACGTTCTGGTCGATGGGGCGCTCCGCGGTGTTCTTGCGCTCCAGCTTGGATTCCAGCTCGTCGTTGACGGCCTTCTCCAGGGCGGCCTGCTTCTTCTTGTCGATGTTGAGCTTGATCGTCCAGCCGCCGGCGTCGATCGCGGCCTTGGGCACCCCCTGCCGGTTCAGCTCGGCGTCGGCGGCCTCCATCAGGTAGCCCTTCTGGCCCTCGCGGCCGGGGGCCGGCTTGGGCTTGATGGGCTCCTGGAAGTGCAGGGTCTTGCGCTTGGCCTCGTCGAGCTTGCCCATGCCGACCATGTTGTCGAGGGTCGCGTTGAAGCGGACCATGACGAGGCGCTTGCCGTTGGGGCCCGCGGTCGCCCAGTCGTAGGAGCTGGGGGCCTGCAGGACGGCCGCCAGGTAGGCGCCCTGCTCCAGGGTCAGCTTCTGGGCGTCGACGCCGTAGTAGGCCTGCGCGGCCGCCTGGATCCCATAAGCACCGCGACCGAAGTAGCTGGTGTTCATGTAACCCTCGAGGATCTCGTTCTTCCCCAGCTTCTGGTCGGTCTTGAGGGAGATCACCATCTCCTTCAGCTTGCGCGTCGCCGTCTGGTCCTGGTTCAGGTAGTAGTTCTTGACGTACTGCTGGGTGATCGTCGAACCACCGGCCTTGCCCTTGCCCGTCACCGTGGAGAGGAAGCCGCGCACCAGGCCCTTGAAGTCGATGCCCTGGTCCTTGTAGAAGTTCTTGTTCTCGATCGCGATGAACGTGGTGCGCACGTCCTCCGGGACCTTGTCGAAGGGCAGGATCTCGCGGTTGTACTTGCCCGTGCGGGTCATGACGGAGCCGTCGGACCACTGGTAGACGTTGCTCTGGAGCGTCGCCTCTTCGTTGGGCTTGGGCGCGTCGACGTAGAAGTAGAGGCCGACCGCCGCGGCCATGCCGAGCAGGACCATGCCGAAGAACGCGCCGAGGATCTTCTTCCAGGTGAAGAACCTGCGTATGCCGGTCCGTTTGCCGGTGCCGGCTCCCGCACCGCTCTTCCCGCGGCCGCTCTTCGGCGCGCGTCCGCGCGGCGCACGCCGTGTCCCGCGCTGCTGCTGCGCCCGTCGCGCTTCTGCTCGGCCCATCGCTCCCGCTCCGCTCAATAACCCCCGACGTCAGCTCAGAAAGCTAACACCGGCGGCTGTGACAAGGGCTGCACAATCCTGATCAAAAAAGGTCAATCCGGACGTGAGAATCAGCACCCACGCTCAACGAACCGACGCCTAGCAGACCAGAAGAGTTGCGGTGGGCCAAAAAAGTGATATCACTTTGCTAAGGAGTCGGACCGACTCCGACGGACCGAAACGGGGCGAACCATGACGAACAACACCGATATGCCGGAACCGCAGGTACGGGAGTACCCGGCGCGGAGCGTGGGCGGCGGGCTGGCCCTGCTGCTCGGACTGCTGGGGCTGGTGCTCGGCGGCGGGCTGATCGCCACCGGCGCCGTCCTCACCGCCGTGGGCGCCAAGGCGGGCCTGATCGCCTTCGGGGTCGTCGTCATCCTCGGCTCCCTCTACGCGATGTGCGGGCTCAACACGGTCGCCCCGGGCGAGGCCCGCGTGGTCCAGCTCTTCGGCCGCTACAAGGGCACGATCCGCACCGACGGCCTGCGCTGGGTCAACCCGCTGACCTCCCGCGACAAGATCTCCACCCGCGTCCGCAACCACGAGACGGCCGTCCTGAAGGTCAACGACGCCTACGGCAACCCGATCGAACTGGCCGCGGTCGTGGTCTGGAAGGTGGAGGACACCGCACGGGCCTCCTTCGAGGTGGACGACTTCACCGAGTTCGTCGAGACGCAGACCGAGGCCGCCGTCCGGCACATCGCCATCGAGTACCCCTACGACGCCCACGACGAGGGCGGCCTCTCCCTGCGCGGCAACGCCGAGGAGATCACCGAGAAGCTCGCGGTCGAACTGCACGCCCGGGTCGAGGCGGCCGGCGTCCACATCATCGAGTCCCGCTTCACGCACCTCGCGTACGCCCCCGAGATCGCCTCGGCCATGCTCCAGCGCCAGCAGGCCGGCGCGGTCGTCGCGGCCCGTCGCCTGATCGTCGAGGGCGCGGTGGGTATGGTCGAGCTCGCCCTGACCCGCCTTCAGGAAGAGGACGTCGTGGATCTGGACCCCGACCGCAGGGCCGCCATGGTCTCCAACCTCATGGTCGTCCTCTGCGGTGACCGCGCCGCCCAGCCCGTCGTGAACACCGGCACCCTCTACCAGTGATGCCGGGAGGCGAGCCGACGGCCCCCGGGGGGCCGGGCGAGGAGGAGCGGAGCGCCCCCGCCGCCGGCGCGGCCGGGGGCCCGGCCCGGCGCGCGCCGCGCAAGCAGGTGCTGCTGCGGCTCGACCCGCAGGTGTACGACGCGCTCGCCCGCTGGGCGGGCGACGAACTGCGCAGTGCCAACGCCCAGATCGAGTTCCTGCTGCGCCGCGCCCTCGCGGAGTCCGGCCGCCTCCCCTCCTCCCCGGGCCCCCTCCCCCGCCGCGGCCGCCCGCCGAAACCGGCTCCCTAGAGGGCACTCGCGTAGGTTTCTCGGGTCCTGAGTCAACGTACTCATGCCGCGAGAGACCTCCTGGGCAAGACTGCGGGCATGAGTACCCCACACGCAGAGCCACGGACCGTGATGGTGATAGCGGCCGTCACCGGTGCGGTGCTGGCCTGCGGTGTCGTGCAGCTCTTCTCCTGGGTCGAGCGTCACAAGGCCCACGCCTGCGAGTGGATGGACGGCCTCTGTTGGACCTGGTGGGACGGGGCGGCCATCCCTCTCGCCGTGACGACTGCCCTGATCGCCCTGATGGTCGCCTACGAGGGGCTGGACATAGAGACCCGGCTCGCGCTCGTCCTGCCGACGATCGCGCTGGCGCCGTTCCCGCTCACCGCCGCCCAGGCGGTGGGCGCAGGGTGGGCCGCCAACCTCACCGGTGCAGCGTGGGCATGCCTTCTCGCGCTGGCCGCGTGGAGCCGCTACAGGATCCCGGGGCTCTCGGCCTCGGCTGCCCTTCTCCTCGCCTCGCTCGTCGTGCTGTACCGCTGACCACCGCGCGCCGGGGGATTGTGCGCATGGTCAGGCCCCCGAAGGGGGTGAGGGCTGGGTGGCCGGGTAACGGACAGCGCAGCCGGCCGAGACGACGGCTGCTGCCAGCGAAGCGAGCAGCACCGAGGTGATCCAGAGCGGCACGAGCTGAACCGTGGTGCCGTCCGGCCAGGTGCACACCGCTGACGGGGGGAAGGCCCTGCTGGTGATCGTGACCCCGGCGTTCGACCCGTCCTCGTGGGAACGCGGGTCGAAATGACCCGCGCGCGCCGTGGCACAGGCGCGCGCGGGCCGGGTCTCGAACCCGCTCATGCTCCCCGCGGCAAGGGCGAGCACGCCGACGCACAGGCAGAGCACCGCGGCCTCACCGAAGCGGGCCGGACGGGTACGGGCGTACGCGGCCCGTCGCCTCACCAGCAGGTGGACCACCTTGGCCACCAGGAGCGCGGCGGCGGGCACGGACAGGACGATGGCTGCAATCAGCACGCTGGGCTCCGGCGGTCGGCTGTGGCGGCATGGCTGTCGGTACAGGTACAGGGTGGTGCGGCCTGGAGCCGCCCTGCCAACCGCAACCCCCTATACAACGCGGCTATACACCGTGTGTACAGTCGCGGCCATGTCCATCGGTCACACACTGCTCGGCCTCCTGGAGGCCGGTCCGCGGCACGGGTACGACCTCAAGCGTGCCTTCGACGAGACGTTCGGCCACGACCGGCCGCTCGCCTACGGGCAGGTCTACTCGACCATGTCCCGGCTCCTGAAGAACGGCCTCGTCGAGGTCGACGGCGTCGAGAGCGGCGGCGGGCCGGAGCGCAAGCGGTACGCCATCACCGACGCCGGGATCACCGACGTCGAGGTCTGGCTGGGCTCCCCCGAGAAGCCCGAGCCGTACCTCCACTCGACCCTCTACACCAAGGTCGTCCTGGCCCTGCTCACCGGCCGCAGCGCCGAGCGGCTCCTCGACACCCAGCGCGCCGAACACCTGCGGACGATGCGCCTGCTGACCACCCGCAAGCGCAAGGGCGACCTCGCCGACCAGCTGATCTGCGACCACGCCCTGTTCCACCTGGAAGCCGACCTGCGCTGGCTGGAGCTGGCCGCGGCCCGGCTGGACCAGCTCGCCCGGGAGGTCCGCCGGTGATCCCGGACGGCTCGCTCCTGAGCGCCGAGGGCCTCTACAAGTCCTACGGCTCCAACGCCGCCCTGACCGGCGCCGAGTTCTCCATCCACCCCGGCGAGGTCGTCGCCGTCATGGGGCCCTCCGGCTCCGGCAAGTCGACCCTGCTGCACTGCCTCGCCGGGATCCTCACGCCCGACGCGGGCACCGTCACCTACGCCGGGCGGGACCTGTCCGGCCTCAACGACGCCCAGCGCAGCGCCCTGCGCCGCAGCGAGTTCGGCTTCGTGTTCCAGTTCGGGCAGCTCGTGCCGGAGCTGACCTGCGTGGAGAACGTGGCCCTGCCGCTGCGCCTGAACGGGGTCCGGCGCAAGCAGGCCGAGGCCACCGCCCTGCACTGGATGACCCGCCTGGAGGTCGAGGACACGGCCGCCCGGCGCCCCGGCGAGGTCAGCGGCGGCCAGGGCCAGCGCGTCGCCGTCTCCCGCGCCCTGGTCACCAGCCCCCGCGTGGTCTTCGCCGACGAACCGACCGGCGCCCTGGACTCCCTCAACGGCGAACTGGTCATGCAGCTGCTCACCGAGGCCGCGCGGGCCGCCAGCACCGCCGTGGTGCTGGTCACGCACGAGACGCGGGTCGCCGCCTACTCCGACCGCGAGATCGTCGTCCGCGACGGCAAGTCCCGCGACATGGAACGCATCGTATGAGCGCCGTCCGCGGCTGGCTCCGCGAGCTGCTCATGGGGGCCCGGTTCGCCGTCACCGGCGGCCGCCAGGGCTGGACCCGTACGGCGCTCACCGCCGTCGGCGTCGGGCTCGGCGTCGCCCTGCTGCTGGTCACGGCCGCGCTGCCGAGCGCGCTGACGGCCCGTACCGACCGGGGCGACGCCCGCTCCCGCATGTCCCTGACCGGTCCGGAACGGGCCGCCGCGGACACCTTCCTGATCACCCGCGCCAGCCGGGACTTCCACCACAAGTCGATCGACGGCGCCTACGTCCGGGCCGAGGGCCCCCGCGCCCCCGCCCCGCCCGGTCTCGCGCGGCTGCCCGGCCCGGGCGAACTCGCCCTCTCCCCCGCGCTGGACGCCCTGCTGAAGTCCGACGAGGGCGCACCGCTGCGCGAGCGCTTCGACGGCAAGGTCGTCGCCCTCATCGGCGACGCGGGCCTGATCGGCCCCGGCGAACTCTTCTTCTACGCGGGCAGCGACAGCCTCCGCAGCGACGGCACCCGCTACGGGGCGGTCCAGCGCTTCAACGCCTTCGGCGCCGACGACGAACCCGACCGGCTGGACCCGGTCCTCGCCCTGATGGTCCTGCTCACCTTCGTCGCCCTCCTGATGCCGGTCACCGTCTTCATCGCGGCCGCCATCCGCTTCGGCGGCGAGCAGCGCGACCGCCGCCTCGCCGCGCTGCGCCTCGTCGGCGCCGACGGCAGGATGGTCCGGCGGATCGCCGCGGGCGAGGCACTGGCCGGGGCCGTGTTCGGGCTGCTCCTCGGCACCCTCTTCTTCCTGTTCTCCCGGCGGCTCGTCGCCAGCGCCGCCCTCGGCCGGCGCAGCGTCTTCCCCGCCGACCTCGATCCGAGCCCCTGGCTGGCCGCGCTCGTCGCCGCCGCCGTGCCGCTGCTCGCGGTCGCTGTCACCCTCTTCACCCTGCGCGGGGTGGTCATCGAACCGCTGGGGATCGTACGCACCGCCCGCCCGGCCGGGCGCCGGATCTGGTGGCGGCTGCTGCCGCCGCTCGGCGGGATCGCCCTGCTGGCGCCGCTGGCGACCCGTGACTCCGACGCGGCGACGTACAACCAGGTGCGGGTGGGGGCCGGCGTCGTACTGCTGCTCCTGGGCATCACCGCCGTCCTGCCCTGGCTGGTCGAACGGAGCGTCTCCGGGCTGTCCCGGGGCCCCGTCTCCTGGCAGCTCGCCGTACGCCGCCTACAGGTCGGCAGCGGTACGGCGGCGCGGCTGGTCAACGGCGTCGCGGTCGCGGTCGCCGGGGCCATCGCCCTGCAGATCCTCTTCGCGGGCACCGAATCCGCCTACACCACCCTCATCGGCGTCGATCCGGCGCGGGCCCAGATGGCGGTCACCGCCCACCGGCAGCCGGGGTCCGACCAGCGGATCGAGGACATCGGCGCGCAGGTCGCGGGCGCGCGGGGCGTGACCAAGGCCGTGGCCCTGACCAGGACGACCGCCGCCGCCACGGTGCCCGCGGAGGACGGGATCATCCAGGTCACCGTGGGCGCCTGCGACGCGCTGCGCGAGATCGCGGTGATCGAATCCTGCGCGGACGGCGACTCCTTCGTCCTGACGGGCGGTACGAGCCCGGAGGCGGCCCCGTACGGGAACACCGCCCGGGCCGGGGACCAGCTCTTCGCCGGCTCCGTGCTCGGCAACCCCGGGGACGATCCCCCGGTCCGGTGGACGGTCCCTGCCGGGGCCCGCACGGTGGCCGCCCGCCCGGGCCCGGACGGGGACCTGGCCACGGGCCTGCTCGCCACCCCGGCCGCGGCGCCCCCGGTCCCCGACGCGCAGGTCAACGCGAGCGTCTACGTCCTGCTCGACCCCGCGGTGGCGGAGGCGGTGGAGAACGTCCGCACCGCCGCCTACCGGGCGGATCCGCTCGCCGGGGTGCAGACCCTCCAGTTCTCCCGGCCCGACGGCCAGTACGGCACGATCCGGGCCGGGCTGTACATCGGGGCGGTCCTGGTGCTGGTGCTGATCGGGCTCAGCCTGCTGGTCGCGCAGCTGGAGCAACTGCGGGAGCGCAAGCGGCTGCTGTCCTCGCTGGTGGCCTTCGGCACCCCGCGCGGCACGCTGTGCCTGTCGGTCCTGTGGCAGACGGCGCTGCCGATCGCGCTGGCCCTGGTCCTGGCCTCGGCGGTGGGCCTGGCCCTCGGCTCGGTCCTGCTGCGGATGACCGAACTGCCGGTGGTGATCGAGTGGGACGTGGTCCTCGCGATGGCCGGGGCGGGCGGCGCGCTGATCCTCCTGGTGACGCTGCTCAGCATGCCCGCGCTGCTGCGCATGATGCGCCCGGACGGCCTGCGCACCGAGTAGCCGGGGTCAGTGGTCGGCCGGCCAGACCGGCAGGGGGCGCACGGCCTGGCGCAGGGAGTGGGCGATCGCTGCGAACTCCTGGGCGCGGGCCGTGCCCGTCCGCATCGCGAGCGCGATGCGGCGGGTGGGCGCGGGCTCGGCGAAGTACCCGGTGGCGAGGTACTCGTTGCGGGTGGTCTCCACGCGCAGGGCGGTGCGCGGCAGCAGGGTGACGCCGAGGCCGCCGGCGACGAGCTGGACGAGGGTGGAGAGCCCGGCGGCGGTCGTGGTGACGTCCGCGCCCTCGCCGCGGCCGGCCTCGCGGCAGATGTCCAGGGCCTGGTCGCGCAGACAGTGCCCCTCGTCGAGCAGGAGCAGCTGGAGGCCGCGCAGTTCCTCGCGCGGGATGTCCCGGCGCCCGGCGAGCGGGTGCTCGCGGGGTGCCAGCAGGACGAACTCCTCGTCGAAGAGGGGCAGTTCGGTGACGCCGGGCACCCCGAGCGGGACCGCGAGGAGGAGCAGGTCGAGCCGGCCGCCGGTGAGTCCGTCGAGCAGCGAGGAAGTCTGCTCCTCGTGCACCTGGAGGTCCATCAGCGGGTAGCGCCGCTGGAAGAGCCCGAGGACGGTCGGCAGCAGGTAGGGGGCCACGGTGGGGATCACGCCGAGCCGCAGCGCTCCGGTGAAGGGGGCCCGTACGGCTTCGGCCTCCTCCATCAGCGCGCCCATGGACTCCAGCACCACCTTGGCGCGGGCCGCGATCCGCTCGCCCGCCGGGGAGAGCAGCACCTTGCGGGTGGTCCGCTCCAGCAGCTGCACGCCGACGGCATCCTCCAGCGCGGAGACCGCGCCGGACAGGGCGGGCTGGCTCATGCCGATGGCGGCGGCGGCGTCCCGGAAGTGCAGGTGCTCGGCGACGGCCGCGAACGCCCGCAGCTGGGCGAGCGTGGGCTGTTTCGAGCCACCCTTGACCACGGTCTTCACGCCGCCCTTGATGTTGATCTTCACGCCGCCCTGCGCTCCCCTCTTACCGGCTGCCACTGATAGGCAGCTCCGATCACCCGCCACAAGAGTAGCTATTTCTTTAATCAATCCAGGTGTGCCAGCATGTGGGATCCGTCCAACCCCCTCGGAAAGCCCCCAAAAAGGCAACTTTCCCGTCCGTTTGGAGTGCACGTGCTCACTGTCGGTGACAAGTTCCCCTCGTACGATCTGACCGCTTGCGTCTCCCTGGAGCCGGGCAACGAGTTCGCCCAGATCGACCACAAGGCCTACGAAGGCAAGTGGCGCGTGGTGTTCTTCTGGCCGAAGGACTTCACCTTCGTCTGCCCGACCGAGATCGCCGCCTTCGGCAAGCTGAACGACGAGTTCCTCGACCGCGACGCCCAGGTCCTCGGCGTCTCCGGCGACTCCGAGTTCGTCCACCACGCCTGGCGCAAGGACCACGCCGACCTGCGCGACCTGCCCTTCCCGATGCTGGCCGACTCCAAGCGCGAGCTGATGCAGGCCTGCGGCGTGCAGGGCGAGGACGGCTTCGCGCAGCGCGCCGTCTTCATCGTCGACCAGAACAACGAGATCCAGTTCACGATGGTGACCGCCGGTTCCGTGGGCCGTAACCCCAAGGAGGTCCTGCGGGTCCTCGACGCCCTGCAGACCGACGAGCTGTGCCCCTGCAACTGGAACAAGGGCGAGGGCACCCTCGACGCCGGCGCGCTGCTGGCCGGTGAGTGACCCGTGTCCCTCGACACGCTGAAGGCGTCCGTCCCGGACTTCGCCAAGGACCTGAAGCTGAACCTCGGTTCGGTCATCGGCAACCAGGACAAGCTCTCGCAGCAGCAGCTGTGGGGCACCGTCCTCGCCTGCGCGATCGCCGCCCGCTCCCCGCGCGTCCTGCGTGAGCTGGAGCCCGAGGCGAAGGCGAGCCTGTCCGCGGAGGCCTACACCGCCGCCAAGTCCGCCGCCGCGATCATGGCGATGAACAACGTCTTCTACCGCACCCGCCACCTGCTCTCCGACCCGGAGTACGGGACGCTGCGCGCGGGCCTGCGGATGAACGTCATCGGCAACCCGGGCGTCGAGAAGGTCGACTTCGAGCTGTGGTCGCTCGCGGTCTCCGCGGTCAACGGCTGCGGCCAGTGCCTGGACTCGCACGAGCAGGTCCTGCGCAAGGCCGGCGTCGACCGCGAGACGGTCCAGGAGGCCTTCAAGATCGCTTCGGTGATCCAGGCCGTCGCCGTCACCCTCGACGCGGAGGCGGCCCTCACCGAGGCCACCGCCACCGCCTAGCGGTACCGCTCAGACCCCGCGCGAACAGCGCGTGCACAGCGAAGGGCCCCGCCGCCGTCACCACGGCAGCGGGGCCCGACGCGGTTCCGGCCCGGGTCACTTCCGCAGGGCCGCCATGAGGTCGCGCACGTCGGAGATCATCGCCGCCTCGATGGGGGCGTAGTCGACCTTGCCCGTCCCGGGGGGCCGCATCGGATCGCTGCCGCCGAAGGGCGAGACCATGAGGCTGAGGACGGAGCCGCCGTCCAGCACCTTCAGCTCGGGGCCCGTCGAGTCGTTCGCCGGGGTCATCACGGCCCGTTCGCCGAGGTCCGGCACCGATGCCCGCTCCACCTCGACGCCTCCCCACGCCCAGGGATGCTGGACGTCGAACTCCGGCTCGGGGTCGGTCTTCTTGTGCAGTTGGACGGTCACCCACACGTTGAAGCTGCCGTACTTGGTCCCACTGCCGTCGTTGCGCTCCGCGGTGCTCAGCGTGCACATCGCCCAGTCCACCGCGGGGTGCTCGGACCGCTGGCTGATCGGGGCGTCCTTGCGCAGGTCCCCGATGGCGGCAGTCAGGCCCTCGGCCTTCACGGTGTCGCACAGCTTCTCCGGCAGCCGGTAGGCCATCGGCGGCTCGGCGATCCGGTCCCCGAAGGCGTACAGCCCGCCCGCCCACAGCGCGGAGGCCACTACCGCCCCGCCCAGGGCCCACGCCCAGCGGCCGCCGCGCCGGGCGCCGCCGCCCGATTCCGCCCCGGAAGCGGCCTGCGCGGGCGGCTCCGGGGGACCCGACAGCTCGGTCGTCCAGCCGGAATCGGCTTCGGGCTCGGATATCACCGCTCTACTCCCCCGGTTCGGCCGCCGCCGGTTCCAAGGCCGTCGCCCCGTGCGGGCCGGGGCCGAACTGCGCGTACTGCTCCCGCGAATACACCCGCAGGTAGCCGACGACGGTGTTGGTGACGGCCACCAGGGGTACGGCGACCACCGCGCCCCCGATGCCCGCGATCATGCCACCGGCGGCCACCGAGAGCACCACCGCCAGCGGGTGCACCCGTACCGCGCGCCCCAGGATGAAGGGCTGCAGCACGTGCCCCTCGATCTGCTGGACGGCGAGGACGACGGCCAGCACCATCAGGCCGGTGAACGGCCCCTGGGTGACCAGCGCCACGACCACCGCGAGGGCGCCCGAGACCACCGCGCCGACCAGCGGGATGAAGGCGAACAGGAAGATGAAGACGGCCAGCGGCACCGCCATCGTCACGTCGAGGAACCACAGGCCGAGGCCGATGAAGATGGCGTCGATGAGCGCCACGAGGACCGTGCCCCGGACGTAGGCGGTCAGGGTGCGCCAGGCGCGCGGTCCGGCGCCCGCCACTCCGGCGCGCGCGGCGGTGGGCACCAGGCCCAGCACCCAGTGCCAGATCTTCGCGCCGTCGTACAGCAGGAAGAGGGTGGAGAACATGGCGAGCAGGATGCCGGTCAGCACCTCGACCATCACCGTGACGCCCTGGAGCCCGGCGGAGGTGATCTCCTGGGTGTTGGTGCCGATGGTGTCGCTGAGGTTCTTGGCGATGTCGTTGATCTGCTGCTCGGTCACGTGGAACGGGCTGTTGAGGGCCCACCGCTTCAGCTCTTCGATGCCGTCGCGGACCCGGGCGGAGAGCTGGTCGAGGTTCTCCATGACCTGCCAGACCACGAACCAGCCGACCAGCCCGATGACCACGAAGCCGAGGATGGCGGTGACGGCGGTGGCCAGCCCGCGCGGCAGGCCCAGCCGGCGCAGCCGCACCACGAAGGGCTGGAGCAGCGCGGTGACGAGCAGCGCGGCGGCGAAGGCGAGGACGACCAGCCGGACTTCGCTGATCACCTTCATCACGACCCACAGCATCCCGGCGACCAGCAGCAGCCGCCAGCTGACCTCGGCGGCCACCCGCATGCCCCAGGGCACCACCGCGACCGGGTCGGGCCGCGGCCGCGTCGGGTACGGCTCGGCCGCGGCCCCGGCCTCTTCGGCGCGCTGCACGGCGGCGGTGCGGGCCGCAGCGGGCCCGCCGAGGGCCGGGTCCGCGTTCTCGGCCTCGACCTCGGCCCGCCGCTCGTCCAGCTTCGCCTCGACCTGGCTCAGCCCTCGTCCGATCCTGCCCAGCAAGGCTGACCACTTCGACATGTCGTCCCTTTCCCCCCGCCCGTCCCTACGCGCGCCTGGGACGACGGTACACGCGAGGAGCCCCGCACCGTAGAACGGTGCGGGGCTCCTCGCGGTGGTGCGGGGGGCCGGCGACTAGTACCAGTCGTTGGCCTGGTGGAACGTCCAGGCGCCACAGGGGCTGTGGTACGTCTCGTTCATGTAGTTCAGACCCCACTGGATCTGCGTGGCCGGGTTGGTGCGCCAGTCGGAGGCCACCGAGCTCATCTTCGATCCCGGGAGCGCTTGGACCAGGCCGTAGGCGCCCGAGGACGAGTTGACGGCCAGATAGTTCCAGGTCGACTCCGCGTCGACGATGTTGGAGAAGCACTGGAACTGGCTCGCGGGCACGATCTGCCGCGCGATCGCCTTGACCTCGGCGACCGTGTAGGAGCTCTTCGGGGTGAAGGAGGAGGCGTCGCGGGCGGAGGACCGGCTGGCGACCTCTTCCTTGGCCTCGCGCTCCTTCGCGGCCTTCGCCTCGAGGTCGGCCTTCTCCTTGGCCTCGGCGGCGGACTTCTTGTCCTTCGCGTCCTTGGCGGCCTGGATCCGCGCCGCTTCCTCGACCGAGCGCTTGGCATCGGTGTCGGCGGCGTGGGAGATGGCGTCGGCCTGCTCCGTCAGCGAGGCGTTCTGCACGCGGGCCTGCTCGCCCGCGGGAATGTCTGCGAGGAGAGTCGCTCCCGACGCGGTCGTCTCGAGGCTGTTCGAGTTCTGGGGGTCGCCTGTGGCAACACCCACGACGGCGCCGACGGTGGTGACCGCGGTGGCTGATGCCACGGCGAATCCCCGTACCGAGATGCGGCTCACACGGTGTCCTTCCAGCAGCGTCCACAACGGTGACCCCGCGGACGCAGGAATGCCCCTGACGCTGGCCTCCATGGTGCTGTGGTCACGGGAGGCACGGGCCCGTGGGCAACTCCCTTGCGGGAGTGCCGCGTGGTGCTTGCGGGCGGCATACGGCGGTCGTTTGTGGAGTTGTTGCCGAGCTGTGCAGCCACGAGGGATACACGTGTGCCGTATGCGGGGCCTTACGGAAAGCAGACTCTGCCGGACCGTGACGCCGCGAGGCAATTCTCCGTCGCGTGGGAAAGGTCACACCTGCTGCGACCGCGCCGATTTCGCCGAAGCCCTGTGCAGCGGTGCGCCGCCCGACTAGGCTCGTTCGCCTTTGCCGGACGGCGCCAACTTCCGTACCGCTATGGGTCCTTTCAGATGGTTTCCAGCATCTCCGTCACGAGGGCGGCGATGGGCGACCGCTCGGAGCGGCTGAGCGTGATGTGGGCGAAGAGCGGATGGCCCTTCAACTTCTCGACCACGGCCACCACTCCGTCGTACCGGCCGACCCGCAGGTTGTCCCGCTGGGCGACGTCGTGGGTCAGGACGACCCGGCTGTTCGCCCCGATCCGGGAGAGCACGGTCAGCAGGACGTTGCGCTCCAGCGACTGGGCCTCGTCCACGATCACGAAGGCGTCGTGCAGCGAGCGGCCCCGGATGTGGGTGAGCGGGAGCACCTCCAGCATCCCGCGGCCCAGGACCTCTTCGATGACCTCGCGGCCGGCGACCGCCGAGAGGGTGTCGAACACCGCCTGGGCCCAGGGGCTCATCTTCTCGGAGGCGTCACCGGGCAGGTAGCCGAGGTCCTGGCCGCCCACCGCGTACAGCGGCCGGAAGACCATCACCTTCTGGTGCTGCCTGCGTTCCAGTACCGCTTCCAGGCCCGCGCAGAGCGCGAGCGCCGACTTGCCGGTGCCGGCCCGGCCGCCCATGGAGAGGATGCCGATCTCCGGGTCGAGCAGCAGGTCCAGCGCGATGCGCTGCTCGGCGCTGCGGCCGTGCAGCCCGAAGGCCTCGCGGTCCCCCTTCACGAGCCGTACGTTGCCGTCCGCGGTGACCCGGCCCAGCGCCTTGCCGCGTTCGGACTGGATGACCAGGCCGGTGTGCACGGGCAGTTCAGCGACCTCGGGGACGTACAGCCGGTCCTCGGAGTAGAGGAGGTCCACCTGCTCGCCGGAGAGGGCGATCTCGCTCATGCCGGTCCATCCGGCGTCGGTGATGGCGAGTTCCGCCCGGTACTCCTCGGCGATCAGCCCCACGGAGGAGGCCTTGATGCGCAGCGGGAGGTCCTTCGACACGACCGTGACGTCGTACCCCTCGGCCTGCAGGTTGCGGGCGACCGCGAGGATGCGCGAATCGTTGTCCCCCAGCCGGAAGCCCGCGGGCAGGATGCCCGGATCGGAGTGGTTCAGTTCGACACGCAGGGTGCCGCCGAGGTCGCCCAACGGGATGGGGGCGTCGAGGCGACCGTAGCGAACGCGGAAGTCGTCGAGCAGGCGCAGCGCCTGCCGGGCGAAGTAGCCGAGTTCGGGATGGTGCCTCTTGGCCTCCAACTCGGTGATCACCACGATCGGGAGCACGACCTCGTGCTCGTCGAATCGGGAGACCGCGTTGGGGTCTGCCAGCAGAACGCTGGTGTCGAGGACGTAGGTCCGCCTGTCGGGCAGGCGGCGCTTTGTGCTGGTCACCACGGAAGGACGTACCCCCTCGGAAGAGGTCGGGCCATGAAGACCGGACCGGTCATCGGCCCCCGTGCCAGGGCCGAATTCCGGCCCTCCAATCCGTCCGTGCGAACCGCACGCGCGTCCTGGTGCAAAGGGCCTCCCGGGCGAACGGCTCTGTGCCGTCCGCTGAGACTCGACACCCGTGGACCGGACGTCGACCTGCATGGGGTATGCCCTCGAACACGCGCTGCCATGCCACGGCATATGACGGACGCTGAGTGAATCCCTGGTGAAGGCCTCGCGCGGACGGGTGCGGACGGGGAGCGCGGGGGCGGGTGCGGACGCGCAGCGGGCCCCGGACAGGAGTCCGGGGCCCGGGTGCGGGTCGGGGGCGGCGAAGGGCCGACAGGAGCGGGGGTCAGGTCCCGTAGCGCCGGTGACGTGCCGCGTAGTCGCGCAGAGCCCGCAGGAAGTCCACCTTCCGGAAGGCCGGCCAGAACACTTCGCAGAAGTAGTACTCGGAGTGGGCGCTCTGCCAGAGCATGAATCCGGACAGCCGCTGTTCGCCGCTGGTGCGGATCACGAGGTCCGGGTCGGGCTGGCCGCGCGTGTAGAGGTGCTCGGCGATGTGGTCGATGTCGAGGATCTCGGCGAGCTCCTCGAAGGAGGTGCCCTTCGAGGCGTGCTCCAGGAGCAGCGAGCGCACCGCGTCCGCGATCTCCTGGCGGCCGCCGTAGCCCACCGCGACGTTGACCAGTATTCCGCCGCGGTCGAGGGTGGCCTGCTCGGCCTCCTTGAGCACGGACTGGGTGCGGGCGGGCAGCAGGTCCATGTTGCCGACGTGGTGCACCCGCCAGCGCCCGTCGGCGGCGAGGCCCCGCACGGTGTTCTCGATGATCGTCAGCAGCGGGCCGAGTTCGTTCTCGGGCCGGTCGAGGTTGTCGGTGGAGAGCATCCACAGCGTGACGACCTCGACGTCCGACTCGTCGCACCAGCCGAGCAGCTCGGAGATCTTCTCGGCTCCGGCCTGGTGGCCCTGTTCCGTGGTGCCGCCGGAGGCCTTGGCCCAGCGCCGGTTGCCGTCCAGGATGACGCCGATGTGCTTGGGCGCCGCGTCATGGTCGATGCGGCCTTCCACCCGGCGTGCGTAGAGCCTGTACACCAGGTCGCGCAGATTCACGATCTTCCAGCCCCTCCGTGCAATGCCCCCGTGCGAATTGCGGTCCCCCTCAGGGCCGCAACATTACTGCGCCCGCGCGGGGCTCACCCAACTCGGTCCGTCACAAGTCCGTGATAGGGAGGACATCGTGACTGATACCAATCCCTATCGGGCAGAGCCCTCGCGCTACGACTCCATGGAGTACCGGCGCTCGGGCCGCAGCGGCCTCAAGCTCCCCGCGATCTCGCTCGGACTCTGGCACAACTTCGGCGACGACACGTCCCTGGCGTCCCAGCGCTCGATCCTGCGCCGGGCCTTCGACCTGGGCGTGACCCACTTCGACCTGGCCAACAACTACGGCCCTCCGCCGGGCTCCGCCGAGCTGAACTTCGGCAAGCTCTTCGCCCAGGACTTCGCGCCCCACCGCGAGGAACTGGTGCTCTCCACCAAGGCCGGCTACCTCATGCACGCCGGCCCCTACGGCGAATGGGGCAGCCGCAAGTACCTGCTCGGCTCCCTCGACGCGTCCCTGAAGCGGATGGGCGTGGACTACGTCGACATCTTCTACTCGCACCGCTTCGACCCGCACACCCCGCTGGAGGAGACCATGGGCGCGCTGGCGTCCGCGGTGCAGCAGGGCAAGGCGCTGTACGTCGGCGTCTCCTCCTACACGGCGGAGCAGACGGCGGAGGCGGTGCGGATCCTGCGCGACCTGGGCGTGCGCCCGCTGATCCACCAGCCCTCGTACTCCATGATCAACCGCTGGACGGAGGAGGACGGCCTGCTGGACGCCCTGGAGGACGCGGGGATGGGCTGCATCTCCTTCGCGCCGCTCGCCCAGGGCCTGCTGACCGGCAAGTACCTCAACGGCATCCCGGAGGGCTCGCGGGCCACCCAGGGCAAGTCCCTGAGCCCGGACCTGCTCTCCGAGGACGTGGTCCGGCGCCTGAACGGGCTGAACGGCATCGCGGCCCGGCGCGGGCAGTCGCTGTCGCAGCTGGCGCTGAACTGGGTGCTGCGCGACGAGCGGATGACCTCGGCGCTGATCGGCGCATCCAGCGTGCGGCAGCTGGAGGAGAACGTGGCCGCGCTGGCGGGCGCTCCGCTCTCGGAGCAGGAGCTGAAGGAGATCGATTCCTTCGCGGTCTCGACGCCCGGGGCCAACATCTGGGCCCAGCGGGGATGACCTGCGGTTCCCCGTCCCGCCGGGGGCGGGGGGCCGGAGACGAAAAACGGGCCGGTCCGTGGGGGGGATACGGACCGGCCCGAGGGGGGGGTTCCACCATAACCCTTCGTAAAGCCTGATGCGTGCATTGCCGCGCCACGACTACGCTCCGGGGCCGCCAAGGAGCATTCCGGTGAGCGCGCCGGCCGCCATGAAGGGGCCGAAGGGAAAGGGGTCGCGGCCTCGGGCGCGGCCCCGCAGGAGCAGGGCGAGGCCGTACAGGGCGCCGTAGAGGAAGCCCAGGAACGCACCCGCCATCCATACCCCCCACCCGTACCACCCAAGAGCGACCCCGAGGGGGAGCGCGAGCTTGACGTCCCCGAAGCCGAGCCCGGCCGGGTTGACCGCGAAGAGGACCAGGTACGCCGCCCCGAGCGCGCCCCCGCCCAGCAGCGCGAGCCGCCAGGACCCGGCGGCCCCGGGGGCCAGGGCCGCCAGCCCGAGCAGGGCGGCCACCGCGGCGGCCAGCGGCAGGGTCAGCACGTCGGGCAGCCGGTGCACGGCCAGGTCCACCAGGGCGAGCAGCACCGGTACGGGCGCCAGCGCGACGAAGACCGCGGTCTCGGGCCGGACCCCGGCGGCCGCTGCCAGCGCCGCGCAGACCAGGGCGGTGAGTACGGCCGTACGGGTGGCGCGCGGCCCGTAGGGGCGGCCGGAGCACCGCGCGGGGCCCAGCCAGCCGCGCGGCCCGCGGCCCAGCGGGTGCCCCCGGGGGCAGCCCGCCCGCCACGGCTCCCCCGGCTCGACCCCGAGCCGGTAGGCGGCCCGCGGCAGGAGCAGCCCGGCGGCCGCGCCGTACCCGGCGGCAAGGATGATCACGACCACGCCCATCCCGCCGACCGTAGGCCCCCGCGCAGCGGGGGTCATGGGCCCGGGGACCCATGGCCGGGCCGCCCGCCCCCGGCGGAGACTGGTCCCCGGGCCGGCACCCCCGCCGGCCGGGAGCGAGGGACGCGGATGGCACGGCGCTGGCAGGACGGACCGGGCACGCTGGGCCTCCCGGGGGGCGGCGAGGTGGCCCTGGAGATCGCGGCCTCGTACCGCGCGCGGACCCGGGGGCTGCTCGGGCGCGACGGGATCGGGGCGGGGGGCGCCTCGGGCGGGGTTGCGGGGGTCCCCGCGTCCGGGGTTTCGGCGGTCGAGGCGCTGCTGCTGACCCCGGCCGGGAGCGTGCACACCTTCGGGATGCGGTTCACCATCGACGTGGCCTACCTGGACCGGCGGCTGCGGGTGCTGGCGGTGCGCACGATGGTCCCGGGCCGGCTCGGGCTGCCGCGGGCGCGCTCGCGGCACGTGCTGGAGGCGGCGGCGGGGGCGATGGCGGGCTGGGGGCTGCGGCCGGGCGTGACGGTGACGGTGAGCGGGGGCGGGGACGGGGTGACCGCGGCACTGGGACCGGCCCCCGGCGCACGGTAGGTTGGGACGGTTGGGCATCAGGCGGGGTGCGGGATTGTCGGGGAGCGGCTGTGGCAGAGAACGCGCAGGTCAAGGCGTTGGAACAGATCATGTCCGCGACACACGGCGCTGACGAGGACATCGACTGGCAGGCCGCCGAGGCGGTCTGGGGCACGCGCTTCCCCGCCGACTACGTCGCGTTCATGGGCCGGTTCGGCGCGGGCACCATCAACGGCGAGGCGGCCATCCTGCTGCCCCTGCCCGCGTCCGGACCGCAGTGGGACCCGGCCGAGATGGCCGAGGAGACCGCGAACGCCCGCGCGCTGTGGGCGGCGGAGGGCGGCCGGGCCGCCTTCGACGTCGACCCGGAAGCGATCCTGGCGTGGGGCGTGGTGGGCGGCGCCGACATCCTGTGCTGGCTGACCACCGACCCCGATCCGGACCGCTGGCCGGTGCTGGTCTGCGGGCGGCACACCGCCGACGTCTTCGCGGTGTACCCGTACGGCATGGCGGAGTTCCTGCTGCGGATGTGCTCGGACGAGTTCGACATGAGCCCCGTCGGGATCACCTTCTGGGACGGAGAGCAGCTCGGCTTCGTGCACTGGCGCAAGGCGCAGCGGCGCTGGCAGGAGGGCCGCAACCCCGAGACGGGCGAGCCGGACCCGTACGCGGGCGACTTCGCCGACTGACGGCCGGCCGTTCGGCCGTTTCGCGCCGCCGCGTTCCGCTCCGGGCCCGAGCCCGTTTCCCCACCGGAAACGGGCTTTTCGCACGTCTACGCGCGTCGGAATTGCCGATCGCATATGGGAAAACACCAGTCCGAAAAACATTGCTTGGAGCATTGCCCACAAGTGCCGCCCCAACGGAATCAATCCCCCTTCCCCAGGAGAGAATTCCGGCCAACGGGCCGCGCGGGAACACCCCGACCGGAGCAACCCATAAGTAACGTCGGGCTACAAAAGAAACTCGGGGAATTGTCTCGTGCGACGAAGAATGTGCGCAACAGCCGCCGGTGCGGCCGTGCTCGGTCTGCTCGTGCCGCTGGCCGGATGCGGTTCCGGTGCAGGTGCGGACGGTACGACGCTGCGGCTGGTCGCCGCCGAATACGGGGACGGCCCGGGTACCGGCTCCAAGGCCTTCTGGGACAAGATGTGCGGCGATTTCGCCGCCCAGCACCCCGGCGTCAAGGTCGAGGTCACCCTGCTGCCGTGGGCCGACATCGACCGCGAGGTCAGCAAAATGGTGAAGGCGGGCAAGGCGCCCGACATGGCCCTCATGGGCGCCTACTCCGACTTCGCGGCCGACGGCAAGCTCTACTCGGCCGAGGAACTGCTGTCGGTGAACGCGGAGGCGAACTTCCTGGCTCCGCTGGCCGAGGCGGGTTCGGTCGGCAACACCCTCTACGGGCTGCCCTTCGTGGCGAGCAGCCGCCTGCTCTTCTACAACCAGAGCCTGTTCACCAAGGCCGGGGTCGGCGCCCCGCGGACCTGGTCGGACCTCAAGAGCGCGGCCAAGGCGCTCAAGGACAAGGGCGTCAAGTTCCCGTACGCGCTGCCGCTGGGCCCCGAGGAGGCCCACGCGGAGGCGATGATCTGGGAGCTGAGCAACGGCGGCGGCTACGCCGACAGCAGCGGCAACTACAGCCTCGCCTCCGACCAGAACGTCCAGACCTTCCGCTGGATCAAGGACAACCTGGTCACCCCGGGCCTGCTCGGTCCGGTGCCGCCCGCCCAGCTCAACCGGCAGGACGCCTTCGACGCGTTCGTGCGCGGCGAGGTCGGCATGCTCAACGGCTACCCGTCGCTGCTGCACGAGGCGAGGGCCAAGGGCATGAGCGTCGGCACGGTGACGATGCCCGTCAACGACACCCTGGGCAACGGCGAGACGCCGCCGGCGGTCGGTGTCGCCGACTGGATGATGGCCTTCAAGCAGAACGGCCACCGCGAGCAGATCGGCCGGTTCCTGGACTTCGTCTACCAGGACAAGAACCTGAGCGACTTCGCGAACCGCTACCACCTGCTGCCGTCCACCATCTCCGCCTCCCGCACCCCGGCCGGCGGCGGCCTCGACAAGGGCGACGAGCAGTTCCTGACCGCCCTGCGCGGTGCCCAGCTCTACCCGGTCAACGACCCCACCTGGGTGACGGTCAGCGACACCATCAAACGCAACATCGGCCACGCCGTGGATCCGTCCGGCGACCCGAAGGGCGTCCTGGAGGCCATCGCGCAAAAAGCCCGCGAGTCCTCGAAGCAGCGCTGAGGGCGACGACGACCGGCTAGTGCCGCCCGTTGTTGCCGGCGAAGGCCGTGCGGTACTGCTCGCAGCTGGAGTCCCAGCGCAGGCTGCCGCCGAGGGTGCCGTAACCCGAGCGGGTGGCCTTCCACTCGACCGTGTACTCGCCCGTGTCACAGGCGATGCGCTGGTTCCCCTCGACCGTGGCGCGGCCGGTGGCCGGGCGGCTCTTGGAGTCGCTCGTCACCTGCGCCGCCGTGGTGCCGTCGGCCCGGCGCACCACCGCGTACAGGGTGATGGGGTGCTTGCCGTTCTTGGTGGTGACCGCCTTCTTCACCAGCGTGGAGTCCGACACCGCCCAGGCGAACTCGAACTTCGGCTGCCAGGCCAGCGTCTTGGGGTCGGCCTTCTTCGTCTCCCACTCCGGGGCGCCGGCGGGCCCGGGGGCGGCCGTCGTCTTGTACTGGATCCCGGGGTGGAAGCGGAACTGCGCCTCCAGCTTGTGCATCTCGTCCTTGGTCCACCGGGTCTTCATCGTCTTTTCGCCGCCGGCCGGGTCCTGGAGGAAGGACGTGCCCTCGGCCGCCGAGGCCTCCACGAGGACGGGCGCGAGGGCCGCGGCGGCGGTGGCCAGGGCGAGAGCGGCGATACGGGTGCGCTTCATGCGCTGCCCAACGGGCCCTCGCGCCGGGCCGGAACGACGCCGGGCACGCGTTCACCCGTACGGGAGCGCGCCGAGGTGACGCATCGCGGCGCGCCAGGAATATGACCCCACCGGACCCCGTTGCGCTGCTGAAGGACCGGCGGGCGAACCGGCGGACCGACGCACCACGGGCCACGGCCCGCGGACCACACAGGGGGACGGCATGGCGGTAGAGGTGCACGGAACGGTGGCGGCGGGCTGGGAGCGGGTGCGGGAGGCGTTCGCGGCCTTCACGACGGGTACCGCCGTCTCCCCCGAGGCGCAGCTGGCGGTGCACCACCGGGGCCGCCGCGTGGTGGACCTGTGGGCGGGCGAGGACACCGGGGCGGACACCCTGACCGGCGTCTACTCGATCACCAAGGGCGCGGCGCACCTGGTGGTGGCCCTGCTCGTGCAGGACGGCGTACTGGACCTGGAGCGGCCGGTGTCGGGGTACTGGCCGGAGTTCACCGGATACGGCAAGGAGCGCCTCACGCTGCGCCAGCTGGTCTCGCACCAGGCCGGTCTGATCAACACGCCGGAGGGCTTCACCCTGGACGAGGTCGCCGACGACGCGCTGATCGCGGCCCGGCTCGCGGCGCAGGAGCCGTACTGGGAGCCGGGAACGGCGTACGGCTACCACGCCTTCGTGATCGGCGCGCTGACCGGTGAGGTCGTGCGCCGGGCGACCGGCAGGACGCTGGCGCAGATCTACGAGGAGCGGATCCGCGCGCCCTACGGACTGGACCTCTACATCGGTTTCCCGGCGGAGCTGGAGCCGCGCTGGAAGCCGGTGCTGCGGCAGGTGCCGACGGCCGAGGGGATCGCGGCGCTGGCGGGCAGCCCGCTGCCGCCGGAGCTGATGGAGACCGCGTTCAACTGGCACGTCAGGCCGCCGATGGACCTGGTGGCCTACGCGAACCACCCCGCGGTGAAGTCGCGGGGACCCGCGTCGGCGGGCGGCGTCGGCTCGGCGCGCGGCGTCGCGGGGATGTACGCGGCGGCGATCGGCGAGCAGGCCGGGCGGCCCGCGCTGCTGACGCCGGAGACCGCGGCGGAGTTCGCGCGGCTGCACACCCCGGGCGAGGACCGGGTGACCCCGGAGAAGGACCACTTCGGTCTGGGCTTCGAGCGGCAGCCGCAGGTGGGGCCGCAGGCCTTCGGCCACTGCGGGGCCTCGGGCGGGCTGGGCTTCGCCGATCCGGTGACCGGGGTGGCGTACGGGTACACGCGCCGCCGTTTCGGCTTCCCGGGCGGCCTGGGCGCGGAGAACGGGCCGCTGACGGCGGCGGTGCTGGAGGCGGCCCGGGCCGCGGCTCAGGCCTGACGGGTCTCGAAGCGGCGGATCCGGCCCTCGGGCGTGATCTCGAACCGCCAGGAGGTCCGCATCTCGCCCCAGGTGGAGTTGCGGTAGTCGACGACGATGTTGTGTCCGTTGGCGGACTCGGACTCGACGTCCATGTGGCCGTTCGAGTCGAAGATCTCCTTGTCGGTCCACTGCCGCAGGTCGCGCTCCGCGTCGTCGTCGGACATGGTCGCGTCGGGGGTGAGGAGCGCGAGGACCGCCTCCTTGTCACCCGCGTTCACGGCGGTGACGAAGGCGCGGACGGTGGGGTCGGTCAGCTGCTCGGGGGCGATGGTCACGGGGGGCCTCCTGGTCGGCGTACGGACACGGGTACGGGCACCGCCGCGGCACGGCTGTGACACGGCTACGGGTGGGCGTACGGACGGTCCGCGTGCGCACGGTCCACCGGTGTGCGCCTACCCGCGCGACCAGGGAACACCGGGGGCGCCGGGCGGGGGCCGACCCTCACCCGTTCGCCACCCGACGGCGTGTCAGGGACGGGGCCGGGGGCGGGCCGGGGGCGGGCCGGGGGCATGGCGAAAGGCCCGGCTCCGCGGAGGTTTCCCTCCGCGGAGCCGGGCCTTTCGCCATGCTGCGGGTGTCAGTGGGCCAGGGAGGCCTGCGCGGCCGCGGCCGCGGCGCCCTGGTCCGCGTCGCCGTCCTTGGAGCCGCCCGTCGCGGGGCCGGCGCCGCGCAGCGGCACCTCCTTGACGAACCAGGCCGCGACGAAGCCGATCAGCGCGATGGCCGCGCCGAGCAGGAACGCGGAGTGCGTACCGGCGGCCACCGCGTGCTGGTACGCCTCGCGGACCACCGGCTGGAGCTGCGCCAGGTGCGCCGCGTCGAGCTGCGCGGAACCGGACTTCGCGGCGGCGGCGGGGCCGAGCCGGTCGGTCATGGTCTGCGTGACCTGGCTGGTGAAGAGCGAGCCCATCAGGGCCACGCCGAAGGAGCCGCCGAGCGTCCGGAAGAGGGTCGCCGAGGAGGACGCGACGCCCATGTCCTTCATCTCGACGCTGTTCTGCGCCACGAGCATGGTGATCTGCATCAGGAAGCCGAGGCCGGCGCCGAGGACCGCCATGTAGACGCCGGAGACCAGGCGGCTGGTGCCGGTGTCCATCTGCGAGAGCAGGAACAGCCCGACGACCATCAGGGCACCGCCCGCGATCGGGAACATCTTGTACTTGCCGCTGCTGGTGGTGATGCGGCCCGCGATGAGCGAGACGACCATCATGGACAGCAGCATGGGCAGCAGCAGCAGGCCCGAGTTGGTGGCCGAGGCGCCCTGCACGGACTGCTGGAAGAGCGGCAGGTAGAGCACGCCGCCGAACATCGCGAAGCCGGTCAGGAAGCCGATCACCGACATGAGGGTGAAGTTGCGGTTGCGGAAGATGTGCAGCGGCATGACCGGCTCGGCGGCGCGGGTCTCGACGTAGAGGAAGGCGGCGATGGAGACGACGCCGACGGCGATCAGGCCGATGATCTCGGCGGAGCCCCAGCCGTACTCGGTGCCGCCCCAGGTGGTGACCAGCACGGTGGAGGTGATCGCGAGGGTGAGCAGCGCCGCGCCCAGGTAGTCGATCTTGCCCTGCGTCTTCTTCTTGGGCAGGTGCAGGACGGCGGTGACCATCGCGAGGGCGATCACGCCCAGCGGCAGGTTGATGTAGAAGGACCAGCGCCAGCCCCAGTGGTCGGTGATGGTGCCGCCGATCAGCGGACCGCCGATCATGGCCAGGGCCATCACGCCGGCCATCATGCCCTGGTACTTGCCGCGCTCGCGGGGCGGGATGAGGTCACCGATGATGGCCATGACGCCGACCATCAGACCGCCGGCGCCGAGGCCCTGGATCGCGCGGAAGCCGATCAGCTCGCCCATGTTCTGGGCCATGCCGCTGAGCACGGAGCCGATCAGGAAGATCACGATGGACGTGAGGAACGAGCCCTTGCGTCCGTACATGTCGCCGATCTTGCCCCAGATGGGGGTCGAGGCGGCGGTGGCGAGGGTGTAGGCAGTGACCACCCAGGAGAGGTGCTCCAGCCCGCCCAGCTCGCCGACGATGGTCGGCATGGCCGTACCGATGATCATGTTGTCCAGCATCGCCAACAGCATGGCGATCATGAGCGCGAGCAGTACGACGCGCACACTGCGCGGCTTGGGCCCGTCCGGGGTCACCGCCGCCTCCGCTCCGGGCTCTGCCTGCGATGTCTTGCTCATGTCCGTCCCACTCCCCATGGTGCCCGGGCACTTACTTGCCGCCCGACTAGTTCACTACACTGGGGAAAGTAGACCCGTAACTAGCCGGGCGTCAAGTAAGTAATTGGAGCGTGCCCCATGTCCAGCAGCAGTCCGCAGCCGCGCCGTGGCAACACGCGCCAGCTCATCCAGGACGTCGCACTGGAGCTCTTCGCCGAGCAGGGGTACGAGAAGACGTCGCTGCGGGAGATCGCGGAGCGGCTCGAGGTCACGAAGGCGGCGCTGTACTACCACTTCAAGACCAAGGAGGAGATCCTGATCAGCATCTTCGAGGACACGACGCGCCCGATCGACGAGCTGATCGCCTGGGCCGGGGAGCAGCCCCGCACCCTGGCGACGAAGCAGGAGATGCTGCGCCGCTACAGCGAGGCGATGTGCTCGGGCGCGCAGCTGTACCGCTTCATGCAGGAGAACCAGGCGACGATGCGCGAGCTGAGCATCGGCGAGATCGTCAAGAAGCGGATGCTGACGATGGTCGAACTGCTGCGCACGGAGGACGCCCCGCTCCCGGACCAGGTGCGCTGCGTCAGCGCGATCTTCACCCTGCACGCGGGGATGATGTTCCTCCAGCACGTGGAGGCCGATCCGGAGGAGACACGGCTGGCCGCCCTGGAGGTCGCCACGGACCTGATCACGCGGGCGCACCAGCACCAGTAGGGGCGGGCGGGGCCGGGAGCCGGGGCGGGGTCCGGGTCCGGTCCCGGGCCGCTACTTGTCGCTGCCGCGGGGGAAGGTGATCTCCACGCGGCGGTTCTTCTTCCGGCCTTCTTCGGTGCCGTTGTCGGCGATCGGGTAGTCCTCGCTGTACCCGCGGATGTCGAAGACGACGGCCGGGTTGGTGACCGTCTTGGCCAGCTCGGCGTGCACGGCGTCGGCGCGCTGCTTGGAGAGCTCCTGGCCGTGCTCGTAGCTGCCCTGGTCGTCGGTGAAGCCGAAGACGCGGACGCGGGTGGCCTTCTGCTGGTTGATCTCGTTCGCGATGGCCAGGATGCGGGCCGCGGCCTGGGCGTTGAAGACGGCGCTGTTCTCGGGGAAGAGCACCTCCGACTGGAGCGCCATCATGACGTTCTGGTTGGTCTCCTGACGCCGCTGCTCCCCGCCGAGGTCTTCCACCACCTCGGCGATGTCGAGCACCTTGGCGGGCGCGAGGGTGCCGCCCTGCGGAATCTTGAGCCCGGGCGAGTTGGAGTCGATGGGCACGGGCGCGGCACTGGACGCCTCTGTGCCGGGGGGCACGGTGCCGGTGGGGCTCGCGCCGGGCGGGGTGGTGCCGGATGGGGCGGTGCCGGGCGGGGTGGTGCCGCTGGGCGCGGTGCCGGGGGGTGCGGTGGTCCCGGGCGGGGGGCTCGGCCTGTCGTCGGCGTGGGCGCTCGTCGCGCCGAGGAGGTGCGCCCCGGCGATGATCACCACCGTCAGGGTGGTGGCGGCGGCCGCGCGGTGGCCTGTGCGTGTGCGTGCGTGTGTGGTCATGGGGTCACCCGGAGATTTTGATGGTGGCCGTGGCGAAGGTGGGGAGGTTGAAGTCGACCTCCGTGGTGTTGGCGGGGGGTGCGGGGAACTGGGCGAAGAACGGGATCGTCGCGCCCTGTTCGATCCGCGTGATGCCGGTCGTGCACAGGCAACGACTCTCGGTGTCCCTGAGCACGTAGTAGCGCTTCTTGCCGGCCTTGTCGACCAACGTGGCACCGGCGACGGAGGTGCCGCTGGCGTTCTTCTCGTCCCCACGCCAAGCCGTGACCTTGGTGAACACCTGAGCACCGTTGTTCTTGATCTGGCCGCTCACCGTGATGAATCCGCCCTGGTCGCGCACGGCCGAATTGACCGTCAGGACGATGCCGGGATCCCCGTTCGACGTGGCGAGCACCTCGGTCGGCTCGGCACTCGGAGTTGCGCTTGCGGTGGGCTTCTTCGAGGGTCCGCTTTGAGAGGAAGCGGTGGAGGGCTTCGCGTCGCCCTGCGGCTTCTTGTCGTCCTCGCCGCCGCATCCGGCCAGCGTGAGGGCCAAGACCGCCGCAACCGCGACAGTCGCTCCCCTGCGGACCTTCACCGTGTGCCGCATGCTCATCTACGCCGCTTTCCTGTCTCTCGTTGGCAGTCAGTGGACCAGGCGCACGTCGAAGAGGCTCCTCGCCAACGTGCGCCACGGGTCCGGTTTTGATGGGTCCAGGTGGATGACGTTCCCTCCCCTGCACCGGATGTCGACGGGATCCGACTTCGGCGGCGGGCTCCCGTCCGAGGGAGGTTCACCACCTGGGACCGGCTCGGAGCCCAGAGTGCACCGAGGCTCGATGCGCGCCGTCGCCTTGGCAGTTCCTCTTGTCCCGGAAATGCCCGGGACCACGGAACTCCCCACCCCGGCGTTCGTCGTCGCCTCGACCGTGAAGCTCGGAAGTGCCGATTCACAGCTGGCCGTCGCGCCGTTGCTCGCCGCGAAATCGGCGGCAGCCGCACAGGCCCCCGCCGCGTCGAAGAGGCGGCCGTCGAGCAGCCTTCCCCACTCCTCCGGCTTGAGCTTCGTTAAGTCCAGGCCTGGCACCAGATGATCCCGGGCATCCCCCGCGGCAGCCAGCGCCGCCGCGTCCGCGGCCTTCTGGGCACCGCTGCGGACCACGGCGGCCTGACTGATGGCGAAGAAGGCGAACGCGGCGAAGAGCAGACCCGCCACCGTCACGATGTAGATCGGGAAGGCCTGCCCTCGGTCGCCGGAAGCATGCACGACCGTCAGCCGCCACCCGCCGTGATGGCCGCGACCGCAGCCGCGATGCGGTCCGTGATCGCCGTCCCGATGCCCGACCCGACGATCGCGCCGATGATCACTACGACTACCAGGATGATGCCCAGGTACTCGAAGGCCGTCTGTCCCCGGTCCCCCTCGTTCCTGTCCGTCATCCGAAGCCTCGCCTCGATCCACACTTTGAGCAGCATGCTGTTCGGCATGGGCGTTCCCTCCCGGTCCGGTGCCGCTGTCGATTTGCGGACCGTACGGCGTGGGGGTGGGGGAGCCCAAGGGTCCCGGGGCCCAATTACGGGCCCAATGCGCTCGGCGTCTACCCATGGCCGGTCACTCCTGGACGGGCGGTTCCCAGCCAGCGAGCTATGGCTTCGCTGCGGGTGGTGCTGTGGAGCTTCGCGAAGATGCGGTTGATGTGGTTCTTGACGGTCTTCTCGCTGATGAAGCAGGTGGCGGCGATCTGCTGGTTGCTCATCCCGGATGCGATCAGGTCCATGACCTCCACCTCCCTCGAACTCAGGCCGTGCGTGCTGTGGTTGTGGGGCTGTATCGAAGACTGTGCCACAGTTCGTTGCTGTTGCGAAGACCCCCGGAGGTCCGCGAGCAGGATGCTCGACGGGGTCGAAGTGAAGTTCGCCCGCCCGCCGTGGGCGTCGCGGATCGCCGAGGTCAGCTGGTCCGGGGTGAATTCGCCGTGGACCAGGTAGCCCGCCGCTCCCAGCAGGAGCGATTCGCGGATGACGTCGGACTCCCGGCTGTACGTCAGCATCAGCACCGGCGCCAGCCGGACCAGGTGGGGAAGGGCGGAGATGCCGTCCACGCCCGGCATCCGGACGTCCAGCAGGACCACGTCCGGGCGGTGGAGGCGGGTGAGGTGCAGGGCGCCGCGGCCGTCGGCCGCTTCCGCCACCACGTGGAGGTCCTCGTGCGTGGCCAGCAGCGCGGCCAGGCCCGCCCGGACGACCGCGTTGTCGTCCGCGATCAGGACCCGCAGGGGGGTCGCGGGGGGTGTCATCCCGGGCCCTCCCCCGACACCTCGGCCGCAGCCGACGCCGCGCCCGCGCCCGCCACCGGCCGGGCCCCCGCCCCCGCCCAAGCCCCCGGCACCGCCAGCGTCACCCGGACCTCCGTGCCCGCCGGGGCGGCGCGGGCGATGACGAGGTCCGCGCCGATCGCCGCCGCGCGTTCCCGCATGCCCAGCAGGCCGAAGTGGCCGGCCGAGCGCAGTGCCGCCGGGGTCGTGTCCGCGGCGGGGCCGCGGCCGTCGTCCCGGACCGCGAGCGTGAGCAGGCCCCCGGTGACGGACGCGGTCAGCGTGGTCCGGGTCGCCCCCGCGTGGCGGCGGCTGTTCTCCAGGGCCTCCGCGGTGATGGCCAGCAGGTGACGGCGTACCCGCGCGGGGCAGTCCGGCAGCAGGTCCGGCGCCACGGCCACGGACACCGCCTCGAACTCCGCCGCGCAGGCGGCCAGTTCCCTGCCCAACGGCACTCCGGGCGCGGTGTCCGCCGCGCGCAGGTCGCACAGCAGCTCGCGGGATTCCGCCGCCGCGCGCCGGGCGGCGTGGGCGATCAGGGCGGCCTGGCCGCGGACCGCCTCCGGGTCGGTGGTCCGGCCCAGGGCGTCCGCCGCCAGGGCCAAGCCGTGCAGGGTCTTGGCCACCGAGTCGTGCATCTCCCGTGCCAGCCGGGCGCGTTCGTCGCGGACCGCCTCCGCCACCGCCAGCCGGGCCCGGGTCTCGGTCAGGGCGCGCCCCGCCTCGCCGACGCGCAGCAGCAGGCCGCGCAGGCCGGATCCGGCCGCGCCCGCCAGCAGGCACAGGGTGGCCAGGGCCGAGGCGGCGGGCAGGTGGTGGGCCAGTGCGGCCACGGCCACCGCCTGGAAGGCCGCGTACAGGGCCGAGCCGCGCCACCCGTGCACCAGCCCGGCGAGCAGCGGGGTGCACACCGCGACGAAGCCGACCGGGGATTCGGGCCCGGCGGTGATCAGCAGCAGCGCGCTGACGGTCATGTCCACCGCGAGCAGCCAGGGGTGGCGCAGCAGCAGCGGACCGAAGCGCTCCCAGTCGCGGAACAGGCCGTACGAGAACATGAACACGCTCAGCAGCGCCCCCGAGACCAGCCACAGCGGCAGCCCGGGCGCGGTGCGGGCGAGCGCGAGCGGGGCGCCGAGGGCGATCATCACCAGCCGGAAGGCGAAGACCTGGCGGCACAGGGCCTGGAGCGCGTTCACCTGGAGGGGGAGCGGGACGGGCGGGGGCGGGCCGCCCCCGGGCCCGCGGGCGGCCCCGTAACGCCCGCGCGCGCCCGCCGCGCCGGACCGCGGCGGCGGCCCCGTGAACGACAGTGCGGCCATGGCCCTCACCCGCCCCCCAGGATCGCGCCGAAGTCGACGTTCGCCCCGTAGACGAAGCCGCAGACCAGCAGGATCAGCGTGCCGGGCAGCATGAACATCGTGACGGCGAAGGTCGCCTTGGGCACCGCGCGGGCGGCCCGGCGGCGGGCGTTCTGGGCGTCGGTACGGCGCATGTCCTCGGCGATCGCGATCAACGTGTCGACGATCGGCGAGCCGAGTTCCTCGCCCTGCTGGAGCGCGGTGACGAACTGCGCGACCTGTTCCGAGTCGTTGCGCCGGCGCAGTTCGTCGAAGGCCTGGCGGC
This sequence comes from Streptomyces sp. NPDC006529, assembly GCF_040611795.1. Taxonomy (NCBI): domain Bacteria; kingdom Bacillati; phylum Actinomycetota; class Actinomycetes; order Kitasatosporales; family Streptomycetaceae; genus Streptomyces; species Streptomyces sp. NPDC006529. The sequence continues at coordinate 321,237 of NZ_JBEXPB010000002.1, read as the reverse complement.
GGCTGACGCCCATGTTCATCTGCTGGAGGGTGATGCGCACCTCGTCGGCCCACGGGCCCTCGTACTTGTCCGCGACGCGTTCCAGCGCCTGCCGGAAGCCGAGTCCGGCGCTGACCACGACGGCGAGGACGTCGAGGAAGTCGGGCAGGATCCGTTCGATGTGGTCGCGCCGGACCCGGATCGCCGACCACAGGCCGACCTCGATCCAGAACAGCCCGAACGCGACCATCAGCAGCGCGGCGACCAGCTGGCCGTTGATCAGCATCGCGAAGGCGCCGAGGGCGCCGAGGGCCCCGTACACCGCGCGGCGCGCCGCGTAGCGGTCGATGGTCAGGCCGGCCGGGTTGCCCGCCATGTCGATCTGGCGGCGCTTGCGGGCCACCCGCTCCCGGCCCATCAGGCGCAGCACCAGCGGCGCCCAGCGGATGCCCAGCCGGTCGACGAGGGAGCCGACGGCGGTGGTGCGGGAGGCGCCGACCTCCAGGGCGAGGGCCAGGTCGGTGGGGAGCGCGGTGTCGGCGCGGTAGAGCCGCAGGCCGTGGAAGGCGCCGAAGACGCACAGGCCGACGACCAAGGCCAGTACGGGCCCGATCCACCCGGTGGCCGCCACCGCGGCGGACAGCGTGACACTCGTGGGGGAAGTCATCCGGCGGCCCTCACACGTCGATCTTGGACAGGCGGCGGATGAGGACGAAGCCCAGGGCGAAGAGGCCGAGCGCGACGAGCACCGCGCTCTGCCCGATGAACGCGCCGGTCATGCGGTCCAGCGCGCCCGGCATCATCGCGTCCACCAGCAGCAGCGACGCCAGGCCGATCGCGGGCACCAGGTAGGCGGTCACCGTGACCTGCGAGAGCTGGGTGCGGATCTCGCGCCGCGTCTCCTTGCGCTGCTCCAGGGTCACCGTCAGGTTGCGCAGGCTGCCGACGATGGCGCCGCCCGCCCGCGCGGACAGCACCAGCGTGGACACCAGGACGATCAGCTCGCGCGAGGGCAGCCGTTCGGCGATCTCCCCCAGGGCCTCCTCGATGGAGTGCCCGACGGCCAGCCGGTCCGCGACCCGGGAGAGTTCCTCGCCCGCGGGCGCCTCCAGCTCTTCGGCGGCGAGGCCGATGGCGGTGCGCAGGGCCAGGCCCGCCTGGGTGGCGTTGGCCAGGATCCGGGCCAGCTCGGGGAGTTGGTTGATGAAGCGCTCGGTGCGCCGGGCACGCTGCCAGTTCAGGAAGGCGTTGGCCGCCCAGAGGCCGGTCAGGCCGGCCACGGGGCCGAAGAAGGGGGCGAGGAAGGCGGCGGAGAGCAGCCAGACGCCCGCGACGCCGGCCAGGACGGCGACGAAGAACTCGCCGGGGGTCAGGTCGAGCCCGGTCGTGGCGAGCTTCCGCTCGATGCGGCGGCCGAGCGAGGTCGTGCGCAGCCTGCGGTCGACGGCGCGGAAGCGGCGCCGGCGCCCGGTGGGCGGGGGTTCGCCGCTCGCCGAGAGCCGTTCGACGAGGGCCGCGCGCTGGGCGCGTCCGGCGGCGTACGCGTGCGCGCCGAGGACGACCAGCAGGCCGGCCAGCAGGGTGGCTCCGAGGGTCAGGAGCACGAGAGTGTTCACAGGATCGTCCGGGGGTCGAGCGGATCGAGCGGATCGTGCGGGTACGTCAACTCGTGCGGTGCGGGGCGCGCTTGGGACGGGTGGGACACACGCGCCCCGTACGGCGCCGGGCCGCCGGCGCTCTCCGCCACACCGAAGGCCTGCGGCACCGGCTGGTTGTTCATGTACAGCCGGTCCGCGACCCGGCGGGGCAGCGGGCGGTACTCGAAGTACCCGAGGACGCGGCCGTCCGGCCCCGGCGGCTGGGCGGCGTACCGGCACACCGTGGTGATCCGGAAGGGTTCGCGGCCGTGCGAGTCGAGGACGGAGATCTCGGTGATCCGGCGGGAGCCGTCGGCGAAGCGGGTCAGCTGGACGATGATGTTGACGGCGCTGTTGATCTGGTCCTGGAGCGCCTCGAAGGGGATCTCGACCTCCGACATGGACGCGAGGGTCTGGAGGCGCATCAGGGCGTCCTCGGAGCTGTTCGCGTGGACGGTGGCGAGGGAGCCGTCGTGGCCGGTGGACATGGCCTGGAGCATGTCGAGGGTCTCGCCGCCGCGGACCTCGCCGACGATGATGCGGTCGGGGCGCATGCGCAGGGAGTTGCGGACGAGGTCGCGGATGGTGATGCGGCCCTTGCCCTCGACGTTCGCCGGGCGCGATTCGAGGCGGATCACGTGCGGCTGCTGGAGCTGGAGTTCGGCGGAGTCCTCGATGGTGATGATCCGTTCGCCCTCGGGGATCAGCCCGGAGAGGGCATTGAGGAGCGTGGTCTTGCCGGTGCCGGTGGCCCCGGAGACGATCACGTTCATCTTCGCCTGGACCAGCCCCGACAGCAGGAGCAGCATCTGCTCGTCGAGCGAACCGAGGCCGATCATCTCGTGCAGGGTGAAGGCGCGCGGGAAGCGGCGGATGGTGAGCGTGGCGCCGGTCAGGGAGAGCGGCGGGATGATGACGTTGACGCGCTCTCCGCTCGGCAGCCGGGCGTCGACCATCGGATTCGCCTCGTCCACGCGGCGGTTGACGGTGGAGACGATCCGCTCGATGGTCTGCATCAGCTGCTCGTGGGAGGCGAAGCGCAGCGGGAGCCGCTCGACCCGGCCGCCGCGCTCCACGAAGATCTGGTCGGGTCCGTTGACCATGATTTCCGAGATCGAGGGGTCTTCGAGGAGCGGTTCGAGCACGCCGAGTCCGAGGGCCTCGTCGACGACCCGGCGGATCAGCTGGGCGCGCTCGACGGTGGACAGGACGGGTCCCTCGCGGCTGATGATGTGCCCGAGCACGCGCTCCAGGCGCGCCCGGCGCTCGGCGGGCGCGAGCGCGGACATCTCGGCGAGGTCGATCTCCTCCAGCAGTTTGGCGCGGTACGCGGAGACCAGGCGGCCGTCCTCGCGGGGACCGCGGCTGTCGTCGGGGGTGCCGACCCGGGATCGCAGGCTCATGGTGCGGTCACCTTCGGGTCGTCGTTGGGCATGACCGCGGTGCGGGTGGCGTCGGGGACGTCGAGCCCGGGCACGATGGAGTTCACGGAGATCGTCACCGTCACCGTCACCGCGTCGGCGTTCTTGGAGACCGTGATGGCCGCCCGGGAGGCGAGGCCACCGCTGATGGCCGCCCGGCCCGCCGCCTCGCCGCCCCCGCCGGTACGGGCCTCCACGCGGGCGGCCGTCCGGGCGGCGGTGTCGGCCTGCTCGTGGACGTAGCCGATCCAGCCCAGCTGGATGCCGCAGAGCCCGACGAACAGCACGATGGGCACGAACCCGATGTATTCGAGGGCCACTTGGCCACGGTCGGCGCGGCCCCTGATCCGGTACCCCTTCATCGCCCTCCTCACCTCGCGCTCTCCCTGGCCGAGCCGCCCTCGCCGACGAGGGGGACGTCGATGTTCAGCCCCGGGATGAGCACCGGGAGCTTGAGGGTGACGGTCGCCTTGTAGATGTCGCCGGAGGTCCCGCAGTCGGCCTTCATCCCCCAGGCGCCGCCGATGTGCCGGCCGGCCGCGGCCGCGCACGCGCCGTCGCCGCGGGCCGCGCCCGCGCGGGCCGCCTCGTCCGCCGCGTTGCCCGCGAGCGAGAAGGCGTAGCCGATCAGCACGCACTCCCACACCGCGACCACCAGCAGCAGGATCAGCGGGACCGTCCCCAGGAACTCGATGGCCACCTGCCCCCGGTCGCCCCGCTCGAACCGTCCGCCCGGCCCGCGCCCCCCGGCGCGCACGCCTCAGCCCTCCCCGCCCCGGCGCCGCCACGGTCCGAGCGCGCCCCGGTCGCCGCCGCGGAGCCGGGTCATTGCGCCGCCCCCGCGCACCGCGAGGGCGCCGCCGGGGGCGGCCGCGGGCTCCTCGGCGTCGGCGGCGGTCAGCAGGCCCAGTTCCCCGGCCAGGGTCCACAGGGCCTGCTTGACGGTGGAGCGGTTGTCGAGGTCCTGGACGCGGCCCGCGTCGACGACGGCCTGGAGTTCCTTGAAGGCCGCGGGGACCGGGGTACGGGTGGGCCTGGTCTTGGTGATCTTCTGGATGAGCGGGGGCTGGATCTCGGTGTGCCGGGTCCAGCGGTTGACGACCAGGGAGGTCTCCTCCGCCTTGCGGATCTGGAGCCGTTCCCACATCCGCACCATCCGCTTGGCGCCGCGTACGGCGACCACGTCCGGGGTGGTGACCAGGACCGCCACGTCCGCGCCCTCCACCGCGGTGGCGCTCGCTCCGGTCAGCTGGCTGCCGCAGTCGATGACGACGAGGTCGTAGCGGCCGCGCAGGGCGCCGACGATCTGGCGCGTGGCCCGTTCGTCGACCTCCTCGCCGCGCTCGCCCTCGCCGGGGGCCAGCAGCAGGGCGAGGCCGGAGCGGTCGTCGTACACGGCGTCCTGGAGCACCCGCGGCGAGATGTCCTGGATCCCGGCGAGGTCGGCGATCGAGCGCCGGAACTGCACGTCCAGGTACGAGCCCACGTCACCCGCCTGGAGGTCCATGTCGACCAGCGCGGTGCGCCGCCCGGAGGCGGCCGCGGCCAGCGCGAACTGGACGGCGGTGAAGGTGGTGCCCACCCCGCCCTTGGCTCCGGTGACCGTGACCACCCGGCCGCCGGGGCCGGGCAGCACGTCCGGTCCGCGGCCCAGGTGGCGGCGTACGCCCACGGACCACTGGGCGGCGGCCTGGACCCGGGCGGCGAGTTCCTCGTAGGCCAGCGGCAGCCCGATCAGTCCGCGCGCACCGGAGTCCATGGCGGCGGAGAAGAGGCCGGGGCCCGCGCCGGAGCTGACCAGGATGACGCCGACCGCGGGGAAGCGCAGGGCCACTTCGCGGATCAGTTCCAGGGCGGGGACGGGGCCGATCCGTTCGTGGACGAGCACCACCTCGGGCAGTTCGTCCAGGGACTCGGCGGCCAGCCGGGCGAGGGTGTCCAGGAGCGAGGTGGAGTCGGGCACGGGAGCGGCCGGCTCGGCCTCGGGGAGCTGGCTGAGCAGGGTGATGATGGAGCGGGCGGCGTCCGGGTCGCTGACCGCGGGGAGGATTCGGGTGGTCATCCGGGCCTCACTTGTCCCCGTCGAGGGTGTACGTGCGGTCGCTCGGGGCGGGCACCGATTCGGTGCCGGGGGCCACGAGGGCCAGGCGGACGTGCGCCGCGAAGGACTCGGCGTAGGCGACGCGCTGGGTGTCCTTGGTGTTCAGGGCGAAGGTGATCGGGACGACCTCGGCCGGTCCGGTGCGGTTGCCGTCCTTGTCGAGGGAGGTCAGTTTGCCGACGTTGATGACGCGGGCACTGGCGACGATGATCACCGAGCGGGCGGGGTCGGCTTCCTTGGCGCCTTTGAAGGTGGCGATGATGTTGACCTTGGCGCCGGAGTAGATCTTTCCGGCCACTCCCGTCGCCGCGTCGATCATGATGGCGATCTCCTGCTCCCCGGGCTGGAGCTGCGGCTTGTCGACCACCATGTCGCTCTGGAGCAGCGAGCCCTTGCGCAGGGTGGTGAGCGCGATCTTGTCCCGGACCGCGCCCAGGTCGGTGACGGCGGTGGTGGAGAGCCAGCGCCTGGGCACCTTGATCTCCTCGAACTGGCCCGCGTTCAACGGGCTGTAGGGCGCTATGTCGCCCTTGGCCCGGTACGCCACCACCTCGGGGCCGACCTTCGAGTTGACGTCGCCGATCACCATCAGCACCCCGGCGATGGCGCCGAGGGCGCACAGGACCGACAGGAGCAGCAGGATGACGCCGCGGCGCTGGCGTGAGTTCATGGCCGGGACTACCTCGTCGTTCGTCGTTCGGGCCGGTCAGGATCTGGGACGGGACGCGGGGCCGTTCCCGGAGCGGGCTCCGGGGACGGCGGCGGGTGGGGCGACGAGCGGGGCGGCGCAGAATCCGCAGCGGTCGCCGATGAGTTCGGCCCCGCACCAGCGGCACTGCTCGCGGCGGACGGAGGCGACCAGCTGGTAGAGCATGGCGATGTCGGGGATGGCCGCGGCGAACTCGACGAGCTTGCCGGTGGCCCACCAGGCGGGCGAGTCGGCGGGCAGCGGGTTCTCCAGCACCCCCTGCACCTGCCAGGCCGGGGCGAGTTCGGCGGTGACCCAGTCGGAGGCGAGCTGGCCCCGGGCGAAGAGGAGGTGGGTGGCGAAGCCGGGTCCGGGCGGCAGGGCGGCCGCTCCCGCGCCGTGCGCCCCGCCGCCCCCGCCGGAGGAGCCGAGTCTGACCAGGTGCGGTTCGGGGTGGGCGAGTACGGCGAACTGGGCTCCGGGGCTCCAGGACTTGGCGTGCGCCTTGAGGCCGACGGGGATCCGGTCGAGCTTGGCCACGCTCCCCAGCAGGGCGCCCGCGTAGATGTAGTGGGAGAGCAGCCGGGCCGCGGAGGCGATGACCCCCGGGCTGAAGTCGCACACGCTGAGCTGGCGCAGCTGACGCACCAGCAGGGCCGCGCCGAGCGGCGGGAGATCGGTGCCGACGAGCGCGATCCGGTCGCTTTCCAGGATGGCCCGTACGGTGTGCAGCCGGCGGACGGTGGTGACCGGCAGCCAGGACGGTACGACGGCCACCACGTGCCCGTGCCGCTCCAGCAGGGCCGCGGTCTCGGCGAGCGAGCCCTCCAGGTCCAGCTGCGCCGGCGGGCGTAAGACGGCCGCGGCGGGGGTGTGCCGGTCGGGGGCGGGCAGCATCAGATCGGCACTGGTGACAGCGATGGCGGTCGGCATCCGAGTCCCCCTGTTCACCCCGTACGCCCCGGGCGTCGCCGCGGCCCTCGCGTCCGCCCCCGTGCCGCGCGACCGCACGTGACGACGCGCTTCCCCCTTGCCCGAGCACCATATCCGCGTCCTCCCCGGCGGGGCAGGGCCTTGCCGATTCCCGTGCCACGGGCACGTGTCACAGGTGGCCAAAAACCCGGACAACAAGGAACCCGCGGCGCATCAATTCCAGCCAGATCGCGCAGACCCTTGACACCGGGATTGGTCTGGACCAACTTGGCTGCGGGACGCCCCACGTGTCCCGCACCCGCCAACTCCCCACCGTTTTCCCCTTCCCCGCCATCCCACTCCCCCCACCGGAGTCGTCCGTGAACCGGATCCGCACGCTCGCCCTGCTGGGCGCCACCACCCTCACCGCCGCCGGCCTGACCGCCCTGGCCACCGGCACCGCACAGGCCGCCGACGTCAATGTCGCCCGCAACGGAGGCTTCGAGTCCGGTCTCTCCGGCTGGAGCTGTACCGGCTCCACCGGCGCGGCCGTCGCCTCCCCCGTCTTCGCCGGCTCCGGCGCCCTCAAGGCGACCCCGGCGGGCCAGGACAACGCGCAGTGCAGCCAGAGCGTCACGGTCAAGCCGAACTCGACCTACACCCTGAGCACCCAGGTCCAGGGCTCCTACGTCTACCTCGGCGCGACCGGCACCGGCACCCAGGACGTCTCCACCTGGACGCCCGGCTCGGGCTCCGGCTGGCAGAAGCTCTCCACCACCTTCAGCACCGGCCCGAACACCACCCAGGTGACCGTCTGGACGCACGGCTGGTACGGCCAGCCGGCCTACTACGCCGACGACTTCAGCGTCTTCGGGCCCGACGGGGGCGGCGGCACCGACCCCGGCCCCTCGGTCCCCGGCGCCCCGGCCGGGCTCGCGGTTTCCGGCCAGAGCCAGAACGCGCTCACCCTTTCGTGGGGCGCGGTGAGCGGCGCGAGCGGCTACCACGTCTACCAGGACGGCGTCCGGGTCAAGACGGTCACCGGAGCCACCTCCGCCCAGCTCCAGAACCTGGCCGCGTCCACGACGTACTCGCTCCAGGTGAGCGCGTACAACCAGGCGGGCGAGGGCCCGCGCTCGGCGCCCGTCAGCGCCACCACCACCGGCGGCGGGGGCGACCCTAACCCGAACCCGTCCGTGCCCAAGCACGCGCTGACCGGCTACTGGCAGAACTTCAACAACGGCGCGACCGTCCAGAAGCTCTCCGACGTGCAGGCGCAGTACGACATCATCGCGGTCTCCTTCGCCGACGCGACCTCCACGCCCGGCGCCATCGCCTTCAACCTCGACTCGGCCGGGCTCGGCGGTTACACGGTCGCCCAGTTCAAGGCGGACGTCGCGGCGAAGAAGGCGGCCGGGAAGTCGGTCGTCCTCTCGATCGGCGGCGAGAAGGGCACCATCTCGGTCAACGACTCCGCCTCGGCGAACAACCTGGCGAACTCGGCCTACGCCCTGATGCAGGAGTACGGCTTCAGCGGGATCGACATCGACCTGGAGAACGGCCTCAACCCGACCTACATGACGCAGGCGCTGCACGCCCTGGCCCAGAAGGCCGGCTCGTCCTTCGTCCTGACCATGGCCCCGCAGACCATCGACATGCAGTCGACGCAGGGCGCCTACTTCAAGACGGCGCTGGCGGTCAAGGACATCCTCACCGTCGTCAACATGCAGTACTACAACAGCGGCTCGATGAACGGCTGCGACGGCAAGGTCTACTCCCAGGGCACGGTGGACTTCCTCACCGCGCTGGCCTGCATCCAGCTGGAGGGCGGCCTCGCCCCCTCGCAGGTGGGCCTGGGCGTCCCGGCCTCGCCGAGCGGCGCGGGCAGCGGCTACGTCTCGCCGACCGTCGTGAACAACGCGCTGGACTGCCTGGCCAAGGGCACGAACTGCGGTTCCTTCAAGCCGTCCAGGACCTACCCGGGCCTGCGCGGCGCGATGACCTGGTCGACGAACTGGGACGCCAAAGCGGGTAGCGCTTGGTCCAACGCGGTGGGTCCGCACGTCCACGCCCTGCCGTAGCGGGTACGTGTGGGGGTGGCCGAATCCCGGCACGTGACCGGTTTCCGACTCTTGACCGGGACATGCCACGGGCGGACGCTGCATGCGTCCGCACGGCTACCCCCACACTCCCCACCCAGGAGAACGCATGCGGCTCCACGCCCGCCGAAGGGCCGCCGTCACGGCGGCCCTGCTCGCGCTCGCGCTCGGTGCACCCGCCTACGGCATGAGCGCGGCCACGGCCTCGCCCCCGCCCACGCCGTCCACCCAGACCCAGGACGAGGCGATCGTCCAGTACCGCATCCACGGCCCGTCCTCCGCCGTCGACCGGACGGCGCTGCTCGCGACCGGCGTCTCGATCGACGAGGTCGACGACCACACCGTCGTGGTCAGCGCCGACACCATGCAGGCCAAGACCCTGCGCGCCCGCGGCTACGAACTGACCGCGCTGGCCGGCCCGCCGGACCGCTCGATGCCCGGCATCGCCGCCCTCCCCTTCGACTTCCCCTCGGCCGACTCGAAGTACCACAACTACGCCGAGGCGAACGCCGAGATCGACCAGGACATCGCGGCCTATCCCGGCATCATGAGCAAGCAGGTGATCGGGAAGTCCTACCAGGGCCGCGACATCGTCGCCATCAAGATCAGCGACAACGTCGCGACCGACGAGAACGAGCCCGAGGTGCTCTTCACCGCGCACCAGCACGCGCGCGAGCACCTCACCGTCGAGATGGCCCTGTACCTGCTCAAGGAGTTCGGCTCCAAGTACGGCAGCGACTCCCGGATCACCAACATGGTCAACGGCCGCGAGATCTGGGTGGTTCCCGACCTCAACCCCGACGGCGGCGAGTACGACATCGCCTCCGGCTCCTACCGGTCCTGGCGCAAGAACCGGCAGCCCAACTCCGGTTCCTCCTACGTCGGCACCGACCTGAACCGCAACTGGAACTACAAGTGGGGCTGCTGCGGCGGTTCCAGCAGCAGCAAGAGCTCCGAGACCTACCGCGGCGCCGCGGCCGAGTCGGCCCCCGAGGTCAAGGTCGTCGCGGACTTCGCCCGCAGCCGGGTCATCGGCGGCAAGCAGCAGATCAAGGCGTCCATCGACTTCCACACCTACAGCCAGCTGGTCCTGTGGCCCTACGGCTGGACCTACAACGACACCGCCCCCGGCCTGACGGCGGACGACCTCGCGGTCTACAAGAAGATCGGCACCAGCATGGCCGCGAGCAACGGCTACACCCCCGAGCAGTCGAGCGACCTGTACATCACGGACGGCACGATCGACGACTACCTGTGGGGCGCGCAGAAGATCTTCACCTACACCTTCGAGATGTACCCCGGCGAGTCCGGCAGCGGCGGCGGGTTCTACCCGCCCGACGAGGTCATCGACCGCGAGACCGCGCGCAACAAGGACGCGGTGCTCCAGCTCCTGGAGAACGCCGACTGCATGTACCGCTCGATCGGCAAGGCGGCGCAGTACTGCCCGTAGGCGTAACGATCACGGCCCACGCACTTGCGCGTCCACGCGTCCGCACGGGGCGCCCCTCCGCCACGGGAGGGGCGCCCCGCCCGCGTCAGCGCTCCTCGTCGACCGGCGGGGACCCGGAACCCGCGTACTCCCGGCCGATGACCTCGGCGCTGCGCCGCACCAGCGGCAGCAGGTCGAGCAGTTCCTCGGCGGAGACGACCACATTGGTAGCGGACACCGACATCGCGGCCACGACCCGCCCGTCGGCCCCGCGCACGGGCGCGCCCACGCAGTTGATCGAATCCTCGTGCCCGCCGAGATCGGCGGCCCACCCCTGGTCCCGTACGAGCGCCAGCTCGCGCAGGAAGGCATCGGCGTCCGGCACCGACCGGGCCGTGTAGCGGGGGTACTCGATGCGCGCGGCCAGCGCGCGGCGCTCCGCCTCCGGCAGGTCGGCGAGCAGCACCTTGGAGACGGCGGCGACGGTCAGCGGGACGGGCTTGCCGATGCGCGAGTACATGCGGACGGGGTAGCGGCTGTCGACCTTGTCGATGTAGACGACCTCGTCGTCCTGGTGGACGGCCAGGTGCACCGTGTGCCCGGTCCGGGCGCCGAGTTCGGCGAGGTGGGGGTGGGCGATCTCGCGCACGTCCAGGTTCTCGACGGCCTCGGCGGCGAGCGCGAAGAGGTGCGCGCCGAGCCGGTAGCGCCCGTCGGGCTGCCGGTAGACGAGCCCGTGCGCGTGCAGGGTGCGCAGCAGGCGCAGCGCGGTGCTCTTGTGCACGTCCAGCTCCCGCGCGACCTCCCCGAGGTCCGCCGCCCCCCGCGCGAGCAACGGCAGAATGCCGAGCGCCCGGTCGACCGACTGGCTCATACGGCGTCCTTTCGTCCAGCACATCCAGCCCCGCCGGCCGGCGCCAGGCACCCCTGCGGAACCACATCCAGCCCCGCCGGCCGGCGCCAGGCACCCCTGCGGAACCACATCCAGCCCCGCCGGCCGCGCGCCAGGCATCCCAGCGAAGCCAAATCCAGCCCCGCCGGCGTTTGAGGCGCCCCCGGAGGGAACGGGCAAGGCCCGCACCCGCACACCACACCACACCCGGACCACCGGCCCGGCCCCGGCCCGGACGGGCCACGTTGACCCGCCGTCACCGCGGATGTTAGACAGCGGGAGCCACCACCCGCAACGACCGTTGCCGCTCACGCAACGCGAGGAGGCACCATGCCCCACGCCCCCGCAGCCGCCGCCAGGCCCACCGCCGACGCCGTCACCCGCCTCGCCGACGAACCGGTCGACCACCGCTTCAAGGGCCTCCCCCCGGACGCCGAAGCAGCCGGCCTCACCGTGGGCCAGCTGGCCGCCCAGCGCCGCGACCTGCACACCGGCGGGTTCACCACCCCCGTCCTGACGCTGGACGCCGACGCCCTCGCGCACAACCTCGCCCTCCTCGGCCACTACGCCGCCCGCCACGGCCTCTCCTTCGCCCCGCACGGCAAGACGTGCATGTCCCCGCAGCTCTTCGAGCGCCAGCTGGCCCACGGCGCCTGGGGCATCACCGCCGCGATGCCGCACCAGGCCCGCGTCTACCGCGCCTTCGGCATCCAGCGGATCTTCCTGGCCAACCAGCTCGTCGACCCGGCCGCCCTGCGCTGGGTCGCCGCCGAGCTGGCCGCCGACCCGGAGTTCCAGTTCGTCTGCTACGTCGACTCCCTGCGCGGCGTCGAGCTGATGGACCAGGCCCTGACCGAAGCGGCAGCCGGTGCGGGGGCGGCCCCGGACCCGGGCGCGCAGCCGGTCGGCACCCGCCCGGTCGACGTCGTCATCGAACTCGGCGCGGGCGAGGGGGCCCGTACCGGCGCCCGGACCGAGGAGGAGTGCCACGCGCTGGCGGCGGCGGTCGCCCGAACCGCCACCCTGCGCCTGGTCGGCGTCGCGGGCTACGAGGCCGAGGTCCCCGGCGCCGACGCCGCGAAGGTCACCGCCTGGCTGCGGCGGCTGAGCGCCCTGACCGTCGCGCTGGACGCGGAGGGCCGGTTCGGCGCCCTCGCCCCCGGCGAGGAGATCGTGCTGAGCGCGGGCGGGAGCGCCTGGTTCGACAGCGTCGCCGAGGTCTTCGCCGAGCTGCCGCCGCTGTCGGCGCCCGTCCTCAAGCTGCTGCGCTCCGGCGCCTACGTCTCCCACGACCACGACTGGTACGGCAAGCTGACCCCCTTCAACCGGGTGCCCGAGGAGGGCCGGCTGCTGCCCGCCTTCCGGCTGTGGGCCCAGGTCGTCTCCCGGCCCTCCCCCACGCAGGCCTTCCTGAACGCGGGCAAGCGGGACGTGGCGTACGACCTCGGGCTGCCGGTGCCCGAGCGGGTGCGCGGCGCCCGCGACGGGGTGGAGCGCCCGGCCGACGGCGTGCGCCTGGTGAAGCTCTCCGACCAGCACGCCTGGCTGGAGAGCGACGCCGCCGCGGACCTGGAGGTCGGCGACCTGGTGGGGCTCGCCATGTCCCACCCGTGCACGATCTTCGAGAAGTGGCAGCTGATCCCGGTCGTGGAGGCGGACGGCACGGTCGGCGAGTTCGTCCGGACCTTCTTCTGAGCCGCGCACGCCCTGAGCCGCGCACGCCCGCGGACCGCCCGCTCCCGCCACCGCCCCGGCCACCCCGGCCACCCCCGCCGCCTACGATGACCGCATGCTCGTCTTCGCTCCGGCCGTCCTGCTGTTCGCACTCTTCTGGATCAGCGTGCGGGAGGACCGCAGGCGCTTTCGCAACGCGGTCTACCTGGGCCTGACCTGCATCAGCGTCTCCGTGGCGCTGCTGGCGCAGATCAGGCACCTGCCGGCCGGGACCGCCGAGGTGGTGGCCGTGGCGGTGCTCGCGCTCCCGGCACTCGGGGTGGTCGCGCTGGCGTTCTTCCTGATCGCCAACGGGGTGACGATGGCGCGCAAGGAGGGCCGCGCGCTGGGCAACCTGCTGTCGCTGCTGGCCGGGCTGGCGATCGTGGCGCTGCTCGTGCTGACCGGGCTGGCCCTCTCCGTCGGCTCGACCGGCTTCACCGGGCCGGTGGTCACGGTCGTCCTGGTCGCGCTCTACGTCTCCTTCCTCTTCCTCTGCTTCCTCGGCTACGCCTTCCTGTACGGCCGGATCAGGGTGCGCGGCGACGTCGACTTCGTGGTGATGCTGGGCTCGGGCCTGGTCGGCGGGGACCAGGTGCCGCCGCTGCTGGCCTCCCGGCTGCGCAAGGGCCTGCGGATCTACGAGGCCCAGCGGGCCCGCGGCGGCGCGGCGCCCGTCCTGCTGACCTCCGGCGGCAAGGGTTCGGACGAGCAGGTCGCCGAGGCCCGGGCGATGGCGGACTGGCTGATCGCGCGGGGCGCGGTAGCCGAGCACGTACGGCTGGAGGACCGGTCCCGGACAACGGAGGAGAACCTCCGGTTCAGCGAGCGGATCATGGCCGAGGCCGTGCCGGGGTACCGGTGCGTGGTGGTCACGAACAACTTCCACGCCTTCCGGGCCGCGATGATGGCGCGCAAGGCGCGGGTCAACGGGCAGGTGCTGGGCTCGCCGACGGCCGCGTACTTCTGGCCGAGCGCGACGATCCGCGAGTTCGCGGCGGTGTTCATGGAGCACAAGGTGGTCAACCTGGCCCTCTGCGGAGCCCTGGTCGTGGGCGGCGCGCTGCTGACGCTGGCCTCGGTGTAGGACGCCAGGGGTCCGGCCGCGGCGGGGCGGCGCCGGGCCGCGGCGGGGCCGACATGCGTTCAAGGCCGGACCGCCGGAGGATGGGGCCAGGGAACACTGGAGGAGGTACGCGATGGACAGCGAAGCGGACCAGCAGCCCGAACGGCCGGCCCACCTCTACACCGGCGGGGAACGGCCGTACGACCCCGAGGACCTCGTGATGGCGCGCGGGCAGGAGCCGACTCCGGAGCGGCTCCGCAAGGCGCGCGAGCTGATGGACAAGGAGGGGCCGGAGGTCATCGAGCGCTACCTCCCGTAGCTCCGACGGCCCCGGGGCCGCGGCCCCGGGGCCTTCCGACTGCCCGGCGCGGCACCGCCGGGCCGCCCGCCGTGACGCGACCCGGCGGCCCCTCGTTAGCCGCGCACACCGCCGCCGTACGAAGGGCAGGACCCCATGCAGCAGACGGACGTCGACTGGGACCATCCGGCGGACCCCCCGGGCGAGCGGGAGCGGGCGCACGTACGCGCGTACGCCGCCACCGGCGGCGCCGACGGGCACCTCTGGCACGGCGTCCCCACCCTGCTGCTCACCACCCTCGGCCGCGTCACCGGCCGCCCGGTCCGCACCCCGCTGATCTACGCCGAGGACGAGGACCGCCTGATCGTCGCCGCGACGGCGTCGGGCTCCCCGGACCGGCCGGACCACCCGCACTGGTACAAGAACGTCGAAGCCGACCCCGAAGTCCGCGTCCAGCGGGGCCCGGCCCCCTTCCAGGCCAAGGCCCGCCCCGCCACCCGCGCGGAACGCGAGGCCTACTGGCCGGCCCTGACGGCCCTGTGGCCCCCCTTCGAGGACGACGAGCCCCGCACCGGCCGCGAGGTCCCCCTGGTGATCATCCAGCGCTGACCCTTCGCCAGGGCCCCCGCCCGGGCCCCCGCGCCCGCGCTTCGCGCGCGCATGAGACGGTGGAGCCCGTCTCCGGCCCCCCGGCAGTGCGGCGGGCGGGCCGTCCACCGATCCGGGGAGGACCCCTCATGAGCGGCAGCGATGTCAGCGACGCCGGCAACGGCGACGGCGATCCCACCAGCTACCGCATCGACCCCGCCGAGCGGTCCCCGCGGGTGCCGCGCGGCGGCCGGCCGTTCCGGACCGCCGTGACCATCGGGGTGAGCCTCGACGGGTTCATCGCCCGCCCCGACGGCGACATCGAATGGCTCACGATGCGGGGCGCGCAGGCCGGGGACACGGGCTACGAGGAGTTCATGGCCGGGATCGACACCCTGGCGCTCGGCCGCAACACCTACGAGAAGGTGCTGACCTTCGGCTTCTGGCCGTACGGGGACAAGCGCGTCGCCGTCCTCAGCACCGGGCTGATCACGGACGATCCGCGCGTCACGGTCTACCGCTCGCTGGCGGAGCTGCTGGCCGGGCTGGCCGAGCAGGGCGCGCGCAAGGTGTACGTGGACGGCGGCAAGATGATCCAGACCTTCCTGCGCGAGGGCCTCCTGGACGAGCTGGTCATCACCACGGCCCCGGTCCTGATCGGCGAGGGCCTGCCCCTCTTCGGCGCGCTCGACCGGGACGTCGACCTCCAGCTCACCGCCGCGAAGGTGCTGGACGCCGGGTTCATGCAGACGACGTACGCCGTGCTGTAGCGGAGCGGCCGCACCGGCGTGACGAGCGCAACACCCGTTTCTTCGGAGTCCGGTGTCCCCCACCGATTCCACAGGCGGGAGCACGGGCGCGCCCCCGTTTCCAAGGGCGGGGAGCGCCCGTACCCGCCGATCCCGCGAACCGGGGCAATTCGCCCCTCACCCGACGGGCGCAATCCCCCGGCGCCGCGGCGCCCGGCGCCGTAAGCTCCCGCCATGCAGGTGATCCAGTCAACGAAACTCGCCAATGTCTGCTACGAGATCCGCGGGCCCGTGCTCGAAGAGGCCATGCGGCTCGAAGCGGCAGGTCATCGCATCCTCAAGCTCAACACGGGCAACCCGGCGGCCTTCGGCTTCGAGTGCCCGCCGGAGATCCTCGAGGACATCCTCCGCAACCTGGGCACGGCCCACGGGTACGGGGACGCGAAGGGGCTGCTGTCCGCGCGCCGCGCGGTGATGCAGCACTACCAGACCAAGGGCATCGACCTGGACGTCGAGGACGTCTACATCGGCAACGGGGTCTCCGAGCTGATCCAGATGTCCATGCAGGCGCTGCTGGACGACGGCGACGAGGTGCTCGTCCCGGCGCCCGACTACCCGCTGTGGACCGCCTCCGTGTCGCTCGCGGGCGGCACCGCCGTGCACTACCGGTGCGACGAGCAGTCCGACTGGATGCCGGACCTCGCCGACATCGAGCGGAAGATCACCGACCGCACCCGCGCCCTGGTGATCATCAACCCGAACAACCCGACCGGCGCGGTCTACGACGACGAGATGCTGCGCGGGCTGACGGACATCGCCCGCCGCCACGGCCTCGTGGTGTGCTCGGACGAGATCTACGACCGGATCCTCTTCGACGGCGCCACGCACACACCGACCGCCGCCATCGCGCCGGACCTGCTGACCCTGACCTTCAACGGGCTGTCCAAGAACTACCGCGTCGCCGGGTACCGCTCGGGCTGGATGGCGGTCTGCGGCCCCAAGCAGCACGCGTCCTCCTACATCGAGGGCCTGACGATCCTGGCCAACATGCGCCTGTGCGCGAACATGCCCTCGCAGCACGCGGTGGCCACCGCCCTCGGCGGCCGCCAGTCGATCGTGGACCTGGTGCTGCCGGGCGGGCGGCTGCTGGAGCAGCGCGACACGGCGTACGACCTGCTCACGCAGATCCCGGGGATCACCTGTGTGAAGCCCAAGGGCGCGCTGTACCTCTTCCCGAAGCTGGATCCCACGGTCTACAAGATCAAGGACGACCGGCAGATGGTCCTTGACCTGCTCCGGGCCGAGAAGATCATGGTCGTGCACGGTACGGGCTTCAACTGGCCCGAGCCCGACCACTTCCGCATCGTCACCCTGCCCAACGCCAAGGACCTGGCTGACGCGGTGACCCGGATCGGCACCTTCCTGGACGGCTACGGGCAGCATTAGCACCACCCGCCAGGCACAGCCGGATTCAACTCAACTTTAGAACGAATCCAATGTAGGATGGTCTCCTGACCCCGCAGGAGGCCCCCTCGTGTACGAGCCGATCCGCACCAAGTCGGTCCACCGCATGAGCGGCGGCCGCGCCGATTACCCGCACAGCAGCCGCGGCGAAGCGCTGGACACCCAGCTCGCCGGACACCTGGCCGCGCTGCTCGCCGTCACCGACGAGCTGGGACTGGAGGAGGCCGCCGAGCGGATCTCCGGCCAGGTCGCCCGGCTGCGCGGCCGCGTGCCCGCCCGCATCAAGGGCAGGCCCGCCGCCGCCGGGGACGCCGACCGCGGGGCCCTGCACCAGCGCGCCCACGACCTCGCCGCCCGCGCGCTCGTGGTCGCCGCCTCGCGCGCCGACACCGCCGTGGCGATCCTCGCCGCCGAGCGCATGGACGCGCACTCCGCCGCCGCCGACCCGGCAGGCGCCCTCTAGACGGCCCCGGTCCGGGGCCGCGGAGGCCTCGGACCGGGTGCCATGTTCCCCGCGCGTTCCGCTCCGCCCGGCGCGTCGCGCCGCCGGCGCCCGTGCCCGCGTACGCCTCAGCCCGCGGTCGGCGTCGCGGACAGTTCCACCCCCGCCACCCCGCACCACGGCACCACGCCCGCGGGCCACACCGGACCGGCCGCCTCCGCCCGGCCGACCTCGCCCGGCGCCCCGGCGGCCACGGTGACCTGCGCCCGCACCGGCACGTCGTCCCCCTGGTCCGGCGTGACCGGAGCCGCGGACCCGCGCGCGTCACCGCCCCGGCGGAACTCCACGGTCACGACGTACGCGCCCGCCCGCGCGGTCCGGCTCACCGCCTCCACCCGGGCCAGCACCCGACGGCTTGCCGGATCGATTCGGCAGCCCGTCACCGCCACGTCCTCGGCCACCGGCCGCGCCGCCGCGCCCGCCGCCCCGGAGGGGCGGGGCCCGCTGCTCGCCCACACGTACAGGCCGAACGGGACGAAGACCATTCCCGCGGCCACCATCACCAGCGCGGCCAGCCACCCGCTCACTTGCCTCATGACCGCCTCACGGGACGCGCATCCATGCCTGAGCCTTGCCTCATGGCACCGATGATTCACCCGCGGCCCCACAGCGACCACCCGCTCGGGCGACGTTCACTCAACCGCGCGGCGAAACCGGGCCCCTGAAGATCGTGCAAGGCCCGCCGGGAAACGCCGGACGGCGGGCCTCCGCCAGAGCAGAGGCCCGCCGTCGGCAGACGCACACGGTCTTCCGGGGAAGGCCGCGGAGAGTCCTGGTCGGGACATCCCGCGTCGGTCCTCGGCCGGGGACAGCCGGCCGCGGTTCAGGGGGCGGCCACCGCGTGGTGGCCGGGGCGGGCCACCACGTGGTGGCCCCGGGGGGCCGGCCGCGAGGGCCGGCGGGAGGTGGGCTGAGCCGAGGTGACTAGCCGAGGCGCTCGACCAGCGCGTGGTACTGGTCCCACAGCTCCTTGGGGGTGTGGTCGCCGTAGGTGTTCAGGTGCTCGGGGACCAGTGCGGCCTCGTCGCGCCAGATCTCCTTGTCGACCGTGAGCAGGAAGTCGAGGTCCTCGGCGGGGAGGTCCAGGCCGTCCGTGTCGAGGGAGGCCACGGTCGGCAGGATGCCGATGGGGGTCTCGACGCCCTCGGCGGTGCCGTCGAGGCGCTCGACGATCCACTTCAGGACGCGGCTGTTCTCGCCGAAGCCCGGCCACACGAACTTGCCCGCGTCGTTCTTGCGGAACCAGTTCACGTAGTAGATCTTCGGGAGCTTGGCCTCGTCCCCGCGGGCCGTCGCCGTCGCGCCGACGTTGACCCAGTGGCCCATGTAGTCGCCCATGTTGTAACCGCAGAACGGCAGCATGGCGAAGGGGTCGCGGCGCAGCTCGCCGACCTTGCCCTCGGCGGCGGCGGTCTTCTCGGAGGCGATGTTCGAACCGATGAAGACGCCGTGGTTCCAGTCGAAGGACTCGGTGACCAGCGGCACGGCCGAGGCACGGCGGCCGCCGAAGAGGATCGCGGAGATCGGGACGCCCTTGGGGTCCTCCCACTCCGGGGCGATCGTCGGGCACTGCGAGGCGGGAACCGCGAAGCGGGCGTTGGGGTGGGCCGCCGGAGTGTCCGATTCCGGAGTCCAGTCGTTGCCCTTCCAGTCGATCAGGCGCGTCGGCGCCTCCTCGGTCATGCCCTCCCACCAGACGTCGGAGCCGTCCGGGGTGAGCGCGACGTTGGTGAAGACGGTGTTCGCGTACATCGTCTTCATGGCGTTGGCGTTGGTGTGCTCACCGGTGCCGGGGGCGACGCCGAAGAACCCGGCCTCCGGGTTGATCGCGTACAGCCGCCCGTCGGCGCCGAAGCGCATCCAGGCGATGTCGTCGCCGACCGTCTCGACGGTCCAGCCGGGGATCGTGGGCTCCAGCATGGCGAGGTTGGTCTTGCCGCAGGCGGACGGGAAGGCGGCGGCGATGTACTTCGCCTCGCCCTGCGGCGGCGTCAGCTTGAGGATCAGCATGTGCTCGGCCAGCCAGCCCTCGTCGCGGGCCATGACGGACGCGATGCGCAGGGCGTAGCACTTCTTGCCGAGCAGGGCGTTGCCGCCGTAGCCCGAGCCGAAGGACCAGATCTCGCGCGTCTCGGGGAAGTGCGAGATGTACTTGGTGGTGTTGCACGGCCACGGCACGTCGGCCTGGCCCTCGGCGAGCGGCGCGCCGAGGGTGTGGACGGCCTTGACGAAGAAGCCGTCGGTGCCGAGTTCGGCGAGGACGGGGGCTCCCATGCGGGTCATGGTGCGCATGGCGACGGCGACGTAGGCGGAGTCGGTGATCTCGACGCCGATCGCGGACAGTTCGGAGCCGAGCGGGCCCATGCAGAAGGGGACGACGTACATCGTCCGGCCCTTCATGGCGCCGCGGAAGATCCCCTTCTCGCCCGCGAAGACCTCCTTCATTTCCGAAGGAGCCTTCCAGTGGTTCGTGGGGCCCGCGTCCTCGGCCTTCTCGGAGCAGATGAAGGTCCGGTCCTCGACGCGCGCGACGTCGGAGGGGTCGGAGGCGGCGTAGTACGAGTTCGGGCGCTTGGCGGGGTCGAGCTTCTTGAACGTGCCCCGGGCCACGAGCTCCTCGCACAGGCGCTCGTACTCGGCCTCGGATCCGTCGCACCAGACGATCCGGTCCGGCTCGGTGATCGCCGCGATCTCGTCGACCCAGGCGATCAGTTCGGCGTGATCGGTGGGGAGGACCGTCGGGTGGGTGGTGGGAGCCGCGTTGTCGCGCGCCACGATTGCTCCTTGTTGAGGGGTTTGTTTGGTGTTTGCCCCGTGGGGGCTGCGACCCGGACGCTTCGCGCTCCGCTCATCCGGTGCCGACCGCACTCATCTGATCATCGGGTGCCTCTGCGCATATGTCCAGGGGGCCTCTCACGTGAGCATCACCACTCGTGTCAATCTTCGGCAAAGGCCGCTAACCGAAACCTACGGACCCGTAGATAGCATGAGGACCATGACTTCTGACGCCGCCGACGTGGCCGGACCCATGATCGGGCCCCAGGCCGGACCCATGACCGCACCGCAGGCCGACGCCGAGATCAAGCCGCTGATGCGCGGCTGGCTGCACACGGGGATGTTCCCCGCCGTGGTCGTCGCGGGCGTGGCGCTCATGGCCTTCACCGACTCGACCAAGGCCCGCGTGGCCGTCGGGGTGTACGTCCTCACGGCCTGCCTGCTCTTCGGAGTCAGCGCGGTCTACCACCGGGGCACCTGGGGGCCGCGCGGCGAAGCCATCCTGCGCCGCCTCGACCACGCCAACATCTTTCTGATCATCGCAGGGACCTATACCCCGCTGACGGTGCTTCTGCTCCCGGCCTCCTCCGGACGGACGCTCCTGTGGGCGGTCTGGATCGCCGCGGCGGCCGGCATCGCCTTCCGCGTCTTCTGGGTCGGCGCCCCGCGCTGGCTCTACACGCCCTGCTACATCGCGATGGGCTGGGCCGCCGTCTTCTTCCTCCCCGACTTCATGCGGACGGGCGGGATCGCCGTCCTCGTCCTGGTGATCGTCGGCGGACTCCTCTACAGCGCGGGCGGGGTCATCTACGGGATGAAGCGCCCCAACCCCTCGGTCCGCTACTTCGGCTTCCACGAGGTCTTCCACTCGCTGACCCTGGTCGCCTTCGTCACCCACTTCGTGGGCATCGCGATGGCGGCCGCCCGGGTCGCGTAGCACGCCCGGCCGCACGCGAACGGCCCGCCACCGGTCTTGAGGACTCGGGGGCGGGCCGTCGGCGTGACGCAGGTCAGGAGCGGTCCGCGGCCAACTGCGCGACCAGCTCCGCCGGGTCCGTCGCCGGCAGCGCGCAGACGAAGTGCCGGCACACGTACGCCGTCGGCCGGCCGCCCACCAGGTCCCGGCCCGCCAGCAGCGGGAACTCCCCCACACCGCCGTCCGCCGTACCCGGCGTCCCCGCCGCCACCACCGCGCCCGGAGCCGTCGCCAGCAGCGCGGTCCGGTGCAGCGCGGCCGTCGCCGGGTCCTCCGGGGGCCCGGCCACCGCCACCTCGCGCGGCCCGTCCAGCAGCGCCTCGACCACCGCCAGCCCCTGCCCGATGAAGCGCGGGGCGCGCGGCCCGAGCGCCCCCACCACGCCGAGCGCCCGCTCCGCCGCCGTCCGGTGCGCCTCCGAGCCGGTGTGCGCGGCGTACGACAGGAGCGCCCCGGCGGCCGCGGTCCACCCCGAGGGCGCGGCGGTGTCGGTCGGGTCCTGCGGGCGCCGGATCAGCTGCTCCGCGTCGTGCGCGGTGTCGTACAGCGAGCCGTCCTGCGCGGTGAACCGGTCCAGGACCAGGTCCAGCAGGAAGCCGGCGAACTCCAGCCAGACCCCTTCCCCGGTGACCGACGCCAGCGCCAGGAACCCCTCCGCAACGTCGCCGTAGTCCTCCAGCACCCCGGCGTTGACGCCGACCCGGCCGTCCTTGCTGGTCCGGGCGAGGCGGGCGCGGCCGTCCATGTGCACGCGGACCAGCAGGTCCGCGGCCTCGGTGGCCCGCTCGACCAGGTCGGGCCGCTCGAAGTACGCCCCGCACTCGGCGAGGGCGGCGATGGCCAGCCCGTTCCAGGCGGCCACGATCTTGTCGTCCCGCCCGGGCGCGGGCCGCTCGGCGCGTGCGGCGAGCAGCCGCGCCCTGATGCCGGCGGCCCGCTCGGCGTCGGCGCCGTAACCGTCGTCGTCGCGGCCGTCGTCGTCACGGCCGTCCTCGCCGTCGGCGCCGTCGCGGTCGTCCTCGCCGTGGGGGTGGCGCGCCGGGAGCTGGAGGACGGACGTCCCGTGCTCGAAGGTGCCCTCCTCGGTCACCCCGAACAGCGCCGCGGCGAACGTGCCGTCCGCCTCCCCCAGCACCGCCGTCAACTGCTCCGGCGTCCAGGCGTAGTACGCGCCCTCGACGTGCTTGCCGGTCGCCGGATCCTCGCTGTCCGCGTCCAGCGCCGAGGCGTAACCGCCCTCGCGGGTCCGCAGCTCCCGGACCATGAAGTCGGCGGTCTCCAGCGCCACCCGCCGGGCCAGCGCGGAGCCGGTGGCCCGCCACAGGTGCGCGTACGCCCGGCACAGCAGCGCGTTGTCGTAGAGCATCTTCTCGAAGTGCGGGACCACCCACTCGCGGTCCACCGAGTAACGGGCGAAGCCGCCGCCGAGCTGGTCGTAGATCCCGCCCCGGGCCATCGCCCCGCAGGTCCGCTCGGCCATCTGGAGCGCGCCCTCGGCCCCGGTGCGCGCGTGGTGGCGCAGCAGGAACTCGATGACCATGGACGGCGGGAACTTGGGTGCGCCGCCGAACCCGCCGCGCGCCTCGTCGTACTCCCGGGTCAGCCCGAGCAGCGCCTGCGCCGGCACGTCGGCCCCCGGCAGCCCGGTCCTGCCGTACTCCAGCTGCCGCCCGGCCAGGTCGCGCGTGATCCGCTCCGCGACCTCGCCCACCTCGTCGCGGCGCCCGGTCCAGGCCGCCTGCACGCCTTCCAGCACCTGCGTGAAGGAGGGCATCCCGTGGCGGGGCTCGGGCGGGAAGTAGGTCCCGAAGTAGAAGGGCTGCGCGTCGGCGTCGAGGAAGACGGTCATGGGCCAGCCGCCCTGACCCGTGGCCGCCTGGACGGCCTCCATGTAGACGGCGTCGACGTCGGGCCGCTCCTCGCGGTCGACCTTGACGTTGACGAAGTGCTCGTTCATGTAGGCGGCGGTCGGATCGTCCTCGAAGGACTCGTGCGCCATGACATGGCACCAGTGGCACGCGGAGTAACCGACCGAAAGCAGAACGGGTACATTGCGCCGCTGCGCTTCCTCGAACGCCTCGGGCCCCCAGGGCCACCAGTCGACGGGGTTGTCAGCGTGCTGAAGCAGATAAGGGGAGGTCATGCCAGCCAGCCGGTTCATACGACCCAGCCTCTCACAGCGCCTGCCACGAGCGGCGAAACCCTCACGTGGCCACCCGGCTTGGCCGAATTACACCTGTGGACCCACATGCAGCGGGGCAGCTCCTTCCCCTCGGAACAGTAGGCTGGGCTCAGCAGCGCTGGACCTGCCGAGGCTCCTCGAAGGAGGTACGCCATGACCGCCGAGAGGCTGGCACCGGCGTGGATGCATTCGCAGATCAACGCGGAGCAGTACGACTCCTGGTCCGAGGAGCAGTGCGCCGGCATCGAGGTCGTGGACGGGATGGCCGTGGTGCGTCCGAGCGCCTCGAAACGGCACAACCGGCTGGCTCGGATGCTGGCCAATGCCCTGGACGCAGCTGCAGGCCCTGACTGGAACGCGGACACGGACTTCGACGTCCGCCTGCAGGACGTTCCGCTCACCAACCGCCGCCCTGACGTCATCGTCTACCGGGCAGAGACGATCGACCTCACGCCCACCCGCCCCGAACACGTCCTCCTGGTCGTCGAGGTCGTAGCACCCGGCTCGGAGACCACCGACCGGATCGTGAAGGTGGACCAGTACGCCAAGGCCGGCATCCCCTTCTACTGGCGGCTCGAGCAGGCCGCCACCGGTGTCCCGATCGTCTACACCTACGTCCTGGATCCCGCCACCAAGGCGTACAGGGACGGCGAGATGTTCACCGGCACGTTGAAGGCCACCGTCCCCTTCTCCCTCACGGTCGACCTCGGGGTCCTCTAAGGACGGAAGGGCTCGGCTTTCGGCATCCGCCCGAAAGCGCTCGGACAGCCGTTGTTCGCGAGCAGTCCCGCGCCCCGGTCATGCGCGGAGCAGGGGGGTCAGGTCTGCCAGCCACGACGTGCGGGTGGTGGTCCAGGTGGAGGGGCAGTGCGGGAAGCGGGGGGCCAGGTCCGGGTGGCGGGTGGGAGCCGCGCCGTACAGGTGGCACAGGTGGGCGGCGGCGCGGGCCGCGTCGGGGGCGTGCTCGTCCTGGTCGTCCGCGTGCGGGCCGGAGCCGGTGGCGGCGGCCAGTTCGTACTCCCGGGCCGCCAGGCGCAGGGCGCGTTCGCCCGGTGGGCCCTGGCGCAGCAGCATCAGTGCGGCGAAGCGGTCCGCCGCGTCCTCCTCCGCCCGGTCCTCGGCCGGCAGGTCCAGGGCGTCGGCGACCGCGTGGCCCGCCTCGTGGAAGAGGGTCTCGGTCCACACCGCGCCGACCGCCTCGTCGGCCGGGCGGTCACCGGCCCGTTCGAACAGGGCCCGGTCGTCGACGGCGTCGTCGTAGCAGAGCTCGATGCGGTGGGTCGCGGGGTCGTAGCCCGAGCCCTCGCCCGCGCAGGACCTGGCCACGACGGTCACGTCGTACGGCAGGACGAGGAACGCGTTCAGGCGGTCGGCCGCGTCCTCGGCGCCGCGTCCCGCGCGCAGCCGGTCCGCCTCCGCGCGGTCGGGCGCGGCGGCGGGTTCGTAGTGGACGCGGAAGGCGCCGCGGGCGGGCGGGCCTTCGGCGCGTCCGGCGGTGCAGCCGGCCGGCAGCGCCAGGGCCGCCAGGACCGCCGTCGCGGCCAGCGTCCGTACTCGTCGTCCGTATCGTCCGCGTCGCCGGCGTTGCCCCATGAGGTGATTGTCGGTCACCGAGTGGCTCGACGGGTCGTCAATTGGCCTGCCCGGCAAGGCCGGTACCTCTGAACTCGCTCAGATCCGCTCGCGCTCCCGGGGCGGGCGCAGGACACTTGGGGCTTCGCGGCGGGCTCTTCGAGGAGGATGCGCATGCGGGTCAGTCATCGTGGTGAGGCCGAGCGCCTGCTGGTGCGGGCCGTCGACGAGGAGCTGTTGCGGTCGGGGGCGGCCGGGGACAAGGCCGCGCTGCTCGCGCGGGGGCGGGAGGCGCTCGACGCGCTGGCCGCCAGCGCCGCCGAGGAGTACGCGGCGTACGTGGCGGCCCTGGACGAGGCCGCGGCCGGGGAGTACTCGCTGCGCGAGGCCTTCCGGCGGCAGAGCGCGTCCACGGCGATGCTGGCCTGCGCGGTGGCGGCGGTGGCCGCCTTCGGGACGGACCTGGCGCTCGACGCGGCTCCGGCGACGGCGGCGGCCACGGGGGCCGCGGCGCTGCTCGCGGGCGCCTTGGCGACGGTCGCCAAGGTGACGGGCACCCATCTGCCCGCGGCGAGCCGCCGGGCCGGTGCGCTGGGGCAGCCCGGGGGTCCGGAGCAGCTGAAGTTGCAGTGGCTGTCGGCGCTGGAGGTGCGCGGCATCCGGCCGTTCCTGGAGCGCCAGCGGCAGGTGACGGTGGCGGCCCAGCCCCAGCGCCCCGCACGGGCCCCGCAGTTGCGCGGGGTGGACCGCAGTGCGCAGGCGCGGCAGCGCAGGATGCTGGAGCAGTCGTTCGGGCAACTGCCGGAGCCCGCCGGGCCGTTCGCGGGGCGGCGGGCGGAGCTCGGGCAGATCGCGCAGTGGGTGCAGGCGGCGCGGGCGAGCACGCAGACCCGCCCGGTGGTGGTCGTGCTGCATGGTGAACCGGGGGTGGGGCGCACCGCGCTGGCGGTGCGGGCGGCGCACGAGCTGCGGGACCAGTTCCGGGGCGCGTGCGTGGTGGCGCTGAGCGGGAGCGGCGGGAGCGGCGAAGCGCCGCTGCCGACGCGGGAGGCGCTGCTGCACCTGTTGAACCGGCTGGGCGCGCCGCGCGAGCAGTTGCTGTTCCGGGAGCGGGCGTCGGCGGACCAGCAGGTGCGCAGGCTGGCGGAGCTGTACCACCAGCATCTACGGGGGATGCCGGTGACGGTGGTGCTGGACGACGCGGTGGACGCGGCGCAGGTGCGCACGCTGGTGCCGGAGCGTTCGGACGGCCTGGTGCTGGTGACGGCGCGGACGGCGCTGGAGCTGCCCGCGGACACTCCGGCGTGGGTGCACCACCTGGCGGTGGAGCGGCTGGGGGCGGCGGAGTCCGCGGAGGTGGTGCGGGCGGGCGCGCAGGCGGCGGGCACGGGCCCGTACGCGGACGAGGTGACCGCGGGGCTGCTGGCGCTGGGGGCGGGGCTGCCGCTGGCGCTGCGGGTGCTGGCTCCGCTGGGCGGCGTACGGGCGGGTGAGGGGGGCCTGCTGGAGCGGGCGCTGGAGCTGGCGTACGTACGGCTGCCGGAGGACCGGCGGCGGCTGCTGCGGCGGCTCGCGCTGGCGGGGCGGGCCTCGCTGGGGGCGGCCGCGGCGGGGGCGCTGATCGGGGCGGACCGGGCGGAGGCGGTGCGGCTGCTGCGGGAGCTGGCGAAGGCGGGGCTGCTGGACCACGTGCGCGGGGAGCGCTACCGGATGCACGACGCGGTGCGCGCGTTCGCGGCGGCGCGGCTGGCGGCGGACGAGGAGCGGGCGGAGGCGACGGCGGCGCACGAGCGGCTGATCCGGAACTACGCGCAGCTGGCGGACTCGGTGATCCGGATGGTCGACGGGAAGACCTCGACGCGGGCGAACCATTTCGACGGGCACGGTTTCGCCTCGCTGGACGCGGCGCTGAGCTGGCTGGAGGAGGAGTCGAGCTTCATCACCTCGGCGCTGCGGCAGTCGGAGGGGGTGGACCAGCAGGCGGTGCTCGACCTGCTGGGGGCGCTGTGCGATTTCTGTCTGCTGCGCGGGGACCTGTACCGGCTCGGGGAGATCAACGAGCTGGCGCAGGCGGTCGACCAGGGGCTGCTGGTGCGTTCGGTGCAGTGGCGCACGGGGATCGCGGCGCGCCAGCTCGGTGAGCTGGACCGGGCGCGCACCACGCTGACGTCGGTGGTGGACCAGTACATGGAGGCGCACCAGGAGGCGGGCGCGGCGATGGCGCTGGTCTCGCTGGGGATCACGCTGCACCACCAGGGGAACCTGCCGGAGGCGGCGGCGCGGATCCGGGAGGCGATCGCGCTCCAGGAGCCGCCGGAGCTGGCGGGTGACCGGGCGTGGGCGCTGCACGCGCTGGCGGCGGTGGAGCGGGACCGGGCGCACCTGGCGGAGGCGCTGACGCTGCTGGAGCGCTCGCTGGTGCTGCACCGGGAGAACGAGAGCGTGCACGGCGAGGCGTGGGCGCACTTCCAGCTGGGGCAGGTGTGTCTGCGGATGGACGACGTGCCGCGCGCGGAGGCGGAGCTGCGGCTCGCGCTGGAGCTGTACGGGCGCACGCACGACGGCCGGGGAAGGGCGTGGGCGCTGACGCAGCTGGGGCGGGCCCGGGTGGTGGACGGGGATCCGGAGCCGGCGGTGGAGCAGTTGCGGGAGGCGCTCGCGCTGCACCGGGAGGCGGAGGACGCGCGCGGCGAGGCATGGACGCTGTACTACCTCGGGCAGGCGCTGGAGGAGAGCGGGGAGCGGGATCCGGCGGTGCGGGAGCTGGAGCGGGCGCGGGCGATGTTCTCGCGGATGCGGGACGTGTACGGGCTGGCGTGCGCGCGCCACCATTCGGGGCGGGTGACCCGGGACCAGCGGGCGGCGCAGACCGGCAACCTGCGCAATTCCGGCTTCGCGCGGCAGCTGCTGGTGGACGCGCGGGCGGACTTCCGGCGGATCGGGCTGGCCCACGGCGAGGGCTGGACGTGCCTGGAGCTGGCGGTGGTGGACGCGGGCAACGGGCGGCTGGCCCAGGCGGCGGGGCTGTGCGAGGAGGCGGGGCGGCTGTTCGCCTCGTACGGGGACCTGCGGGGCGCGGACTGGGCGCGCTTCCTGCGCTGCACGATGCTGGCGTACGCGGTCCCGGGCCCGGAGGGTCTGGCGGCGGCCCGCGCGGAACTCGAAGCCCTGCTCGCCGACGCGCACCCGGCGCGGGACGGGAAGCTGGAGGACTGCCTGGAGCCGTACGGGGTGATCCTGGCGCGCGGCGTGGACCCGGCGGAGGGCTGGCAGGGGTGGCGGCTGTCGATGGTCCCGGACCGGCACTCGCGGGAGATCATGGGCGTCCCGGTGGCGGCCCCGTCGGCGTAGGCGCGGGCGGCCCCCTCACCAGCCGGCTCGGGCAGGCGGAGCCCGCCGCTCCGCCCCGTGGACGGGGCCGGAGCGGCGGGTCGCGGGGGCCTACGGGGCCCGCGGGGCCTCGGTCGCGGCGGGGCCGGTGGCGGCCGGGTCGGGTGCCTCCTCGAAGGCGACCCGGCCCATGTGGCGGTTCATCGACTTCATCAGGAACCACACGCCGACGGCGAGGGCCGCGAACACGATGAAGCCGAGGAGGCCGGGGGTCACCTTGTTCTTGTCGAAGGTGTCACCCGCCAGCGGAAGGAGCCGGGTCAGTGCTGCGTGCGTAGCGCTCATAGCTACGCATTCTCCCGGATGCCCGCGAAGAGGTCGGACTCGGGGAGGGACGTATCGACGAGCGACTTCGCCAGCTCGTACTCCTCCGTGGGCCAGACCTCCTTCTGGACGTCCATGGGCACGCGGAACCAGCCGCCGTCCGGGTCGATCTGGGTGGCGTGCGCGATGAGGGCCTTGTCGCGGATCTCGAAGAACTCGGCGCAGGGGATGTGCGTGGTCAGGGTCCGCTCCTTGCGCTCGAACTCCTTCCAGCGCTCCAGCCACTCCCCGTAGGGGGATTCCATGCCGCGCGCGAGGAGCGCCTCGTGCAGGGCGACGGTGCGCGGCTTGTTGAAGCCCTGGTTGTAGTAGAGCTTGAGCGGCTGGTACGCCGGTCCGAACTCGTCCTCGGGGTACTTCTCGGTGTCGGCCGCGCCCTCGAAGGCCACCATGGAGATCTGGTGGGTCATGATGTGGTCGGGGTGCGGGTAGCCGCCGTTCTCGTCGTAGGTGGTGATGACCTGCGGGCGGAACGCGCGGATCTTCTTCACCAGCTCGCCGGCGGCCTCGTCGACGTCCGCGAGGGCGAAGCAGCCCTCGGGCAGCGGCGGCAGCGGGTCGCCCTCGGGGAGGCCGGAGTCCACGTAACCGAGCCATTCCTGCTCGACGCCGAGGATCTCGCGGGCCTCGTCCATCTCCTTGGCGCGCACCTCGTGGATGTGCTCCTCGATGTACGTGTCGCCCTGGAGCTTGGGGTTCAGGATCGAGCCGCGCTCGCCGCCGGTGCAGGTGACGACCAGTACGGGCAC
The DNA here is from genome assembly GCF_040611795.1 of Streptomyces sp. NPDC006529. Taxonomy (NCBI): domain Bacteria; kingdom Bacillati; phylum Actinomycetota; class Actinomycetes; order Kitasatosporales; family Streptomycetaceae; genus Streptomyces; species Streptomyces sp. NPDC006529. The sequence goes on along the minus strand of NZ_JBEXPB010000002.1, from coordinate 291,731 downwards.
CCCCTCGGACACGTACTTGGCCATGGTGGCCGCGCCCTTGCTCGACTCGTCGTCGGGGTGGGCGTGGACGGCCATCAGTCGAAGCTGCTCGGTCAAGACAGGATCCTCTGTGATTCGTCAGGGTGAGGGCTCTCTATAGTGACCGAATCGGGGGGCCGAAAATTCCGGGGGCGGCACGGCCCGGGGACCCTCCCCGGCGATCCCTTGCGAGAGGAACGATCATGAGCACGGTGCGCGAGGGACTCCCCGAGGGCCGGTACGGCCGGTCGGCGGACGAGCGGACCGACCGCAGGCTCAAGATCGTCGGCTCCCTGCTGGGGGCGGTTCTGCTGGGCGTGATCGGCTGGATCGGCTGGGACTACGTCGGCGGCCAGAGCGTCAGCGGCGAGATCATCAAGTTCCAGGTGGTCTCGGACTCCGAGGTGCGGGTGCACCTGGAGGTCCGCAAGGAGGCCTCGGTCACCGGCGTGTGCACGCTCAGCTCGCAGGACAAGGGGCACGGCGAGGTCGGCCGGGCCGACTACACCTTCGCCCAGGCGACGGACCGGGTGGACGAGCTGGTCTCGCTGAAGACCACCGGCCGCGCCGCCATGATCGAACTGGTCGGCTGCCAGCAGTCCGAGGGCTCCGCGCGCTAGCCGGGCCGGTCCGGTCCGGGGCCGCCGTACCGTGAGCCCGGGGCCGTCCCACGGGCCGCCGTACGGGTGATCATGAAGTGCCCGGGGGCCGTGCTCCCGGGGCCTGACACACTTCACACGCTCGGTGTCCTCCCCCTTTTCTTCCCGAATTGTTAGGCTCGTGGTTTCGCCCGTTGCCGGCGACATTGTTGTCCCCCCGAGTCCCCCTGTACCGACGAGGAGCACCTGTGACCCAGACGAGCGAGAGCGTCACCTGGCTGACCCAGGCGGCGTACGACCAGCTGAAGGCCGAGCTGGACTACCTCTCTGGTCCCGCACGCACGGAGATCGCGGTCAAGATCGCAGCCGCCCGCGAAGAGGGCGACCTGCGGGAGAACGGCGGTTACCACGCGGCCAAGGAGGAGCAGGGCAAGATGGAGCTGCGCGTCCGCCAGCTGACGCAGCTCCTGGAGAAGGCCAAGGTCGGCACCGCGCCCGCCTCCGACGGCGTGGTCGCGCCCGGCACCCTCGTGACCATCGCCTTCGACGGAGACGAGGACGACACGCTGGAGTTCCTGCTGGCCTCCCGCGAGTACGCCTCCTCGGACTTCGAGACCTACTCGCCGCAGTCCCCGCTGGGCTCCGGCGTGATGGGCAAGTCGGTCGGCGAGGACGCCGAGTACGAGCTGCCGAACGGCAAGAAGGCCCAGGTCAAGATCCTGGCCGTGACGCCGTTCAACGGCTGAGACCACGCCGCGGCCGATGCCGTGCGCACAGCAGAGCCCCCGCCGGACGCGCTCCGGCGGGGGCTCTCGCGTACGGGCGTACGAGCCGTACGGGCGTACGGGCGGACCGGCGCTACGCGGTCGCCGAGCGGTACTTGCGGACCGCCAGGGTCCGGAAGACCACGATGATCACCACGGACCAGATCACGGACGCCAGGACCGGGTGCTGCATGGGCCAGGCGGCCGGGGCCTCGTAGCCGGGCGGCAGGTTCCCGAAGAGCTCCCGGGCGGCCTGGACGGTCGCGCTGAAGGGGTTCCACTCCGCGATGTGCCGCAGGAAGGCCGGCATGTTGTCGGACGGGACGAACGCGTTCGAGATGAAGGTCAGCGGGAAGAGCCAGATCAGCCCGCCCGAGGTCGCCGCCTCCGGCGTGCGCACCGAGAGCCCGATCAGCGCCCCGATCCACGAGAAGGCGTACCCGAGCAGGAGCAGCAGGGCGAAGCCCGCCAGCACCTTGCCCAGGTTCTCGTGGGTGCGCCAGCCGACGATCAGCGCGACGACCGCCAGGACCACGATGGTCAGGGCCGTCTGGACCAGGTCCGCCAGGGTGCGCCCGGTCAGGACCGCACCGCGCGCCATGGGCAGCGAGCGGAAGCGGTCGATGAGGCCCTTGTGCATGTCGTCCGCGATGCCCGCGCCGGCTCCGGCGGTGGCGAAGGTGACGGTCTGGGCGAAGATGCCCGCCATCAGGAACTCGCGGTAGGCGGCGGGCGAGGTGTTGCCGCCGACGCTGATGGAGCCGCCGAAGACGTAGCTGAACAGCACGACGAACATGACCGGCTGGATGACCCCGAAGATGATCATCTCGGGGATGCGGGACATCCGGATCAGGTTCCGCTTGGCGATCACCAGTGAGTCGTTGACCCCCTGGACGATGCCGCCGCGCGGGCGCGGGGCGGTCAGCTCCGGGGTGCGGGAGGTGATGCTCACTTGGCTTCCTCCTCGTCCGCCAGTTCGGCCGCGTGGCCGGTCAGGGAGATGAACACGTCGTCCAGGGTCGGGCGGCGCAGGCCGATGTCGTCGATCTCGATGCCCCGGCCGTCCAGTTCGCGGATGACCTCGGCGAGCAGCTTGGCGCCGCCCGTCACGGGCACGGTGAGCTTGCGGGTGTGCTCCTCGACGGTCGTCTCGCCCTTGCCGAACGCGGCGAGGACCTCGCGGGCGGTGGCGATGTGGTCGCGCTCGTGCACGACCACCTCGACGCGCTCGCCGCCGGTGCGGGCCTTGAGCTGGTCGGAGGTGCCGCGGGCGATGACCTTGCCGTGGTCGACGACGCAGATGTCGTGGGCCAGGTGGTCGGCCTCTTCGAGGTACTGGGTGGTGAGCAGCAGGGTGGTGCCGCCGGCCACGAGTTCCTGGATGATCCCCCACAGCTGCTGGCGGTTGCGGGGGTCGAGGCCGGTGGTCGGCTCGTCCATGAACATCACGGGCGGGCTGACGACGAGGGCGGCCGCGAGGTCGAGGCGGCGGCGCATGCCGCCGGAGTAGGTCTTGGCCGTGCGGTCGGCGGCGTCGCCGAGGTTGAAGCGTTCGAGGAGCTCGTCCGCGCGGGCCTTCGCCGCCTTGGCCTTCATCTGGTAGAGCTGTCCCACCATCCGGAGGTTCTCGCGGCCGGTCAGGTACTCGTCGACGGCCGCGAACTGGCCGGACAGGCCGATCGCCCGGCGCACCTCGTTGGGGTGCTTGAGGACGTCGATCCCGGCGACGACGGCCTTGCCGCTGTCGGGCTGGAGCAGCGTGGTCAGGACGCGCACGGCAGTGGTCTTGCCCGCCCCGTTGGGGCCGAGCAGACCGAGGACGGTGCCTTCGGGGACATCGAGGTCCACCCCGTCCAGAGCCCGTACGTCGCCGAAGGTCTTCACCAGACCTTCGGCGTAGATGGCGCCTGGCATATGGATATCTCCTAGCGAAAAGGATCTTTCCTGCGCAAATCTCTTGGTTGGGCGGGCCGGGGTGGGTCGGGCCGGGCGGGACGGGTTACCCCATCACCTTGTACCCGGCGCTGTGCAGCGACCGCGCGACCTCCGCGCAGTGCTCCTGGCCCTTGGTCTCCAGGTGCAGTTCCACCTCCACCTCGGTGAGCCCGAGCCGCGGATCGGTCCGCACGTGACTCACGTCCAGCACGTTCGCGTCCACTCCCGACAGCACCGCCAGCAGCCCGGCCAGCGCGCCCGGCCGGTCCGTCACCCGCAGCCGCAGCGACAGGTAGCGGCCTGCGGCGGCCATGCCGTGCCGCAGGATCCGCTGGAGCAGCAGCGGATCCACGTTGCCGCCGGACAGGACGGCGACGACCGGGCCGTCGCCGTACCGCTCGGGCTCGCTCATCAGCGCGGCGACGGGACTGCAGCCCGCCGGTTCCACGACGAGCTTGGCCCGCTCCATGCAGAGCAGCAGCGCCCGGGAGAGCGCGTCCTCGGACACCGTACGCACGTCGTCGAGGAGTTCGCCGATGATTTTGAAGGGAACGTCGCCGGGACGCCCCACCTTGATGCCGTCGGCCATCGTCTGCGGGGCCTCGATGGAGACCGGGTGGCCGACCTTGAGCGAGGGCGGATAGGCGGCCGCGCCGGCCGCCTGCACGCCGACGACCCGCACGTCCGGGCGCAGCGCCTTGACCGCGACCGCGATGCCGGCCGCCAGGCCGCCGCCGCCGATGCCGACGACGATCGTGCGGACCTCGGGGCACTGCTCCAGGATCTCCAGGCCCACCGTGCCCTGGCCCGCGATGATGTCGCGGTGGTCGAAGGGGTGGATGAACACCGCCCCGGTGCGGTCCGCGTAGTCCTGGGCGGCGGCGAGGGTCTCGTCGACGACCTGGCCGTGCATGCGGACCTCCGCGCCGTAGTCGCGGGTGGCGGCGACCTTGGGCAGCGGGGCGCCGACCGGCATAAACACGGTGGAGCGGACCCCGAGCAGCGAGGAGGCCAGGGCGACGCCCTGGGCGTGGTTCCCGGCGCTGGCGGCGACGACCCCGGCGGCGCGCTGCTCGGGCCGCAGCCCGGAGATCCGTACGTAGGCGCCGCGCAGCTTGAAGGAGCCGGTGCGCTGGAGGTTCTCGCACTTGAAGTGGACGGGGGCGCCGACGAGCGAGGTGAGGTACCGGCTGCCCTCCATGGCGGTCACCCGCGAGACGCCGGACAGCATCTTCTGGGCCCCCCGGACGTCGTCGAGGATGACCTGGGGAACGGGCTCCGGCACGCGGTAGTTCATGGCGCCAAGTCTGGCAGCTGCGCGCGGACCCGGCCCGGTGCGTCCGGGGGGCGGACCGGACGCCCCCTCGGGGCGGGGGGCGAAATCTCGCCATCCGAGACCGGGGCGGAGGGCGGCGGATGTCCGCCCCGGAACGGCCGTACCAGTTCTCGCACGAGGCGTACGAGCCGCAGCGCGGCCGCGTACTCTGTCCCCCATCCTTGTCGGCCCCCATGTGAAGAGAGCCCACGGCCATGCCTTCCACTCCGGCCAGTTCCGACCTCCCGGCGGCGCCGGACGCGCCCGCCGGGGCGGGTCTCCTCGACGCGCTCCAGCACCAGGTGGCGGTCTTCGCCCGGCGGGCGGAGCAGACCCGCCTCGGCGGGGTCGGCCAGGCCCGCAACTCGATGGACCGCGCCGCGTACCTGCTGCTGAACCGCCTCGACCTGGAGGGTCCGATGGGCGTCAAGGCGCTCGCGGGCGGCATGGGCATCGACTCCTCGACCGTGACCCGCCAGGTCGCGCCGCTGGTCGACACGGGGCTGGTCAAGCGCACCTCGCACCCGGAGGACGGGCGCGCGGTGGTCCTCGCGCTGTCCCCGCGGGGGCTGGCGCGGCTGGAGGAGGTCCGCTCCTCGCGGCGCGAGCTGATGTCGCGGGTGACGGAGGGCTGGACGCAGGAGGAGCGCGAGGTGTTCACCGCACTCCTCACGCGCTTCAACCTGTCGCTGTCGGAACTGATGGCGGCGGTCGCCGAGGGCGGTCCGACCTCTTGACCCGGGTGGTCCGGCTGCCCGCACTATGTGGGTTGTGGACCACCGACCGGCGTACGGACAGGGGGAGTTCAGCGGACTCCCCGGTTCCCGCACGCTTCCCTACGCGGAGTTCGAGGCCTTCGTCGCGGGTGCGGCGGGCCGGCTCCTGCACGTCGCCGTCCTGCTGACCGCCGAGCCCGAACGGGCTGCGCCCGCCGCCCGGCGGCTGCTCTCGGGCGCGCTGGCGCGTACGTTCGCCGACTGGCGGCGGCTGCGCGGCGACGACCCCTACGCCGCGACCCGCGCCGAACTGTGCGCGGCCTTCGCCCGCTCCGCCTGGCGCCACCACGCGCGGCTCCGGCCGGGCGCGGAGGCGGGGGTGCTGGCGAGGCTGAGTCCGCAGGAACGTCTCGTGATCGTGCTGCGGGTGTACGAGGGGGTGGCGGAGGAGCAGGCGGCCGCGCTGCTCGGGATCCCCGCGGACCGGGTCCGGGCGGTGTGCCACCGGGCGATGACCGCCCTGCGGGCGGCCGCGGCGGCGGGCGGCGGGGACGAGGGGGTCGCCGGTGGCGCAGGGGCGGGTGCGCCGGGTCCGGCGCCGACCGGCCGGGCGGCGTGATGGGCGCCCCCGACCGCAGGGAGGCGGAGGTGCGGCGGCTGCTGGAGGGCCCGCACCCGGTGGTGCCCGTGGACCTCGCGGCCGTCGCCGCGGCCCGGGGCGCGCGGCTGCTGCGGCGCCGACGGGCGCTGCGCAGGCTCGGGTGGGCCCTGGTGTTCGCGGCGGCGGTCGCCTTCACGGTGTGGGCCTCGCTCGCCCACCCGTGGGAGGTCCCGCCGACGGACGTGGCCCCGCCCCTGCGGGGCTGGTAGGACCACGTCCACCGGACGGACCGGCGCTTTCGGAACTGTCTAGCCCAGGGCCTGGGTGAGGTCCGCGATCAGGTCGTCGGCGGCCTCGATGCCCACCGACAGGCGGACGAGGTCACCGGGGACCTCCAGGGCGGAGCCCGCCACGGAGGCGTGGGTCATCCGGCCCGGGTGCTCGATCAGGGACTCGACGCCGCCCAGGGACTCGCCCAGGGTGAAGAGCTTGGCGCGGTTGCAGACCTCGACCGCCGCCTCCTCGCCGCCGGCGACCTGGAAGGAGATCATGCCGCCGAAGGACTTCATCTGCTTCGCGGCGATCTCGTGGCCCGGGTGGTCCGGCAGGCCCGGGTACAGGACGCGGGTGACCTTCGCGTGGCGGGTCAGCATGTCGGCGACGCGCGTGGCGTTCTCCGAGTGCCGGTCCATGCGGACGGCCAGGGTCTTGATGCCGCGCAGCACGATCCAGGAGTCGAAGGGGCCGGCGACGGCGCCCATCGCGTTCTGGTGGTAGGCCAGCTCCTCGCCGAGGGCGGCGTCGGCCGTGATCAGCGCGCCGCCGACGACGTCCGAGTGCCCGCCCATGTACTTGGTGAGGGAGTGCAGCACCACGTCCGCGCCCAGCGCCAGCGGCTGCTGGAGGTAGGGGGACGCGAAGGTGTTGTCCACGACGAGCTTGGCGCCCGCCGTCCGCGCGATGTCGGCGATCACGGCGATGTCCGTGATGCCGAGGAGCGGGTTGGAGGGGGTCTCCACCCAGATGACCTTGGTCTTGGGCGTGATGGCCGCCTGGACCGCCGCAGCGTCGGAGGTGTCGGCCACCGACCACTCCACGCCCCAGCGGGAGACGACCTTCGCGAAGAGGCGGAAGGTGCCGCCGTACGCGTCGTTCGGGATGACCACGTGGTCGCCCGGGGAGAGCAGCGTGCGCAGCAGGCAGTCCTCGGCCGCCAGGCCCGAGGCGAAGGCGAGCCCGCGGCGGCCGCCTTCCAGCGCCGCCAGGTTCTCTTCCAGGGCGGTACGGGTCGGGTTCGCGCTGCGGCTGTACTCGTAGCCGCCGCGCAGGCCGCCGACGCCGTCCTGCTTGTACGTGGAGACCTGGTAGATCGGCGGTACGACCGCGCCGGTCAGCGGGTCCGCCTTGTTGCCCGCGTGGATGGCACGGGTCTCGAAGCTCTGGTGCTCGTGGCTGTCGTCGCTCATGGACAGAGCCTAAGGGCTGCCGGGGGGTGTCCGCGGTGAAGCGGCTGGTGGCGGGGGCGGTGGGTGCGCGGGGCGGCCCGGGCGGAGTCCGTCGGCGCCGGTCCGGGGCGCCGGTGGCACCCTCGTTCGCGTCCGGGGGGCCGCGTCTGGTTCGCTTGGGCGCATGGAGATTCTGTGGTTCCTGCTCGCGGTGGGCATGCTCGCCGCCGTCGTCGCGCCGTACGTCCGGCGCCGGCGTTCCGGGCTGCGCCTGGTGGCGCCCGGCAGCCCCGACGCCGCCGACCCCGAGAACTACGGTTTCGCCCGGCAGGAACAGCTCGACATCCGGGTCCCCGGCCCGGACCCGGACCTGATGGACGCCCTCGGCAACGTCGAGCGCAGCGGCCAGTGGCAGGCCGCGTCGATGCTGCTGGCCGGCACCCCGCGGGACGGCGAGGTGCGCTGGCAGCGCGTGCAGGCCTTCGCCGGGGCGGCGGCGCTGGACCTGGCGCAGCGGCCCGGGGTCGGGGCGCCGTGGCTGAAGGCGTGGCGGCTGGAGGCCCCCAAGGACGCGGGCGGCGCGCAGGTGCACGCCGAGCTGCTGGTCCAGCAGGCGTGGCGGCAGTCGGGCGGCGTGGGCACGACGGACCACCGGATCATCCTGGAGGAGGCCCGCACGGCGTGCGCCGGGGCCGCGCTGCTGGCTCCCGGCGACCCCGTCCCGTACATCACCGAGCTGGCCGTCGCCCGTGGACTGGGCTACTCCGAGGCCGAGTTCGACGCCCTGTGGGCGAAGGTCATCGACCGCGCGCCGGAGCACATGGGTGCGCACCTGGCGGCGCTCCACTACTGGTGCGAGAAGTGGCACGGCTCCCGCGAGAAGGCCGACGCCTTCACCCACCACGCGGCCGCCCGCGCCCCGCGCGGTTCGCTGCTCGCCGCGCTGCCGCTGTTCGCGGTGTACGAGCACCTGCCGGAGTTCACGACCGTGCAGAGCTTCTACCGGAGCGCGGTGGTCACCCGCGCCGTGGAGGGCGCGCTGTACGCCGTGCATTCGGCGCGCGCGGACGATCCGATGCTCGCGCACGTACGGCACCTGCTGATCCTGTTCCTGGTCAACGGCGAGCGGTGGGCCGAGGCGATGGAGCAGCTGCGGCACGTCGACGGCTACGTCGGCGCGCTGCCCTGGTCGCACAGCGCGGACCCGGCGGCGCACTACGCGGTGTACCGGGCGCTGGCGGTGGCGGGCTACGAGGCGAACGGCGGCTCGCCGGCGACGCTGCCGCACTGAGCGCGCGCCGCGGCAGGGCCCCGGCCGGGGCGGGGCCCGGGCCGAGGTCGCCGGGCAGGCGCCTCGCGCACGTCCTCACCTCGGTGAATAAGGTTGCCGTAAGCGAGGCCGGGGCCGCATGATCCCGTGGTGATCGCCACCTGCCTCCTCATAGGCCTCGTCGTCTTCCTCTGCGGGATCGTCGTCAGGAGCCGCCTGCGCGCGAACCGGCCCGCCGGCGCCGTCCGGGGCGGCCCGCTCGCCTCGCGCTGGATCCGCACGCGCTTCGACCCCGCCGCCCTCGGCCTTCCCCCGACCGCCGCCCTGGACCCCCGCCGCGCGGGCCCGGAGCCGGACCCGGCGCGACGGGCCGGGGCCAGGCGGACGGCCGAAGCCGCCCGGGAGGGCGACTGGCGGGTGGCCGCCGCCTACTGCGAGGCCGCCGGGAGCGACTGGGACGAGCGGTGGTCGCGGATCGAGCTGCTGGTCCACGCGGCGGGGAACGACGACCGCTGGCTGGCCGACTGGCGCGCCGCCCAGCCCGGCAACGGCGACGCGGGCACCGTGCACGCGATGCTGCTGGTGAGCCGCGCCTGGGCGATCCGGGGGGCGGAGTACGCCCACAAGGTCCCCGAAGCGGACATGCGCCGGTTCCAGGCCATGCTGCCCTCGGCGATGGCCGCGGCCCAGCGGACGGCCGACCTCGCCCCGCACGACCCGGGCCCGTGGGTCGTGATGCTGACGGCGGCGCGCGCGATGGGGTACTCGCACAGCCAGTTCTGCGACCTGTGGCGCAACCTTCAGGCGCGCGCCCCGCACCACATGGCCGCCCACACCCAGGCCCTGCAGTACTGGTGCGCCAAGTGGAGCGGCTCCGACGCCTCGATGTTCGACTTCGCGGTGCGCGCCGTCGCCGGGGCCCCGGCCGGCAGCCCGCTGCCCGGGCTCTACCTCCAGGCCCTCGACGAGGTCGCCCGCCGGGACGGCTTCCGCGGCAGCCGCGCCGACCTCACCGTCAAGGCGCGGCTGCGGGACGTGGCCGTACGGCTGGACACCCTCGCGGCGGACCACGACGCCCTGCCGCGGCTGCGCCACCGCCTCGCCCACCACCTGCTGGCGGCGGGCCTGTACCCGGAGGCGCTGGAGCAGTTCCGCCGCATCGGCCCGTACTGCGGTGCGCGCCCCTGGAACGAGGACCCGGCGGGCGCCGTCGCAGCCTTCGACCACGCGCGCGGCCGCGCCGCGTACGGCGCGCGCGGCTGACGGCACCCGGCGCCGCGGTGGACGGCGACCCCGTTCCGCCGCCCGGGAGCGGGACCGGCATACTCGTCACACTCTTTCCGAGGCGCCGCGCTGCGCTGCGCGCCGTGCCGCCTCGCATCACATCCCGTGGGGGGATCCTTCCAAATGGGCGCTTCGCTGCGCGCCGTGCGCGCGCTCGTACTCCTGTCCGGCTTCTATCTGCTCGGCTTCGTGCTGCTCGGCGCCCTCGCCGGCATCGACTACGCCGTGATCGCCTCGGGCGGGCACGGACCGGTGGTCGCCAAGCTCGTCTTCGTCAGCCTGATCCTCGCCTTCCCGGTCGTGCGCGGCATGTTCATGCTCCGCACGCCCAAGAGCGAGCCGATGGCGGGGCTGCGCCCCACCGAGCGGCAGGAACCGCACCTGTGGGCGACCGTCCGCGAGCTGGCGGCCGCCGTCGGCACCCGCGCGCCGGACGAGATCGTCCTGACCGACGAGGTCAACGCGGCCGTCAGCGAGGACTCCCGGCTGCTGGGCCTGCTGCCCGGACCGCGCCGCATGTACATCGGCCTGCCGCTGATGACCGGTCTCGACGAGATGCAGCTGCGCGCGGTCCTGGCGCACGAGCTGGGCCACTACGGCAACGCCGACACCCGCTTCACCCCGCTGATCGTGCGCGGCCGGGCCCAGATCGCCCGGACCATCGCCCACTTCCACGAGCGGGCGGACCACACCGTCGCCAAGGAGCGCGCCAAGCAGGAGAAGCAGGCCGGCAAGCGGATCGCCAAGGGCAAGAAGGCGAAGGAGGTCAACACCACCGGCTCGGGCGTCCTGTACCGCGTGATGGCCGGGATCTACACGGCCTACGGGTCCTTCTTCATGCGCGCCACCCTCTCCGGTTTCCGCCGCCAGGAGTACGCCGCCGACCTGGCCGCCGCCCGGATCGCCGGGCGCGACGCCTACGCCTCCGCGCTGCGCGAGCTGCCCGCGCTGGTGTCCGCCCACGACTTCTACATGGGCTCCTACGCCACCCTCGGCGTCGGCGCGGGCCTGCTCCCCGCCCCCGGCCAGGTCTTCGGCGGCTTCGGCGAACTGCTGCGCGCCCGCGAGGAGGAGCTGGCGGGGCTGCGCGAGGAGCTGCCGGAGCGCCCCGCCTCCCCGTACGACACGCACCCGCCCATCGCCGACCGGGTGGCCCGGATCGAGGCGCTGCCGGACGACGGCCGCGGCGCCGGCGCCGCCCGTCCCGCGCTGGACCTGCTGGTCTCCGCGGCCGGTGCCTTCGCCGCGCTGGAGCAGGAGGTGCTCACGCCCGAGGCGCTGGGGCTGCGGCGCGCCGACTGGTCGGACCTGGTCCACGAGAGCATGAGCGCGTACGTCGCCCGGGGCGCCGAGGACATCCGTGCGGCCGTGGCCGCCGAGCGCCCGGGCGGCCAGGGGGACCTGGACGCGTTCCTGGACCTGATCGACGCCGACCCGGCCGCCCTGTGGCGGGTCGCGGACCGGCTGCCGAAGTCCCCGGAGGCCGCGGCGGCCACCGGTCGCGCGGCCCGCGAGTTCGCCCGGCCGGGGCTGCGCCGCGCGCTGAACCAGCTGGTCACGGTGGAGCTGACGGGCCGCGGGGAGGCCCGCTGGCAGCTGTCGTGGGCGGACTCGGCGTCGCTGGAGTACCGCACCGGCGGCTTCGGGACCGAGCTGAACGCCGCCCTGGACGCGGCCGTGGCCGACCAGGGCGACACCGGGCCGCTGCGCAGGCTGGTGCGGGCGTGCTGATCTTCCTGGGCGTGCTGGGCCTGGCCCTGCTGGCCGTGGCCGCGTACGTACTGCGCGGCGTCCACCACATCCGCAAGGCCGGGCGGCTGACCGCCGAGGCCGAGGCCGTCGGCGCCCGGGCCGCGGAGCTGTCCGTCGCCCGGGGCTTCCTGCCGGGCGACCGGCTCGACACCGGGCGCGCGGGGCCCGTACCCGAGGAGCACGGCGCCGTTCTGGCCGCCGTCCGCTCCGGCGACTGGCGGGCGGGCGCCGCCTGGGTCGAGGCGGCGGGCCGGGACTGGGAGGAGCGCTACACGCGCGTCTACGTCCTCGGCGACGAGGCCGCGCAGGACGACACCTGGCTGCGCGCCTGGCGCGCGGCCCGCCCCGACGACGCGGCCGCGGCCGCCGTCGACGCGGACTCGGCGCTCACCGTCGCCTCGAACGTACGGGGCGCGCTGCGGGCGAGCCAGACCTCGCGGGAGCAGTTCCGGGTCTTCCACGAGCTCCAGGCGAAGGCGCAGGCCCTCGTCGAAGAGGCGCAGGCACTGGCCGACCCGGCGGACTCCACCCCGTACGTCCTGGAGCAGCCGATCGCGCTCGGACTGAGCTACCCGCACGAGCGCTTCCGCGCACTGTCGCAGGAGATCGTGGAGCGGGACCCGAAGAACCTGTCGGCGCACGTGCGGGCGCTGCAGTACTGGTGCCACAAGTGGCACGGCTCGCACGCGCAGGCACTGACCTACGCGAAGGAGGCCGCGGCGCTGGGCGGCCCCGGCGACCTGCTCTCGCTGCTGCCGCTGTACGCGTACTTCGAGCACGAGACGCACGAGGCCGACCTGGACCCGGACACCTACTACAAGCAGCCGGAGATCGTCGCGGCCGCGACGGCGGCCCTGGCGGACCTCGCGGCGGCCGCCCCGGGCGACCGGCGCGCGGTGCGGCTGCGGCACATGCTGGCGTGGGTCCTGTACTGGCAGGACCGCTACCCGGAGGCGGTCGAGCAGTTCCGCCACATCGACGGGTACATCGGCACGGCGCCGTGGACCTACGTATCCGACCCCGCGTCCCGCTACCTGAAGGCGCGCGACTACAGCGTGGGACGCGTGGCCCGGGGCGCCTGACGCGCGACGGCCCACGGGGCGGTCCGGGATCTCCCCGCGGGGGAATCCCGGACCGCCCCGTCCGGTTGACGCCTGTGCGACCGCCGCCGAGGAGGCACCCTGTGTTCACTTACCGCCGTTCCCCCGAACTCCCCACCCCGGAGCAGGCCCTCAAGGGCCGCCCCACCCCGCAGTTCGACCTGCCGCCGCGCCACACGGTGCTCGGCAACCCGCTGGCCGGTCCCTACCCGGCGCACCTGGAGGTCGCGGACTTCGGGATGGGTTGTTTCTGGGGCGCGGAGCGCATCTTCTGGCAGACCCCGGGCGTGTGGACCACCCTGGTCGGCTACCAGGGCGGCTTCACCGAGAACCCGTCGTACGAGGAGGTCTGCTCGGGCGGCACGGGCCACACGGAGGCCGTCCGCGTCGTCTTCGACCCGGCCGTCCTGCCGTACGAGGAGCTGCTGACGGTGTTCTGGGAGAACCACGACCCCACGCAGGGCTTCCGCCAGGGCAATGACGTGGGCACCCAGTACCGCTCCGCGGCCTACACCCACTCCCCCGCCCACCAGGCCGTCGCCGAGGCCTCGCGCGACGCCTACCAGCAGGTCCTGACCGCGGCCCGCTACGGCGCGATCACCACGGCCGTCCTCCCGGCCGCGGACCGCCCGTTCTGGCCGGCGGAGCCGTACCACCAGCAGTACCTGGACAAGAACCCCACGGGCTACTGCGGCATCGGCGGCACGGGCGTCTCCTGCCCGATCGGCGTGGCGAAGCCCGCGTCCCCGGACGCCTGACCGGGCGGGCCCGCGGTCCGGAGACGGCGGGCCCGCGGGGCGGCCGGGCTCACAGCAGGCCGAAGGCCGCCTGGAGCGACGGGGCCACCGTGTGGCCGACGAGGTGGTTGCGGGCCGTGCCCGGAAGGGCCGGGAGGTACGCCCAGTGGGTGACGCCCTCCGCGCCGCGGGCCGCGGCGGTGTACGGGAAGCGGACGGCGGCCGCGCGGTCCACGAAGCAGTCGTGGACCGCGCGGCCGTCCGGCCCGCTCACGTGCCGCGCGAGGAACCGCATCGGCAGCACCACCCAGAAGTCAGACGCCGGACCCTGCGCGTAGCGGCCGGCGACCGCTGCCAGTACCCCCGAGCCGTTCTCGGGAAGGTCGTCCCGCGCGTCGATCCACTGCAGTTCCACGGTCACTCACATCCTCGACTGCCCCGACAGGATGGGGCATTGAGGACATCCTCCCCCAGCTTCCGCCGCCCCGCCCGTCGAGCCGCGGGCACCTGCCGGGGGCCGGGCCCGCCTCAGATCGTCGACGCGTCGATGACGAAGCGGTAGCGGACGTCGCTCGCCTCGACCCGGCCGTACGCCTCGTTGATCTGGTCGGCATCGATCAGTTCGATCTCCGCGCCCAGCCCGTGCGCGGCGCAGAAGTCCAGCATCTCCTGCGTCTGCGGGATGCCGCCGATCATCGAACCGGCCAGCGTCTTGTTGCCGCCGATGACCGAGAACAGGTTCAACGAGACCGGCTCCTCGGGGGCGCCGACGTTCACCAGCGCGCCCTCCACCTTCAGCAGGCCGAGGTAGGCGCCCAGGTCCAGCGGGGCCGAGACCGTCGAGACGATGAGGTCGAAGGTGCCGGCCAGCTCCGTGAAGGTCGCCGGGTCGTTCGTGGCGTGGAAGTGCGCGGCGCCCAGCTCCAGGCCGTCCGCCTTCTTGCGCAGGGTCTGCGACAGGACGGTCACCTCGGCGCCGAGGGCCGCCGCGATCTTGACGCCCATGTGCCCGAGACCGCCCAGGCCGACGATGGCGACCTTCTTGCCGGGGCCCGCGCCCCAGCGCTTGAGCGGCGAGTAGAGGGTGATGCCCGCGCACAGCAGCGGCGCCGCCACGTCGAGGGCGATGCCGTCCGGGATGCGCAGGGTGTGGCTCTCGGCGACCACGATGTGCGTGGAGTAGCCGCCGTACGTGGGCTCGCCGTCGGTTCCGGTCGCGTTGTAGGTGCCCGTCGCGCCCCGGACGCAGAACTGGTCCTGGCCCGCCACGCAGTTCGCGCACTCGCCGCAGGAGTCGACGAAGCAGCCCACGCCCACCCGGTCGCCGACGGCGAACTTGGTCACGCCGGGACCGGTCGCGGTCACGATGCCCGCGATCTCGTGGCCCGGGACCATCGGGAAGATGCCCTCGCCCCAGCCGTCGCGGGCCTGGTGGATGTCCGAGTGGCAGATGCCGGAGTACTTGATCTCGATCAGGACGTCGTGCTCGCCGACCGGGCGGCGCGGCACGGTGGTGCGCTCCAGCGGGGCCTTGGGCGCGGGGGCCGCGTAGGCGGCGACCCGGGTGGGGACGGACACGGCGGCGGTGGGGTTCGGCACGGGGGGTGCTCCTTGGGAAGTGCGCGCGGGGCGTGTGCCGCGCAGGTGGTACGGGTGTGGTGCACGTGTGGTGATGAGGACACGATGCCCGGCTCCCGGCCCCGCACCCAGACCCCTGTCGGGGCTAGGACTGGCGAACCTACCCCTGGCGGGGTCAGGCTCACGGCCGTCCCCGGCCCCCCGGCCCGGGGATACTGGACGGATGGACCAGGCCGACGACCAGCGCACCGACCAGCGGCCCGCCGCGCGCGCGGCGGACCGTCCCGCCGCCCGCATCGACCCGCTCGACCCGCGCAGCGAGCTCGGCGAGTTCCTGCGCTCCTGCCGGGCGCGGCTGCGCCCGGAGGACGTCGGGCTGCCCGATTACGGTCGCCACCGCCGCGTCCCGGGGCTGCGCCGCGAGGAGCTGGCCCAGCTGGCCGGGGTCTCGGTCGCGTACTACACGCGTCTGGAGCAGGGGCAGGGGCAGAACGTGTCGGCGGAGGTCCTGGACTCGCTCGCCCGCGCCCTGCGCCTGGACGACACCCAGTACACGCACCTGACGCACCTGGCCCAGCCCAAGGGCCGCAAGCGCCGCCAGAGCCAGAGCCACCGCCCCGAGAAGGTCCGCCCCGAGCTGCTGCGGCTGCTGGACGCGCTGGACGACGTACCCGCCTACATCGTGGGGCGGCGCCAGGACGTGGTCGGCTGGAACCGGATGGCGGCTGCCGTCTTCGGTGACTTCGGCGCGCTGCCGCCGCAGGAGCGCAACCTGGTGCGGATGGTGTTCCTGGACCCCGCGACCGCCGAGCTGTACGGCGAGTGGGAGTGCCGGGCCTGCGAGGTGGTCAGCAACCTGAGGCTCTACGCCGGCCAGTACCCCGACGACGCGCAGCTGTCCGCGCTGGTGGGCGAACTGTCCGTGAAGAACGCCGAGTTCCGCACCCTGTGGGCCGAGCACACCGTCCACAACAAGTCGCACGGCAGCAAGGAGCTGCGCCACCCGCTGGTGGGTCCGCTCACCCTCTCCTTCGAGACGCTGACCTTCCCGGACAACCCGGAGCAGTCCCTGGTCACCTACCACGCGGAGCCGGGATCGGCGTCGGCGGACGCCCTGCGCATGCTCGGCTCCTGGGCCGCCCCGGCGCCGTCGTCGTCCGCCCCGTCCGCTCCCTCCGCCCCCTCGTCCTCGGGCTGATCCCTACAGCTTGAGCTGGAACAGGGCGACGTCGCGCTCGCGCCGGTAGCCCAGGGCCTCGTTCACGCCGAGCATCGGCGCGTTCTCGTCCGCGACGGTCGTCGCGATCTCCCGCAGCGCCGGGTACGCCGCCACCACCTCGGCGAGCATCCGCCGCTTGACCAGCCGGCCCAGGCCCCGGCCCCGGTGGGCGGGGACGACGACCGTGTCGTACTGCAGGGCCCGGGTGTCCGCCGGATCGGCGAGGACCAGCTCCGTGTACGCCGCCATCTCGCCGGAGGCGGTCAGCGCGGCCACCGAGAGGATCACCCCGCCCCGGTCCACGACCAGCCGCTGCGCCAGGCGCACCCGCTCCCCGGTCCAGGCCGGGGCGCGCTCGTCCAGGTCGCCCGTGGGCGCGTCCTCCATCGACCCGTGCGCGACGGCCGAGGCGTCCGCCCACGCGTCGGGAACCTCCCCGCTCCAGCTCACGAGCCGGTAGCCGGAGGGGGCCTCGGGCGCCTCGACCGGTCCGGCCGGGACCCGCTGCACGTGCCAGCCCATCGGCAGGACGTTCTCGAAACCGAGGCGCTCCGCGAAGGCCTGCGCGGGGGTGCCGGTTTCCACCAGGACGGCGAGCGAAGTCCGCTGCTGCGCCCGCAGTTCGGCCAGGACCGCCTCCCACAGGGCGCGGCCGAGGCCCCGGCGGCGGGCGGCGGGACGCACCGCGAGGTCGTTCAGGAAGGCGCCGTGCGTGTTGCCCTCGTCGGTGAAGAGCAGCAGGGCGGCGACACCGTCCAGCTCGCCGCCCTCCCCCGGCACCGCCCAGTGCACGGAGCGCCCCCGGATCGAGGAGACCCTGAGCCGGCCGCAGACCTCCACGCGGCCCGGCGCGGGCACCGCGGGCAGGTCCGCCGCGCGGACGGCGCCCAACAGGCGGGTCCAGGAATCGACTTCGGCATCGGTGGGCGGTACGGAGAGCGGAACCACGGCGGGAGCCGGGGCGAGCGGACGGGCGGGCGCGGTGGGCTCGGGTTCGGTCATCAGGCGACCGTAACCGCGGCCCGCGGCGCGCCGCCAAGGCTTTTCCCGCTCGTACCAGTTCGCCGCGCCCCCCGCCTCAGGCGTTCTCGGTCACCGTGACCCGGCCGCGCCGGATCGTCGCCACCCGGGGCGCCCGCTTCGCGAGCGCGCTGTCGTGGGTCACCATCACGAAGGTCAGGCCGTGTTCCCTCCACAGCCCCTCCAGCAGGTCCATCACCTCGTCCCGCGTGGACTCGTCGAGGTTGCCGGTCGGCTCGTCGGCCAGCAGCACCTTCGGCTTCTTCACCAGCGCACGGGCGATGGCGACGCGCTGCTGCTGCCCGCCGGACAGCTCGCCGGGCAGGTGGCCCGCGCGCTCGGCCAGGCCGACCGAGTCAAGGGCCTCGGCCGCCCGCTCCCGGCGGACCTTCGCCTTGAGGCCGAGCGGGACGAGCGCCGTCTCGACGTTCTCCTGCGCAGTGAGGGTGGGGATGAGGTTGAAGGACTGGAAGACGAATCCGATGTTCTCGGCACGGACCCGGGTCAGCCGGGCCTCCGGGAGCGTCGCGAGGTCCAGGCCGTCGAGGACGACGGAACCGGCGGTGGGGCGGTCGAGCCCGCCGAGCATCTGGAGCAGCGTGGACTTGCCGCCGCCGGTGGGGCCCTGGATGACGAGCCGGCCGCCGTCCTCGATGGTCAGGTCGATCCCGGCGAGCGCGGTGACGGTGTCCTTGGCGCGCCGGTAGTTCTTGGTGACACCCGTGAGGTGGTACATCGTGCGGGGGTTCCTCTCGTACGTGCGCCGGTGCGGCGCGTTCGGCGGCGGTCGGCGGCGGTCGGCGGCGCGTGCGACGGTGCGTGGCGGGCCGCGATCCGGGCCTACTCGACGCGGCGCAGGGCGTCCGCCGGGCGCAGCCGGGAGGCGCGCCAGCCGCCGAAGCCGCCCGCGATCAGGCCGCCCGCCACCGCGAGGGCGACGGCGAGGCCGATGGTGGACAGGGAGACGGGCGCGGTGAGCGCGACGTCCAGGGCCTTGGCCGCGGTGCGGCGGGCGCCGCCGAAGCCGCCGCCCCCGCCGCCGAAGCCGCCCGCCCGGCCGCCGCCGCGCGCGCCGCCGCCCGCGAGCTGCGCGGTGAGGGTGGGGCTGACGGCAGTGATCAGGTAGGCGGCGCCGAGCCCGAGCCCGATGCCGAGGGCGCCGCCCATGAGGCCGTTGACCAGGGCTTCACCGGCGACCTGCCCGGTGACCCGGCCGCTCTTCCAGCCGAGCGCCTTCAGCGTGCCGAATTCGCGCACCCGGCGGCTGACGGCCGAGGAGGTGAGCAGGCCCGCGACGAGGAACGCCGCTGCCAGGACCGTGTAAGAGAGCCAGGTGCCGACGGTCGAGGCCAGCGAGGAGGCCGTGGAGAGCGAGCCGGACACGGTGTCGGCGAGGTCCGCGGAGGTGGTGACCGTGGTGTCGGGGACGTTCGCCTGGATGGCCGTCTTGAGCGGACCGATGGCCTGGGAGTCCTCGGCCCGGACGTAGACCGTGGTGATCTTGTCCGGGGCCTCGGCGAGCGCCTGGGCCCGCTTGAGTGGAACGTAGAGGTTGGCGGCCGCGTCGCCGCTGTCGGCGGTCGCGATGCCGATGACCTTGAACGCGGCGCCCTTGACGGTGACGTCGGACCCGACGGCCAGCTTGTTCTTCGTGGCGTAGGCGCTGTCGGCGACGGCCACCGCCGCGTCGGTCTCACCCTTCTGGAACGTGCGCCCGGAGGTGACCTTGGAGGTGGTCAGCGGGCCGAGTTCCGGCTTGGTGACATCGGTGCCGTAGACGGTGAAGGAGTTGACGTCGAAGTCGGCGCCGCCGCCCTGTACGGAGCCGCCCGCGCCGCCCGCGCCCTGGCCGCCGCCACTGCGGCCGCCCGGTGCGCCGCCCTGGCCGGAGCCCTCGGCGCGCCGGAACTCGCCCCGGCTGAACTGCCCGTTGACCTTCATCACCTGGAGGCTGAGGCCGCCGACGGCGTCGGCGACCCCGTGCTGGCCGGAGACCTCGGTGACGGTAGCCGCGTCCAGCGTCTGGAAGCCCTGCGGCATCACGATGTCGCGGCTCTGCTCGGCGCCGGCCGCGCCGGTGGCGCCGTCCTCGGCGTCGAACCGGAAGCGGGGGCGCTGCGGCGCGCCGCCCTCGCCCGGCGGGGTCTGGGCCTTGGTGACGGTCATGTCCGTGCCGAGGCCGTAGAGGGACTGGAGCACCCTGGCCTGCGCCTGCCCCATGCCCGCGGACACGGAGGTCACGACGATGACGAGGGCGATGCCCAGCGCGAGCCCGGAGGCGACGACGAACGCCGCCTTCCTGCGGCGGCGCAGCTCGCGCCGTAGGTAGGTGAAGAACATGCGGCGACGCTAGGCACCGGCCGTGATGGCGGGATAAGCGGCGGATAAACGTCGGATGAGAACACGGACGGCGGGGAGGCCCCCAGGGCTTCCCCGCCGTCGCGGTGACTCGGATCAGGCGTCTCAGACGGCCGAACCGGCCTTCCAGTCCGCCCAGCTGAGGTTCCAGCCGTTCAGGCCGTTGTCCGGCTTGATGGTCTTGTCCGGGGAGTTGACCACGGTGACGACGTCGCCGATGAGCGAGTTGTCGAAGAACCAGGCACCGGGCTGGTTCGGGTCGTTCGCACCCTTGGCGTCGTTCAGGCCGACACAGCCGTGGCTGGTGTTGGCGCTGCCGAAGATGGAGTCGTCGCCCCAGTAGTTGCCGTGGATGAAGGTGCCCGAGTTGGACAGCCGCATCGCGTGCGGGACGTCCTTGATGTCGTACTCGCCCTTGCCGTCACCGTCCTTGAAGCCGACGGTGGCGCCGTCCATCCGGGTCTCCTTGAACTTCTCGGAGATCACCATCTGGCCGTTGTACGTGGGGTTCGCCGGGGAGCCCGCCGAGATCGGGATGGTCTTGACGACCTGGCCGTCGCGCGTGACGGTCATCTTCTTCGTCTTCGCGTCGACCGTGGAGACCTGGCTGCGGCCGATCTGGAAGGTGGCCGTGCGGTCCTGCACGCCGACGACGCCGGGGGCGCCCTGGACCCCGTCCAGCTTCATCTTCATCGTGACGGTGGAGTTCGCGGCCCAGTACTGGTCGGGGCGGAAGTCCAGGCGCTGGTCACCGAACCAGTGGCCGACGACTTCCTGGCCGCTGCTGGAGGTGACGTTGATGGCGGCCTGGACCGCCTTCTTGTCCTTGATCGGCTTGTTGAAGTCGATCGAGACCGGCATGCCCACGCCGACCTTGGAGCCGTCCTCCGGCGTGAACGAGCCGATGAAGCTGTTCTCCGGCGAGACGGTGGTGAAGGAGGCGTTCTCGTGCGCCTCCTTGCCGCCGTCGTCCTTCGCGGACGCGGACAGGGAGTACTTCTGCGAGCGCTTGAGCGCGGCCTCGGGCTTCCAGCTCTTGCCGTCGGCGGCTATCTTGCCCTCGACCGCGGTGCCCTCGGAGGTCTTCAGCTCCACCTTGGTGAGGGTGCCGTCGGTCACCGTCACGGCCGCGTTGTTCAGACCGACGTTGGTGGCGCCGTCCTTCGGCGCGATGACTATTCGGGCCTTGGACGTGTCCTTGGCCGCCGCCGCGTCGACGTCCGCCTGGGACTTGGCGGTCTTGTCTCCGCTGCCGCCCCCGGCCTTGTCGTCGCCGCCGTTGCACGCCGAGAGCACCAGTACCCCACCGAGCACCGCCGCTGCGGCCGCCAGGCCCCGCCTGCGCCGCTTGCTGTCCGTCCTCACACGCCACTCCATCGTTGCCGGATCACCGAGCATCAGCAGGGCAGGGGAGCTGGCTCCCCTGCGTCGATCCCTGCCTCGTACGGACAACGCGTCAACGTGCCGGGCCGGTTCCACATCCGTTCCGAATGTGGGCCACCGCACGGTCAGGCGTTGTCGTCCTCTTCGTCGAATACCCCATCTTCCTCGTCGAGGTCCCACTCCATCGACTCGGGGTCGTATTCGACCGGCTCGGTGCTCCAGGAAGCCTGCGCCAGCTCGACCCCGGGGATCTCGGCGACCAGGTCGGTGGGGTCGATGAGGTACGCGAGCGCCTCGGCGGCGTCCTCGCGCACGGCCGCCTCCGCGTGGCCGCGCTCCTCCTCGGGCATGAACTCGTCGGCCTTGATGTGCGCCAGGGCGGCTCCGGTGAGGGCGTCCGGTTCCGGGACCTCCAGCACCAAATCGACGCGAAGCCGTACGTAACGTGATTCTTCAGAAGCGTTCATACGACGGAGGGTAAGGCTCGCGAACCCCCGGGTTTCCCACGACCCGCCCCTTTAACTAGCATCTGCCCACACGGCCAATTCGCTGCTGCCACAAGGGGGATCGAACTGTGTCCGCACGTCGACCGCTGCTCACCGCTCTCGGGGCGACCACGCTGCTCGGTGCCCTCTGGTTCGTCCCCAACGCGGGCGCCACTTCCGTCTCGCCGCAGGACGCCGCCCCGGGCGCGCCCGTGAGCGCGAACACCCAGGTCACCGGCGTGCGCGCCGATCAGTCCCGGGACCTCGCCGAGGACCGCGGCCAGGATCCGCGGCTGCTGCTCGCCGACACCGGCGGGGTGGACACCGGCCCGTACGTGCTGGGCGGCACGCTCTGCCTGGGGGTCGGGGCCGGGTTCGTCGCCTTCTCGGCCCGCCGGGCCCGCTCCGAACGCTGACCCGGGGCGCGGTCAGCAGCAAGGGCCGCCCCGAGGGGCGGCCCTTGCGGGAGAACGCGCAGGTCAGGCGAGCGGGCCGGTGACCGGCTCCACGGCCTCCAGGAGAGCACCCGAACGGATGAACGCGTCCGCGGCGGCCAGGTCGGGCGCCAGGAAGCGGTCCGGGCCGGGGCCCTCGACGCCCGCCGCCCGCGCGGCGGCGATCGCGGCCCGGCTGGCCGGCGCGGGGGTCAGCCCGTGGCGCAGCTCGATGGCCCGGGTGGCGGCGTACAGCTCGATGGCGACGATCCGGGTCAGGTTGTCGATCGAGGTGCGCAGCTTGCGGGCGGCGGACCAGCCCATGGAGACGTGGTCCTCCTGCATCGCGGAGGACGGGATCGAGTCGGCGGAGGCCGGTACGGCCAGCCGCTTCATCTCGCTGACCAGGGCGGCCTGGGTGTACTGGGCGATCATCAGACCGGAGTCGACGCCGGCGTCGTCCGCGAGGAACGGCGGCAGGCCGTGCGAGCGGTTCTTGTCGAGCAGCCGGTCGGTGCGGCGCTCGGCGATCGAGCCGAGGTCGGCGGCGACGATGGCGAGGAAGTCCAGGACGTAGGCGACGGGCGCCCCGTGGAAGTTGCCGTTGGACTCCACGCGTCCGTCGGGCAGGACGACCGGGTTGTCGACGGCGGCGGCCAGCTCGCGCGAGGCGACCAGGGCGGCGTGCGCGATCGTGTCCCGGCCCGCGCCGGCGACCTGCGGGGCGCAGCGCACGGAGTACGCGTCCTGCACGCGCGGGGCCGACTCCTCCTGGAAGTGCCCGGTGAGCCCGGAGCCCTTGAGCACGGCGGCCATGTTCGCGGCGGAGGCCCCCTGCCCGGGGTGCGGGCGGATGGCGTGCAGCTCGGGCGCGAGGACCTTCTCGGTGCCGAGCAGCGCCTCCAGCGTGAGGGCGGCGGTGATGTCGGCCGAGGTGTACAGCTTGTTCAGGTCGGCGATGGCCATGACGAGCATGCCGAGCATGCCGTCGGTGCCGTTGAGGAGGGCCAGGCCCTCCTTCTCGCGCAGCTCGACGGGGGTGATCCCGGCTTCAGCGAGCAGCTCGCCGGCGGGGCGCACGACCCCGTCGGGACCTTCCGCGTCGCCTTCGCCCATCAGGGTGAGGGCGCAGTGCGAGAGCGGCGCGAGGTCACCGGAGCAGCCGAGCGAGCCGTACTCGTGGACGACCGGGGTGATCCCGGCGTTCAGGACGTCGGCCATGGTCTGGGCGACCTCGGGGCGGACCCCGGTGTGCCCGGAGGCGACGGTCTTGAGCCGCAGGAACATCAGGGCGCGCACGACCTCGCGCTCGACGCGGGGGCCCATGCCCGCGGCGTGCGAGCGGACGATGTTGCGCTGGAGCTGGGCGCGCAGCTCGGGGCTGATGTGCCGGGAGGCGAGTGCGCCGAAGCCCGTGGACACCCCGTAGACGGGCTCGGGCTTGGCGGCGAGGGCGTCCACGATCGCGCGGGCACGCGCGAGGGCGTCGACCGCCTCGGCGGACAGCTCGACGCGAGCGCCCTGGCGGGCGACGGCGATGACGTCCTCGGCGGTGGTCCCGGACGTCCCCATCACGACAGTGTGCATATCCATATTCAGCACCCTACGGACTGAATCCCAACATGTCACTAGGCGGCTTTCCCGGGTCTCACCGGCCCCTGAACCGGCGGCGTTCGCCGGACCCCGCGGGCGGCGCGTCGGCCATCCGCAGCACGGCCGTGTCCCGCCCCGCCACCACCGGCTTGGGCAGCCCGGCCGCCTTCGCCTTGTACTGGGCCGCGTCGGCCAGCCGGAACAGCCGCCGCGAGGACTGCACCACGCCGATGTCGTCGCCGGTCGAGGCGACCCCGCAGGCCACCCCCTCGCCCAGCTCCAGCTCGGCGGCCCGCAGGCACAGCTCCTCGGTGACCCGCACCACCTCGTCGGCCGTCGGGCCCGCGCTCACCAGGCAGAACTCGTCCCCGCCGAGCCGCGCCACCAGCGCGCCGGGCAGCATCGCCCCGCACAGGCTCAGCACCGACCCGAACCGCTCCAGCAGCCGGTCGCCCATGGCGTGCCCCAGGGTGTCGTTGACCCGCTTGAGGCCGTTCAGGTCGCAGACCACCAGGCTGACCACGGCGCCCTTGGTGCGGTGCTCCTCCAGCGCCTCGTCGAGGCGCATGTCGACGGCCCGGCGGTTGGCGAGGCCGGTCAGGGGGTCGGTGAAGGCGAGCCTGCGGGCCTCTTCGAGGCGTTCGTTCTGGGCGAGCCCGGCGGCGACCACGGCCGCCAGTACGGTCGCGAACTCGGCGTCGTCCTCGTCGAAGTCCGGGAGCCCCTCGTCGCGGGCGACGTACAGCTCGCCCCAGGCGCGGCCGCTGAGCACGACGGGGGCCACGACGCAGGTGCCGCGGCCCCGGCGGCGCAGCACCTCGCCCCGGCGGCCGGGGCGGGCGCCGGCCGCGCTTTCGACCCACGCGTGCGGGCAGCCGCCGCCGGCCCAGCGTTCGTGCAGGAACTCGGTGATCTCGGGGAAGTCATGGACGGGGTAGGACTCGTCCTCGGGGAACTCTTCCTCGCCGGCGCGGCGCTCGCCCTCGTTGACGAGGACGCGCAGGCGGCCGTGCTCGCGCTCCCAGGCGGAGATGGCGGCGAAGGACCCGTCCAGTGCCAGCCTCGCTCCGCGGGCGGCCGCGCGGACGCTGTCGCGCGGCATGTGCGCAGCCGCCATGGCCTGCGCGAGTCCCACCACGGCCCGCAGCCGCCCGTCAACTCCCATCCCCCCAGATTAGGGACCTTTCCCCCTTTTCGTCCCCCGCCGGGGACCAATCCGGCATGGCCGAGCCAAAGTCAGCCCCGCCGACGTCTGAGGCGCGGGGTTCGGGGCGGAGCCCCATCCAGCCCCGCCATTCCAGCCCCGCCGGCGTTTGAGGCGCGGGGTTCGGGGCGGAGCCCTGAGAAGCGGACCCGCAGGCGGCCCCTGGGGCTCCGCCCCAGACCCCGCGCCTCAAACGCCGGCGAGGCTGAAATTCCTGGCCCGGAGGCCGACGGCAAGGCTGGCTTTCCCGGCCCGGAGGCCGACACCGGAAGCCGGCCGCCCGAGGCGCCGGGCCGGGGCGGGCTTGCGGGCCCCGGGGTCAGGCCCTGGCCGCCGGCCAGTTCGGGGGGCGCTTTTCGTTGAAGGCGGCCACACCCTCGGCACGGTCCGCGGAGAAGGCCACGCCCCACCAGGCGGCGTCCTCGACGTCCAGCCCGGCCGCCAGGTCGAGCCCGTGCCCCAGCCGCAGCGCCCGCTTGGCCGCCCGCAGCCCCACCGGCGAGTTCGCCGCCATCCGCCCGGCCAGCTCCAGGGCGGCCTCCCGGTCCGTCCCCGCGGGGACCACCGACTCCACCAGGCCCAGCGACAGCGCCTCCGCCGCCTCCACCCGCCGCGCCGTGAAGATCAGCTCGGCGGCCCGCGCCGCCCCGACGCGCCGCGGCAGCAGCTGCGTACCGCCGCCGCCGGGGATCACGCCGACCGACACCTCCGGCAGGCCCACCACCGCGGTGGTGTCGGCCACGATCACGTCGCAGGACAGGGCCAGCTCGAAGCCCCCGCCGAGCGCGAAGCCGTGCACCGCCGCGATCGTCGGCATCGGGAGGGCGAGCACGCCCCCGTAGGCGCCGCGCGAGGCGGGCCGCCGGGCGGCCAGTTCCGCGTCGGTCAGGGAGTTGCGCTCCTTGAGGTCGGCGCCCACGCAGAAGGCCCGCTCGTGCGTCGAGGTCAGGACGGTCACCCGCACCCCCGCGTCGGCGGCGAGCGCCGCACAGGCCTCGCCCAGCGAGCGCGCCAGCGCGTCGGAGACGGCGTTCATGGCCTTCGGGCGGTCCAGGACCAGCTCCGCCACCTCACCGCCGGCCCCGTGCCGCCGTACCGCGACGAACTCCCCGAACCGGACTTCCGCCCCGCCGCCAGTGCCCACAGCGCCCACACCCTCCTGGTTAACGAACGTTACCCGGGGATCTTAGGTGTCCGGCGCGTCAGCAACCAGGGCTCCACGACCCCCAGTCCGCGCACCGGCCGCTGCCACATCGGCTGGAGCGCGAAGCGGTACGTCTCCCCGTCCGCCCCCTCTCCCGCCTCCGCCCGCGCCTCGGCCGCCTCCTTCTCGGAGACCGGCGCGGCACCGGTGCGCCCCAGTTCCAGGGCCATCGCCCCGTCCACGAGCACCGCGTCCTTCGGCGCTATCGAGGTCAGCCGCGAGGCCAGGTTCACCGTGGTCCCGAAGACGTCGCCCATCCGGGTCGTCACCGTGCCGAAGGCGATGCCCACCCGCAGCTCGGGCATCTGCGGGTCCTCCTCCATCGTCTCGATCAGCCGCAGCGCGATCTCCGCCGCCGTCGCCGCGTCGTCGGCGGCGTACAGCACCTCGTCGCCGAGCGTCTTGATCAGCCGGCCGCCGTGCGCGGCCACCAGGTCCGCCGCCGTGGTCTCGAAGGCCTCGACCAGCTCGCCCAGCTCCTCCTCCTCCAAGCGCCGGGTCAGCCGGGTGAAGCCGACCAGGTCCGCGAAGCCCACCGCGAGCCGCCGGTCGACCATCTCCTCGTCGTCGGCGACCTGCACCACCCGCCCGGTGGCCGCCGCCAGCTGGCGCCGCCACACGTAGACGAGGAACTCCTCCAGCTCCGGCAGCAGCAGCTCCACCAGCGGGTACGTGACCTCGGTACGGGTCATCCCCGGCTCCGGCGGCTCCGTCAGCCCCTCCAGGAAGGAGTCGATCTGCCACTCCGCCAGCCGCGCCGTGGTCTGCCCGGTGGAACGGGCCACCTGGACCGCCATCGGCTCGCTCAGCAGTCCGGCCTCCACCAGGCCGGCGAGCCGGCGCAGGGCCAGTACGTCGGCCTCCGTGAGCGCCTTGGCCTGGCCGATGTCGGCGAAGCCCATGGCCCGCCAGAAGCGGGACGCCAGCTCCATGGAGACGCCGGCGCTGCGGGCCGCCTGGAAGGGCGTGTACCGGCGCTCGGCGCCCAGGATGAGCTGCTCCAGCCGGATCGCGAGCGGATCCGCGGTCGGCTGGGCCGTGTGGTCGACCTCGTGATGGGGAGTGTGCTGATCACGCCCGATCGGCGTGCCCGGACCGCTCACCGGCCCGGCACCCTGGGAGCCGGACGCGCTGGACGTAGGGTCGTCGACGGTCAAGGGCCGCCTCCTGTCCATTGCCGTGCGCACTGCCCTGCCGAACCGGGTGATCACCGGGAGCACCGGGATCGCCTAAACCATACGGCAGGTGTGCCGTAGCTCACTCCCCACTCCACCCGCCGGTCGCCGCCGACGGCAACCGGGGGCCGTGCGGAGCCCTAGTGCACCGACCGCAGGTGGACGACGTCGCCCGCGCCCACCGCTTCGTGGGCGTCCTGCGCCGTCCGGATGACCAGCCGGCCGTCCGCGTCGACCGCTTCGGCCGTTCCGGTCAGCTGCCGCCCGCCGGGCAGCTCCGCCCGTACGTGCTTGCCCAGCGTCGCGCAGCCCGCCGCGTACGTCTCCTGCAGGCCGCTGGCCGCCGGATCGCCGCCGGCCGCCCGCCAGCGCTCGTACCACTGCTCCAGGGAGCGCAGTACGGACTTCAGCAGCGGTTCGCGGTCGGTCACGGTGGCCCGGGCGAGCAGCAGCGAACCGGCGGTGGGTACGGGCAGCTCGTCCTCGGTGAGGGAGACGTTCAGCCCGATGCCCACGACCACCCCGTCGCCGGTGCGCTCGGCGAGGATGCCGCCGGCCTTGCGCTCGTCGCCGTCCACGGTGACCAGCAGGTCGTTGGGCCACTTGAGTGCGGTGTCCACCCCGGCCCCCCGGGACAGCCCGGTCGCGGTGGCCACCCCGGCGAGCAGGGTCAGCCACCCCCAGCGCTCCTGCGGGACCTGCGGGCCGGGCTTCAGCAGGACGGAGAAGAACAGCCCCGACCGGGCCGGAGCCGTCCAGCTGCGGTCCAGGCGCCCGCGCCCGGCGGTCTGCTCCTCGGCGACCAGCACGGTCCCCTCGGGCAGCCCCGCGGCCCGCGCGGCGAGGTCGGTGTTGGTGGAGCCGGTGGATCCGGTCACCTCGACGGAGGTCCACAGCCCGCCGGGGACCACGAGGGCCTTGCGCAGCGCGGCGGCGGACAGCGGCGGCCGGTCCAGGCTGGACCAGCGGCCGGCGAAGGCTCCGGATGAGGCATCTGATGGCGTCATGCAACCCACAGTAGGTGTGGCAAACGCCGCACTGCCGAGCGCCATGCCCGCCGATACGCTACGCACCAGTAGCCAACCAGTAGCCAGCAGCAGTCACCCCATTGACCACGGCAGTTGACCACCCAGGGAGCCGCGACCCCGATGTCTCAACCCTCAGAGCCCATCGACATCCACACCACCGCGGGCAAGCTCGCGGATCTGCAGCGCCGGATCGACGAAGCCACCCATGCCGGTTCCGCACGCGCCGTGGAGAAGCAGCACGCCAAGGGCAAGCTGACGGCTCGTGAGCGGGTGGCGCTGCTGCTGGACGAGGGTTCGTTCGTGGAGCTGGACGGTTTCGCCCGGCACCGTTCGACGAACTTCGGGCTGGAGCAGACCAAGCCCTACGGCGACGGCGTGGTGACCGGCTACGGCACGGTCGACGGACGCCCGGTCGCCGTGTTCTCGCAGGACTTCACCGTCTTCGGCGGCGCCCTGGGCGAGGTCTACGGGCAGAAGATCATGAAGGTCATGGACTTCGCCCTGAAGACCGGCTGTCCGCTGGTCGGCATCAACGACTCCGGCGGCGCCCGGATCCAGGAGGGCGTGAGCGCGCTCGGCATGTACGGCGAGATCTTCCGCCGCAACGTGCACGCCTCCGGTGTGATCCCGCAGATCAGCCTGGTCGTCGGGCCCTGCGCGGGCGGCGCCGTGTACTCCCCAGCGATCACCGACTTCACGGTGATGGTGGACCAGACCTCGCACATGTTCATCACCGGCCCGGACGTCATCAAGACGGTCACCGGCGAGGACGTCGGCTTCGAGGAGCTGGGCGGCGCCCGCACGCACAACAGCGTCTCGGGCGTGGCCCACCACATGGCCGGGGACGAGAAGGACGCGATCGAGTACGTGAAGTCGCTCCTCGCCTACCTGCCGTCGAACAACCTCTCCGAGCCGCCCGCCTTCCCCGAGGAGGCGGACACGGAGATCTCGGCCGAGGACCGCGAGCTGGACACGCTGATCCCGGACAGCGCCAACCAGCCCTACGACATGCACACCGTGATCGAGCACGTCCTGGACGAGGGCGAGTTCCTGGAGACCCAGGCGCTCTTCGCGCCGAACATCCTCACCGGCTTCGGCCGGGTCGAGGGCCACCCGGTGGGCATCGTGGCGAACCAGCCGATGCAGTTCGCGGGCTGCCTCGACATCGACGCGAGCGAGAAGGCGGCCCGGTTCGTGCGGACCTGCGACGCCTTCAACGTGCCGGTGCTGACCTTCGTCGACGTCCCGGGCTTCCTGCCGGGCACGGACCAGGAGTACAACGGCATCATCCGGCGCGGCGCGAAGCTGATCTACGCCTACGCCGAGGCCACCGTGCCGCTCATCACCGTGATCACCCGCAAGGCCTTCGGCGGCGCCTACGACGTCATGGGCTCCAAGCACCTCGGCGCGGACCTGAACCTGGCCTGGCCGACCGCGCAGATCGCCGTCATGGGCGCGCAGGGCGCGGTGAACATCCTGCACCGGCGGACCATCGCGGCCGCCCCGGACGACGCGGCGCGCGAGGCCAAGCGGGCCGAGCTGATCGCCGATTACGAGGACACCCTGCTCAACCCGTACACGGCCGCCGAGCGCGGTTACATCGACGCGGTGACCATGCCGTCCGAGACGCGGGCGCACATCGTGAAGGGGCTGCGGCAGCTGCGCACCAAGCGCGAGTCGCTGCCGCCGAAGAAGCACGGCAACATTCCCCTGTAGGACCCCGGACCGGACCCTGGAGGTCTCTGTGGTGATCAAGGTCGTCAAGGGCAATCCGACCGCCGAGGAGCTGGCCGCCGCTCTGGCGGTGGTCCAGGCGCGCGCGGCGGCGCTGGCAGCGGCGGCGCCGGCCGCGCCCCGGGTCGAGGACGAGTGGGCGGCGCCCTCGCGGGTGGCCCGGCGGCGGCTGCCGCAGCCGGGACCGCGGGCGTGGGGGCGTACGTACTGGCCGTCCTGACCCGCGGACCGAGTGAACGGACGGTGGCGCCTGAGTACCCGTACTCAGGCGCCACCGGCGTCCGCGGAGCACGATCGTGGAATGCTCTGGTCCGATCCGAAGAACGAACCGCCGCGGGACATGCGCGAGGCGCAGTCGATGCTCCGCCGGATGGGCGTGGTCCTGGCGCTGGCGATGGTGGTGGTCGTCTACGTCCTCGGCGTGCACGGTCTGCGCTAGAGCGTGCCGACGGGCGCCCCCGCGGCTCCTACGATGGCTCCCATGACCGCCACGCCCGCGCAGCCGCGCGCCCTCGTCCTCGCCTCCGCCTCGCCCGCCCGGCTGAACCTGCTGCGCCAGGCCGGCCTCGCCCCGCACGTGATCGTCAGCGGGGTCGACGAGGACGCCCTGGACGCCGACACACCGGCCGAGCTGGCCCTCGTCCTGGCCGAGGCCAAGGCCGCCGTGGTGGCGGCCCTGCCGGAGGCCGCGGGGGCCCTGGTGGTCGGCTGCGACTCCGTGCTGGAGCTGGACGGGGAGGCGCTGGGCAAGCCCGCCGACGCCGAGGAGGCCACGGCCCGCTGGAAGTCGATGCGCGGGCGGGTGGGCGTGCTGCGCACCGGGCACTGCGTGATCGACACCGCGAGCGGGGCCCGGGTGTCGGCCACGGCGTCCACGACGGTCCGCTTCGGCGAGCCGAGCGACGCGGAGGTCGCGGCGTACGTGGCGAGCGGCGAGCCGCTGCACGTGGCCGGGGCGTTCACGCTGGACGGGCGCTCGGCGCCCTTCATCGACGGCATCGACGGCGACCCGGGCAACGTGATCGGGCTGTCGCTTCCGCTGCTCCGCTCATTGCTGGGCGAACTCGGCGTGTCCATCACGGACTTGTGGACGTGACCTTCATCTCCCCGGCGCCCTCGCGGGGGCTCTCCCCGACGGCCCGGGCGTAGAGCGTCAGGACCAGCACGAGCAGGCAGAAGATCACCATCGTGGCGGCGAAGGCGCCCCAGCCGACCAGCGCGGCGGCCAGGGCGCCGAGCACGACGTGCGTGACGGCCGTGACGACGAACAGCACCCGCGCGAAGCGGCCCGGCGGCCGGTCACGGATCGCGGTAATGGCCAGGAGCACGGCCCCGGCCAGCAGGAACACCCCGATGCCCGCGCCCATGGCGTAGGTGGCCGCGGACATGACGTCCGGGTCCATGCCCGCTATCGACATGGCCTGGTTGTGCGTGGTCGCGCCCAGCACGATGTGCACGAGCACCAGCACCGCCGCTTCCACCACAAGCACGATCGCGGCCACCGAGGCCACGAGTCTGCGCAGCACGGCGCCCCCACCCGATCCGCATGCGTCCACAAAAGCGTTCGACTCCTGGAGGCTACTCACGGGTAAACCCGCGGACAAGGGGTGGGGGCGGCCGGGTTGCGGGCAAAGAAAGCCGTACCCGTTGGTAGGGAGTCCACAAAGAAACCCGGTGACCCGCTGACCCCGAACGCAGAGACCTTGGACACACGGCCCGGCTAGGGTGCAGTCGGGGATCCCGCTGACCTGGGGCGCCACAAGGGGTGTCGACGCTCTAGGAAGCCTCGATTAACGCTCCGTGTGGGCAAGCTCACCTCTGGGGACGGGTCGAAAGGCCGTGTCGGCTGTCCCTAAACTCAGCTTGTTTTTCAAGGAGGGAGTCATCGTGCGCAAGGTGCTCATCGCCAACCGTGGCGAAATCGCTGTCCGCGTTGCTCGGGCTTGCCGGGACGCCGGGATCGCCAGCGTATCCGTGTACGCGGATCCGGACCGGGACGCTCTGCACGTCCGCGCGGCCGACGAGGCTTTCGCGTTGGGCGGTGACACCCCGGCCGCCAGCTACCTGGACATCGCGAAGGTCCTCCAGGCGGCAGCCGATTCGGGCGCGGACGCCATCCATCCCGGATACGGCTTCCTGTCGGAGAACGCCGACTTCGCGCAGGCCGTCATCGACGCGGGCCTGACCTGGATCGGCCCGCCCCCGCAGGCCATCCGCGACCTGGGCGACAAGGTCGCCGCCCGGCACATCGCGCTGCGCGCCGGGGCCCCGCTCGTCGCGGGCACCCCCGACCCGGTCTCCGGCAGCGACGAGGTCGTCGCCTTCGCCGCCGAACACGGGCTGCCCATCGCGATCAAGGCCGCCTTCGGCGGCGGCGGCCGCGGCCTGAAGGTCGCCCGCACCCTGGAGGAGATCCCCGAGCTCTACGACTCGGCGGTCCGCGAGGCCGTCGCGGCCTTCGGACGCGGCGAGTGCTTCGTCGAGCAGTACCTCGACAAGCCGCGCCACGTGGAGACCCAGTGCCTGGCCGACACCCACGGCAACGTGGTCGTCGTCTCCACCCGTGACTGCTCGCTCCAGCGCCGCCACCAGAAGCTGGTCGAGGAGGCGCCCGCCCCGTTCCTGAGCGAGGCGCAGAACGCGCAGCTGTACGCGGCGTCGAAGGCAATCCTGAAGGAAGCCGGCTACGTCGGCGCCGGCACGGTGGAGTTCCTCGTCTCCGCCGACGGCCTGATCTCCTTCCTGGAGGTCAACACCCGCCTGCAGGTCGAGCACCCCGTCACAGAGGAAGTCTCCGGGATCGACCTGGTCCGCGAGATGTTCCGGATCGCCGACGGCGAGGAACTCGGCTACGGCGACCCGGTCCTGCGCGGGCACTCCATCGAGTTCCGCATCAACGGCGAGGACCCGGGCCGCGGTTTCCTGCCCGCCCCCGGCACCGTCACCAAGTTCGCCCCGCCCTCGGGCCCGGGCGTGCGCCTGGACGCGGGCGTGGAGTCCGGCAGCGTCATCGGCCCGGCCTGGGACTCGCTCCTGGCCAAGCTGATCGTCACCGGCGCCACCCGTGAGCAGGCCCTGCAGCGCGCGGCCCGCGCGCTCGCGGAGTTCGAGATCGAGGGCATGGCCACCGCCGTTCCCTTCCACCGCGCGGTCGTCGCCGACCCCGCGTTCGCACCCGCCGGCGGCGCTCCGTTCACGGTCCACACCCGATGGATCGAGACCGAGTTCGTCAACGAGATCCCCGCGTTCGTGGTCCCCGCGGCCGACGAGGAGCAGGACGAGCCGGGCCGCGAGACCGTCGTGGTCGAGGTCGGCGGCAAGCGCCTGGAGGTCTCGCTGCCCTCCAGCCTGGGCATGACCCTGGCCCGCACCGCGGCCGCCGGCGGCGCCAAGCCCAAGCGGCGCGCCGCGAAGAAGTCCGGCCCGGCCGCCTCCGGCGACACCCTCGCGTCGCCGATGCAGGGCACCATCGTCAAGGTCGCGGTCGAAGAGGGCCAGCAGGTCAACGAGGGCGACCTGGTCGTCGTACTCGAAGCCATGAAGATGGAACAGCCCCTCAACGCCCACCGCTCCGGCACCGTCGTCGGCCTCGCCGCCGCCGTCGGCGGCTCGGTCACTTCCGGCGCCACCATCTGCGAGATCAAGGACTGAGGTCCGGGGCCGCGCGGTCCCCGACCGCGCGATCGCGCCGCACGGCACCGCACGCCGACGGGGCCGGATCACTCCGGCCCCGTCGGCGTTCCCACGCGTTCACGCGCCCTAGCGGCGGCGCATGTCCGCGACCCTGGCGCGCTCCCCCGCCTGCTGCTCCAGCATCCCCGCGGGGGCGCTGCGCAGTTGGGCGGTGGGGCCGCCACGGCGTTGTACGGGCAGCGGGGAGTCGCGGCGCGGCCGCCGGCCCTGCATGCCGTCGGCGGCCGGGGCGCCGGCCCCCGCGACCGTGATCTGCACGCCCTGGTCGGCCAGCGCCTGGAGTTCGGTGCCGGCCCGCTCGTCGTGCGGCTGCGGTTCGTCCGTCACCAGCCGGGTGATGACGTCCGTGGGCACCGTCTGGAACATGGTGTCCGTACCGAGCTTGGTGTGGTCGGCCAGGACCACGACCTCGGCGGCCGCCTGGACGAGCGCCCGGTCCACGCTCGCGGAGAGCATGTTGGACGTGGACAGCCCGCGTTCGGCGGTCAGGCCGCTGCCGGACAGGAAGGCCCGGGAGACGCGCAGCCCTTGCAGGGACTGCTCGGCCCCGCTGCCCACCAGCGCGTAGTTGGAGCCGCGCAGGGTGCCGCCGGTCATCACGACCTCGACCCGGTTGGCGTGCGCCAGTGCCTGGGCGACGAGCAGTGAATTGGTGACGACGGTCAGACCGGGCACCCGGGCGAGCCGGCGGGCCAGCTCCTGGGTCGTGGTGCCCGCGCCGACGACGATGGCCTCGCCTTCTTCGACGAGGCTCGCGGCGACATCGGCAATGGCGGTCTTCTCCGCCGTCGCGAGATGGGACTTTTGCGGAAAGCCGGACTCCCGCGTGAAGCCGCCCGGCAAAACCGCACCGCCGTGCCGGCGGTCGAGGAGTCCTTCTGCCTCCAGTGCCCGCACGTCCCGCCGTACGGTCACTTCGGAGGTCTGGACGACGCGGGCGAGCTCACGGAGCGAAACCGCTCCGTTGGCGCGCACCATTTCGAGGATCAATTGACGACGTTCTGCAGCGAACACGAAACTGACAGTAACGCAACCAGTCCGTTCCTTTCAGTCCTCGGCACCGAAATGCAGAAGACGAGAACAGATCGGGCACCGGTGTGATATGCGCGCTTCCGGCGCGACCGGTCGGAACCGGAAGCGCCGGAAGGGGGACCGGCGTTACGCCTCTCCGGCGGCCTTGCGGGTGTGCAGCTGGCGGGCCACTTCGGCGATCGATCCGGACAGCGAGGGGTACACGGTGAACGCGTTTGCGATCTGCTCGACGGTCAGATTGTTGTCGACGGCGATCGAGATGGGGTGGATCAGCTCGCTCGCGCGCGGGGCCACGACCACGCCGCCCACCACGATCCCGGTGCCGGGGCGGCAGAACAGCTTCACGAAGCCGTCGCGGATGCCCTGCATCTTGGCTCGCGGGTTGCGCAGCAGCGGCAGCTTCACGCAGCGGGCGTCGATCTTGCCGGAGTCCACGTCGGCCTGCGTATAGCCGACGGTGGCGATCTCGGGGTCGGTGAAGACGTTCGAGGAGACCGTCTTGAGGTTCAGCGGGGTCACCGCGTCGCCCAGGAAGTGGTACATCGCGATCCGGCCCTGCATGGCCGCGACGGACGCCAGCGCGAAGATCCCGGTGACGTCGCCGGCGGCGTACACGCCCGGGGAGGAGGTCCGCGAGACCTTGTCGGTCCAGATGTGCCCGGAGTCGGTGAGCCGGACCCCGGACTCCTCCAGGTTCATGTTCCGGGTGTTGGGGATCGCGCCGACCGCCATCAGGCAGTGCGAGCCGGTGATGACGCGGCCGTCGGAGAGGGTGACCTCGACGCGGTCGCCGACGCGCTTGGCGGACTCGGCGCGGGAGCGGCCGACGACGTTCATGCCGCGGCGGCGGAACACGTCCTCCAGGACGGCCGCGGCGTCCGGGTCCTCGCCCGGCAGCACGCGGTCGCGGGAGGAGACGAGGGTGACCCGGGAGCCGAGCGCCTGGTAGGCGCCGGCGAACTCGGCGCCGGTGACGCCCGAGCCGACCACGATCAGTTCCTCGGGCAGCTCCTCCAGGTCGTAGACCTGGGTCCAGTTCAGGATCCGCTCGCCGTCGGGCATCGCGTCCGGGATCTCGCGCGGGTGCCCGCCGGTGGCGATCAGGACGGCGTCGGCGGTCAGGATCGTCTCCGTGCCGTCCGCGGCCGTCACGATGACGTCCCGGGTGCCGTCGATGCCCTGCGGGCCGCCGAGCTTGCCGCGGCCGCGCAGCACGCGGGCGCCGGCCCGGGTCACGGAGGCGGTGATGTCGTGGGACTGGGCCAGCGCGAGGCGCTTGACCCGTCGGTTCACCTTGCCGAGGTCCACGCCGACCACCCGGGCCGCCTGCTCCAGCGGTGGGGTGTCGTCGGCGACGACGATGCCCAGCTCCTCGTAGGACGAGTCGAAGGTCGTCATCACCTCGGCGGTGGCGATCAGGGTCTTGGAGGGCACGCAGTCGGTCAGGACCGACGCCCCGCCCAGACCGTCGCAGTCCACGACGGTCACCTCCGCGCCGAGCTGGGCGCCTACCAGGGCCGCCTCATAGCCGCCGGGGCCGCCGCCGATGATCACGATCCGGGTCACGAAAAGTCCGCCTCACGTCTACCCGGCCGGCTGCCCCCCGGCCGGGGGTTCCGGGGGTCCTCCCCGGGGGATGCATTCCGTGCCCCATTGTCCCGCACGCTTCCCGGTGCTTCGCGCCCGGTCCGCCATCCGGGCACGCGCCCGGGCCCGTCCCTCCCGTACCCTCGACCTCATGTCGCTCTACGCCGCATACGCCGGCAACCTCGACCCGCGGCTGATGACGCGCCGCGCTCCGCATTCCCCGCTGCGCGGAACGGGGTGGCTGAACGACTGGCGGCTGACCTTCGGCGGGGAACAGATGGGCTGGGAAGGCGCGCTCGCCACGATCGTGGAAGCACCCCGCCACCAGGTATTCGTCGCCCTGTACGACATCGCGCCGCCGGACGAGGAGTCCATGGACCGGTGGGAGGGCGTCGGTCTCGACATCTACCGCCGGATGCGCGTGCGGGTGCACACCCTGGACGGCGAGGAGGCCGCCTGGGTGTACGTCCTGAACGGCTACGAGGGCGGGCTGCCCTCCGCGCGGTACCTCGGAGAACTGGCGGACGCCGCCGAATCCGCGGGCGCGCCGCACGACTACGTGATGGAACTGCGCAAGCGGCCCTGCTGACCCCTCCCGCCGGGGCCGGGCGGCCCCGGCGGGACATTTGGTCGGAAACGACAAGGCAACGATCCGAACACCGTGAGCTGTGCCATCTACGCGCGTAGGGGCGGAGCGGTTACGCTCGTCCGCGTGAACGCATCTGTTACCGATCCCCACGCCGCCGCCGACGCCGCGGCCGCGCGTCTGCGTGAGCTCACCGGCGCCGAATCCCACGACGTCGCCCTCGTGATGGGCTCCGGCTGGGCGCCCGCCGCCGAGGCGCTCGGCGCTCCCGAGGCCGAGTTCCCGGTCACCGAACTCCCGGGCTTCCCCCCGCCCGCCGTCGAAGGACACGGCGGCAAGATCCGCTCGTACAAGATCGGCGACAAGCGCGCGCTGCTCTTCCTCGGCCGGACCCACTACTACGAGGGCCGCGGCGTCGCCGCCGTCGCGCACGGCGTCCGTACCGCCGTCGCCGCCGGCTGCAAGACCATCGTCCTCACCAACGGCTGCGGCGGCCTGCGCGCGGGCATGCGCCCCGGCCAGCCGGTCCTGATCAGCGACCACCTGAACCTGACGGCCACCTCGCCCATCATCGGCGCGAACTTCGTGGACCTGACGGACCTGTACTCGCCGCGCCTGCGCGCGATGTGCAAGGAGATCGACCCGTCGCTGGAAGAGGGCGTCTACGTCCAGTTCCCCGGCCCGCACTACGAGACCCCGGCCGAGATCAACATGATCCGCGTCATGGGCGCGGACCTGGTCGGCATGTCCACCGTGCTGGAGGCCATCGCGGCCCGCGAGGCCGGCGCCGAGGTCCTCGGGATCTCCCTGGTCACCAACCTGGCGGCGGGCCTGTCGGGCGAGCCGCTCAACCACGAAGAGGTCCTCCAGGCCGGCCGCGACTCGGCCGCCCGCATGGGCCAGCTGCTCACCCGGGTCCTCGCCAGGATCTGAGCCCATCCGAACCGGCGGTACGTGAGGTCACGAGAGGTAAGGCGGAAGCAGTGCAGGCGCAAGCAGTGCAGGAACAGGACGACCTGATCGCCCGGGCGCAGGCCTGGCTGGCGGAGGACCCCGACCCGGAGACCGCCGGGGAGCTGGCCCGGCTCATCGAGAAGCGGGACCTGGACGAGCTGGCGGACCGGTTCTCCGGCCTCCTCCAGTTCGGCACCGCCGGGCTCCGCGGCGAGCTGGGCGCGGGCCCGATGCGGATGAACCGCAACGTGGTCATCCGCGCCGCGGCGGGCCTCGCGGCCCACCTGAAGGCCCAGGGGCACGCGGGCGGCCTGGTGGTCGTCGGCTACGACGCGCGCTACAAGTCGGCGGACTTCGCCCGGGACACCGCGGCCGTGATGACCGGCGCCGGTCTGCGCGCGGCCGTCCTGCCCCGCCCGCTGCCGACGCCCGTCCTCGCCTTCGCCATACGGCACCTGGGCGCCGTCGCCGGCGTCGAGGTGACCGCGAGCCACAACCCTCCCCGGGACAACGGCTACAAGGTCTACCTCGGCGACGGCTCCCAGATCGTGTCCCCGGCGGACGCGGAGATCGCGGCGCGGATCGGCGCGATCGGCGCGCTGGCCGACGTACCGCGCCCGGAGAGCGGCTGGGAGGAGCTCGGTGACGAGGTCCTGGAGGCCTACCTGGCGCGTACGGACGCGGTCCTGACCCCCGGGTCCCCGCGGACCGTGCGGACCGTCTACACGGCCATGCACGGCGTCGGCAAGGACGTCGTGACGGCGGCCTTCGCCCGGCACGGCTTCCCGGCGCCGGTGCTCGTCGCCGAGCAGGCCGAGCCGGACCCGGCCTTCCCGACGGTGGCCTTCCCCAACCCGGAGGAGCCGGGGGCGATGGACCTGTCCTTCGCGACGGCCGCCCGGGTGAACCCGGACATCGTGATCGCGAACGACCCGGACGCGGACCGCTGCGCCGTCGCCGTCCCGGACGCCGCCTCGGCGTCGGGCTGGCGGATGCTGCGCGGCGACGAGGTCGGCGCGCTGCTGGCGGCGCACCTGGTGGCCAAGGGCGCGCGGGGCGTCTTCGCGGAGTCGATCGTCTCCTCCAGCCTGCTGGGCCGGATCGCGGAAGCGGCCGGCGTCGGCTACGAGGAGACCCTTACCGGCTTCAAGTGGATCTCCCGCGTCGAGGGCCTGCGCTACGGCTACGAGGAGGCGCTCGGCTACTGCGTGGACCCCGAGGGCGTCCGCGACAAGGACGGCGTGAGCGCCGCCCTGCTGGTCGCCGAGCTGGCGTCCGTCCTCAAGGAGGAGGGCCGCACCCTCACGGACCTGCTGGACGACCTGGCGCTGGCCCACGGCCTGCACGCCACCGACCAGCTGTCGGTCCGCGTCGAGGACCTCTCCGTCATCGCCTCGGCGATGGCGGCGCTGCGCGCCCGCCCGCCGGTCTCGCTGGCGGGCCTGCCGGTCGTCTCGGCGGAGGACCTGAACGAGGGCACGGCGTCGCTGCCGCCCACGGACGGCCTGCGCTACTACCTGGACGGCGCCTACAAGGCCCGGGTCATCGTCCGCCCCTCCGGCACGGAGCCCAAGCTCAAGTGCTACCTGGAGGTAGTCGTCCCGGTGGCGGACCCCGCCGACCTCACCCCGGCCCGCACCCGCGGCCAGGAGGTCCTGGACGCGATCAAGAAGGACCTGGCGCAGGCGGCGGGCATTTAGCCCTTCGAAGCAGACACCCGACGGCCTCCTCGGCTCCCCGAGGGGGCCGTCGGCGTACGGGGGCCGTACGGGCGTCAGGCCGGGCCAGGAACCGGGTTGTCCGGACTGTCGAGCCACGGCACGTGACGGCCCTCGGGAGTGACCGTCAGCCCGAACCGCTCCGGTCCGGGTCGGCCCGCACCGCTCCACCAGCCGTAGGCGGCCTCCACCGACTCCCACAAGCGCCGGGGGCCGTGTTCCCACACGGTGAAGCGGTCCGAGTTCTCCGGGTTCTTCCCGTCCCAGTCCACCGCCGCCCAGGACGTCGCATCAGTCGTGGCCAGCCACAGGCGGGAGGCCACGCCCTCGACGTCGGGGTTGTCGTGCCAGGTCCGCCAGACGTCGCCGAGCTGGAGACCGACCGCGAACTGCGCCGCCCAGTCGTCCCCGGACACCGCCCACGGGGACAGTCGCGTGGACGACTCCGCCGGGACGTGCTCGTCGCGCAGCACGTCCTTGTAGATCCTCAGGTCCGTGCGCTGACCGCGCATCAGCATGAAGGCCGAGTGCGGAGAGAACGAGCCCGAGGCGCCGCCGTAGCCGTCCACGGTCAACCGCACGAGCCCGTAGCAGAACCACGGTGATTCCCACGGCGCCAGGATCACGCCGCCCGGCCTGGTCTGTTCTCTCCAGGCCGACGGGATCGATCGTACCGAGCACGTGGCGATCACCCGGTCGTACCGGCCGCCTTCCTCGTACCCGAAGGCACCGTCACCACATATCACCCGCGGTTCCAGGCCCAGGTTCCCGAGGCGCACGGCAGCCTGAGCGGCCAGCTCCGGATCCACCTCGATCGTGGTGACGCGCTCCGGCGCGAGGCGGTGCGCGAGCAGGCGCGCGTTCCACCCCGTCCCGGTGCCGATCTCCAGGACGCTCTGCCCTGGGGTCACGTCCAGCATGTCGAGCATGCGGAAGACGATGGAGGGGGCCGAGGCGGAACAGGAAGCGAAGCGGTCCTCCGGTTCCGCGGGCTGCCCGTCGTTGACCTGCGTGACCACGGGCCTGTCCGCGTACGCATGGCGCAGCCAGACTTCCGGCGCCGTCCCCCGTGAGCACTCCGCCAAGTCGCCGACGAGCCAGACCGTCTCGGGCAGGAAGGCATGCCGGGGCACGGCCCAGAACGCGGCTTCCCACGCGGGGGCCAGCGGGGCCCCGAGACTCTCGTTCACCGAGCCGAGCAGGCCGCGCATGGCGGCCCGCTCGGTCGCTCCGATCAATGGCATACCCGCGGCCTACTTTCCCTTGTGCTTCGGTTCCTGCTTCGGCTGCGCGGTGTCCGACGACGGCTTGGCCGTGCCGGGGTCCTTCTTCCCCGCGTGCTTGCCGTCGCCACCGCCGCCGCCCTTTCCTGTTCCCCAACCCATCGCAGTCTCCTCCGACTTGTTCTGATCCTTCAGGACGTTCACGAGGCGGGCCGCAGCGACCTGGCCGACACCGAGCGCCGCCCCACACACCGCGGGCACTCGCACGGCGGGTACCGGCCCGGGTCCGACAGGACCACCACCGAGTCCCCCTCGCGCACCTCGGACGTACGCTCCCAGGTCCGACCGGAATCCCTGGACACCCGCACGGTCAGCAACACGCGCGGCTCACGGTCGCCCGAGCCCCGGATCACGGCCGCGTTCCCGACGCAGCGGCCGCCGGACGGTGGAGACGCAGGCGATCGGCGCGCGTCTGGACGACGTACAGGCTGCCGGGGTCGGTGGTGATCCAATGCGGCGCCAGGAGCCCGTCAGGGGGACGTAGAACCCACACCGCTCCCCCGGCCACGTCGGTGACGACGGCCGGCTGACCGTCTTCGTCCTCGACGAGATCGCCGATCCACGCACGCGGGCCACTCATGCGTCGGCCCGCGACTGTCTGAGTTCGCACAACAGCTCTCCCTGTCCACGGATGTGATGTCGAGTCCCGGTCCTACGACACCGATGGGCGAAATGAGCCGGGCATGCACCGATGCTCCATCGCACGTCAGAGCGTTGCTACCGCGTTTGCAGGACGTTTGGGACGTCTCGCCCTTACCGTTCGTTCCGTCCGCAACGGCCCACGGAGGCGAACTGTGAATCACGCACTGCGCCGTGCGATGGCAAATGCCAAGATGACCGAGAAGCAGCTCGCAGACGCTTGCGGCGTCGACGCGAAGACGATTGGCCGTTGGATCACCGAGTCGAGCCGCATCCCTCATGCCCGCCACCGATGGGCAGCCTGTGAAGCCTTAGGCGAGGAGGAAACTGCCTTGTGGCCCAACGCCATCCGATCGGCACTCACCACCGGCCCGGACAGAGAGATCGTCCAGGTCTACCCATATCGCTCATCCGCACCGGCGAGTCTCTGGCGATCCCTGGTGACAAAGGCCCGACGAGATCTCGTCTTCGCCGGATACACCAACTACTTCCTGTGGCTGGAACAAGCCAACCTCGCGGGCGCCTTGCGCCGAAAGGCCCAGGACGGATGCAGGGTTAGGTTCCTGATCGGTGACCCGGACAGCCCCGTCACCGCGGCACGGGAAGCCGAGGAAGGCGTACCGCTCACGTTGTCCACCCGTATCGCCGTGACGCTGAACGAGCTGGAGCAGCTGCGCGATGTCAGCAACATCGAGGGCCGGTTCGAGACCGGCCACGTCAACCTGTCCGTCTTCCGGTTCGACAGCGAGATGATCGTCACGCCGATCCTGGCGCGCAGAGTCGGTCACGATTCGCCGATGATGCACCTACGACGTCGGCAGGCGGACGGGATGTTCGACCGGTTCGCCGCTCACGTCGAAGAGCTGTGGAGCAGAGGGCGTGACATCAGGGAGGGAACGCGAGATGGGCAGGCGTGACTACGAGGACGATCCCGACGCGCCCCGCGCGAACAGTCTGGTGCCCGCCGCGTCGGCGGTCGTGGTCGACGGCCAGGGGCGGGTGCTCTTGCAGCGCCGTACGGACAACGGCATGTGGGCCCTGCCCGGCGGCACCATGGAGCTCGGGGAGTCCCTCGCGGACTGCGCGGTCCGGGAGACGCTCGAAGAGACGGGCATGACGGTCGAGATCACCGGCATCGTCGGGACGTACACCGACCCCGGCCACGTCTTCGCGTACGACGACGGCGAGGTCCGGCAGGAGTTCTCGATCTGCCTGCTCGCCCGCCCCACCGGGGGCACGCTCCGGACGTCCGACGAGTCGTTCGAGGTGGCGTGGTTCGCGCCGGACGCCACCGACGCCCTCCCCATGGTGCCCAGCATCCGCAAACGCATCACCGACTGGAGGGCCGGTCGGGGGCCCGTCGTCCGCTGAGGACGGGCGCCTCGGCTCCGCGCGGCCGGGGCGGCGCCCCCGCGCCGAGGCGCGCGAGCGGGGCGTCAGGAAGAGGCGGTCGGGGTGGGGGAAGGGGACTGGCGGACCACGTCGCCCAGGGTCGGGACGGATTCCGGGCGGGCGCGGACGGCGTCCGTGCACTCCCACGCGCGCGGCGGGTCCGCGTCCGGGCCGCCCAGGACCACCGGGCCCGAGGACAGGCCCACCGCTTCGGTGCCCACCAGGGTGCACACGATCTGCGACAGGGCGATCGGCGGCAGGTCCTCCGGCTTGCGGCTCAGGCGCAGCGCACCCTTGGGGTCGCCCGGGCGCGGCGCGGCCGCCGAGAGGCCCTGGGGCACTCCGGTGCTGAACCCGGCGTCGGCCTCCTGCGCGGACGGCGCCCGTTCCAGCGTCTCCAGCAGGGCCTGCGCGACCAGGGCCGCCGGGTCGCGCGCCGTGCGCTTCTCCGGCAGCGGCACCAGCCGGTCCACGCCCACCAGCTGCGATCCGCACACCAGCTGCACGCTGGCCCGGAAGGACTGGCCCTCGGTGACCGACCCGGCGGCCGGCGTGTCGCAGGACACCCGCGAGGGCGCCGCCCCGACGTCGACCGGGACCGTCGTGGCCCGGATCCCGCAGCCGGCCGTGCCGGCCAGCAGCCCCGCGACGGCCGCGCCGAGGAGCAGACCGTCCCGCAGCCGCGTCATCCGCTTCGTGCGCCTCATCCGCCCACACCTCCTCCCAGGTCCACCGGCAGCCGCAGCGTGAACACCGCGCCGCCGCCCTCGCCGTTGGCGGCGGTGATCTCACCGCCCTGGATGTGGGCGTTCTCCACCGCGATGGACAGGCCCAGTCCGCTGCCGTCCGAACGCGGCCGCGAGGCGCTCGCCTTGTAGAACCGGTCGAAGACGTGCGGCAGCACTTCCTCGGGGATCCCCGGCCCGTTGTCCTTGACCTCGATGACCAGCCACGACACGCCCTCCTCGCGGTCTTCGGACGGGTCGCTGACGCGCACCGAGACCCGGACCGGCGAGCCGCCGTGCTTGAGGGCATTGCCGATCAGGTTCGCGAGGATCACGTCGAGGCGGCGCGGATCGAGGCGCGCCACGATGCCGCGGTCCGCGTCCAGTTCCACCGCGTCCAGCCAGGCGCGCGCGTCGATGCAGGCCGTGACCTGGTCGGCGACGTCGACGTCGTCCAGCACCAGCCGGGCCGTTCCGGCGTCGAAGCGGGTGACCTCCATCAGGTTCTCGACCAGGTCGTTGAGCCGCCGCG
This sequence comes from Streptomyces sp. NPDC006529, assembly GCF_040611795.1. Lineage (NCBI taxonomy): Bacteria > Bacillati > Actinomycetota > Actinomycetes > Kitasatosporales > Streptomycetaceae > Streptomyces > Streptomyces sp. NPDC006529. Next base: position 247,639 of record NZ_JBEXPB010000002.1, on the reverse strand, counting down.
TCTCGCTCACGACCAGCGCGACCGCCGGTGCGATCATCGGATCGAGGGTGTCGGCCTCCTCTTCGAGCACCTCGGCCACGGCCGTCAGCGCCGTCAGGGGCGTGCGCAGTTCGTGGGACATGTCGGCGACGAACCGCCGGCTCGACTCCTCCCGCGCGCTCATGTCGGCGACCTTCTTCTCCAGCGCCTCGGCGGTCTTGTTGAACGTGTGCGACAGATCGGCCAGTTCGTCGGTACCCGACACCTCCAGCCGGGTGTCCAGCTCCCCCTCGCCGAGCTTGCGCGCCGCGTCCCCGAGCCGCTGCACGGGCTTGAGCACGGTGCGCGCCGCCGCCTGCGCGAGCAGCGCCGAGCCCAGCAGGGCGAGCCCGGTCGCGATGCACAGCGACCAGGCCAGCGCGTTCAGGTCGTCCCGCTCCTGGGCGAGCGACTTGTACATGTACCCCGTCGGCCCGCCGCCCACGATCCGCGTCCCGCCGACCAGGTAGGGGTTGCCGCGCGGCTTCGTGCGCTGCCAGTACATGTGGTACTCGGCGTTGTTGGCCGAGGTGGTCTTCTGCCGGTCGCCGACCGCCTGCTGGAGGGACTTCGGTACGTCGTCCAGCCCGAAGGAGTCGGGGCCCGCGGTGCCGAACACCTTGCGCCCGTCCTTGCCCTCGCGCACCAGCAGCACGCTGTAGCCGGGGCTGCTGCCCGCCATCAGCTCGGCGGTGCGCTGGAGTTCCTCCTGCGAGGGGTCGGCCGGCAGCGCCGCCGCCCGGTTCTGCATCTCCTGCCGGAAGTCGCCCAGCGCCGCGTCCTGGGTGCGGGTGAGGACCGCCTCGCGGTTGAGCCAGTACGCGATGCCCGACGCCGAGACCGCGGCCGTCAGCGCGACGAGCGCGAAGACCAGGAGCAGCCGCAGCCGCAGGCTCGTCCAACGGCGGCCCGAGAGCAGCGGGCCCAGTGCCGTACGGATCACTGCGGAGAGTCCAGGCGGTAGCCGACGCCGCGCACGGTACGGATGAGCGTCGGCGAGGAGGGGATCTCCTCCACCTTGGCGCGCAGCCGCTGGACGCACGCGTCGACCAGGCGGGAGTCGCCGAGGTAGTCGTGCTCCCAGACCAGCCGCAGCAACTGCTGGCGCGAGAGGGCCTGGCCCGGTCGCCGGCTCAGCTCCAGGAGCAGCCGCAGCTCGGTCGGCGTGAGCTGGAGGTCCTCGCCGTTCTTGGTCACCGTCATCGCGGCGCGGTCGATGACCAGCGACCCGAAGACCGCCGAATCGGTCGCCTCGCGCTCGCCGCGGCGCAGCACGGCCCGGATCCGGGCGTCGAGCACCCGGCCCTGGACGGGTTTGACGACGTAGTCGTCGGCCCCCGACTCCAGGCCGACGACGACATCGATGTCGTCGTTGCGCGCGGTCAGCAGAATGATCGGCAGCTGGTCGGTGCGCCGGATCCGGCGGCACACCTCGAAACCGTCGATCCCGGGCAGCATCACGTCCAGCACGATCAGGTCCGGCCGCTGCTCGCGCAGCAGTTTCAGGCCGTCCTCACCCGTCGCCGCGGTGGCCACACGGTGGCCCTGGCGTGACAGGGAGAGTTCGAGGGCCGTGCGGATGGCGTCGTCGTCCTCGATCAGCAACAGGAAAGGCACGGGCTCATTCTGTCCCATCGGCCGTCGGGCGTACGACCGTCGTGCGGCGAACTCCCGCCGCGGCCCGTCCACAGGCGCCTGTGACAGGCCTGTGACAGTCGAAGGACACCCCGGTTATCTGCCCGGGGCAGTCTTCTACCAACGCACGGAAGAAGAACCTTCGGAGAACCGAAGCAGACACACTCCACGACGGGGGGCGCGAGATGAACACGCTGTACGGCACCACGACCAGCGCGGTTGTCACGCGGCTGCACGATGTGAACCGACGGGCGGGTGTCCGTCAGGTCAGCGTCGCCCGGCAGCGGCCGGCACACACGGCAGCCATCGACGCACAGCAGTACGCCGCCCCCGCCGCGGCTCCCGCGACCGCCACCGCACCGTCCGCGTCGGCGGAAGCCGAGTTCACGGCGTACGTCCAGCAGCGCCGGGCCTCGCTCTACGCGACGGCCTTCCACCTCACCGGTGACCGCCACGAGGCGGAGGACCTGCTCCAGAGCGCGCTGTTCTCCACCTACCGTGCCTGGGACCGGATCAGCGACAAGGCGGCCGTCGGCGGCTACCTGCGCCGCACCATGACGAACCTGCACATCAGCGCCTGGCGCCGGCGGAAGCTGAACGAGTACCCGACCGAGGAGCTGCCGGAGACGGCCTCCGACACGGACGCGATGCGCGGCACCGAGCTGCGCGCGGTCCTGTGGCAGGCCCTGACCCGCCTTCCGGAGCCGCAGCGCACGATGCTGGTGCTGCGCTACTACGAGGGCCGCACGGACCCGGAGATCGCCGAGATCCTGGACATCAGCGTTGGCACGGTCAAGTCGAGCATCTGGCGCTCCCTGCGCCGCCTGCGCGAGGACCAGGCCCTGAGCTTCGGCGCGGACGAGGCGGAGTCCTTCAAGGAGCTGGTGGCGTAACGCCACGGAGACCACACGGCCGGGGGGACCGTCCTACGGGGGTGGGACGGCGGCCACGGAGGGGGAACGAGCGGGATCAGGCGGCCGGGGGTCCGCTTGATCCCGCTCGTTTTTGCGTGCGTGCGTTTTGCGTGCGTGCGGGGCGTGCCCCGAGGGTGCGGCGCGGCCGGATCAGGCCGGGGCGCCGCTGCGCGTCGTACGGTGGCGCCCGGCCGCGGCGGCCGCCAGCCGGCCCAGGGCCTCGTCCCGGGCACAGGCGTGCGCGCCCAGCGCGGTGTGCCGCGCCACGATCCCGCGCTCGGCCCGCATCAGCCGCCAGCCCCTGCGCAGCAGGAACGGCACCGACTTGCGGCCCTCGCGCAGATCGCGCGCGAGGCGGCGCCGGAAGGTGGTCGCCGGGCGCCCGCGCAGGCAGATCGCGTCGGCCAGCAGCCCCAGCTCCTGGCACCGCGCCACGATGTCCGCCGCGAAGATGCCCTCCGCGATGAACAGCGGGGTGCGCGCGATGTCCAGGGTCTCGGACCCGCTCCGCGAGCTGGTGGCGATGTCGTAGACCGGCACGTCGGTCCGGCCGCCCGCGCACAGGGCGGCGACGGCCTCGACGGCCGCGTCCGCGTCCCAGGACAGCGGGGAGTCCCAGTCGATGTCGGAGCTGCCCTCCACCAGCGGCAGGCTCGGGTCGTCGCCCTCTTTGTAGAAGTCGTCGAGGCGCAGCACGGGCAGCCCGGAGCGCGCGGCCAGCGAAGATTTTCCGGAGCCCGACGGACCGGTCAGCAGGACGACTCGGGTCGGGGAGGGAGAGGAACAGCTCACGGGACACCAGTGTGAACCATTAACCCGCGCAGGGGGTCCTCCCGGTGGCCGGTTGGTATCCAGGATCACACCTCAACTACGCTGCGTGCGCACACGACTACGACCGCAGACGCAACCACAGGTGGAACTCCATGGCACGTCACGCAGCCCCCTCGTCGGTCCTGCGCACCGCAGGCCTCACCCTGACCATGGCCGGTGCGGCCCTCACCCTGGCCACGGGCGGGGCCCAGGCGGGCGAGCTGGACGTACCGGCCGCGCTGGCCGGGGTCACCAACCCGATCGCGAACCTCCAGGTCAACCCACTGGCCAACACCGGCGTGGACCCGCTGAACAACGGTGTCGGCACGAAGGTCGCCGATTTCCCGGCGGTCGGCACGACCATGGTCACCGACAGCGTGACCAAGGGCGCCAAGGTCGGCGAACTCCCCGCCGCGGCGGCCTCCTCGCTGCTCGGGCCGCTGCTCCCGGGCGCGGTGAAGTAGGGGCGCGGAAGCGGGCGGGCCGCCGGGAGCGGGTACGGGAAGGCCCCGACAGCACGGGGGTCGCTGTCGGGGCCGGTCAGGGGGGCGGGTCCGGCTAGTACGCCGAACCGGAGGCGCCCAGGGAGCCCGTGGGGTGCCAGACCGTCTTGGTCTCCAGGAACGCCGTCATCCGCTTCGTTCCCGGGTCGGCGGTCCAGTCGTCGGCGGACGACCGGCGCAGCACGCGCTTGAGGTTGTCCGCCGCCGCGATCTCCAGCTCCGTGGCGAGCGCCTCGTCGGCGCCGGCCAGGTCGATCGCGTTGACGTCCTGGTGCGCGGCCAGGTGCGGGCCCATCTCGGCGGCCTTGCCGGACAGGATGTTGACCACGCCGCCCGGCAGGTCGGAGGTGGCGAGCACCTCCCCGAGCGAGAGGGCCGGGAGCGGGGACGTCTCGCTCGCGATGACGACGGCCGTGTTGCCCGTGGCGATCACCGGGGCGATCACCGAGACCAGGCCCAGGAAGGACGAGTCCTGCGGGGCCACGACCGTGACCACACCGGTCGGCTCGGGCGTCGAGAGGTTGAAGAACGGCCCCGCGACCGGGTTGGCACCGCCCACGAGCTGCGCGATCTTGTCGGTCCAGCCCGCGTACCAGACCCAGCGGTCGATGGCCGCGTCCACGACGGCGGCCGCCTTGGACTTGGACAGCCCCTCGGCCTCGCCGACCTCGCGGACGAACTGGTCCCTGCGGCCCTCCAGCATCTCGGCGACGCGGTAGAGGATCTGGCCGCGGTTGTACGCGGTCGCGCCCGACCAGCCGCCGAAGGCCTTGCGGGCGGCGACGACCGCGTCGCGGGCGTCCTTGCGGGAGGACAGCGGTGCGTTGGCCAGCCACGTGCCCTTGCTGTCGGTCACCTCGTACACCCGGCCGCTCTCGGAGCGGGGGAACTTCCCCCCGACGTACAGCTTGTAGGTCTTGAAGACGCTCAGACGCCCGGCGGCGGAGCCGCCCTTGTCGGTACTGCGCTGCTGGTCAGACATCGAGGTAGCCCTCCAGGCCGTGGCGGCCGCCTTCGCGCCCGAAGCCCGACTCCTTGTAGCCGCCGAAGGGCGAGGTCGGGTCGAACTTGTTGAACGTGTTGGCCCAGACGACGCCCGCGCGGAGCTTGTTGGCGACCGCGAGGATGCGGGAGCCCTTCTCCGTCCAGATGCCGGCGGAGAGGCCGTACTGGCTGTTGTTCGCCTTGGCGACGGCCTCGTCCGGGGTACGGAACGACAGCACGGACAGCACCGGTCCGAAGATCTCGTCGCGGGCCACGGTGTGCGCCTGGGTGACGTTGGTGAAGAGCGTCGGGGCGAACCAGTAACCGGCGGACGGCAGCTCGCACGCCGGGGACCAGCGCTCGGCGCCCTCGGCCTCGCCGGTCTCGGCGAGCGCGGTGATCCGGGCCAGCTGGGCCGCGGAGTTGATCGCGCCGATGTCGGTGTTCTTGTCCAGCGGGTCGCCGAGGCGCAGCGTGGACAGGCGGCGCTTGAGCGAGTCGAGCAGCTCGTCGTGGATCGACTCCTGGACCAACAGGCGCGAGCCCGCGCAGCAGACCTGGCCCTGGTTGAAGAAGATGCCGGTGACGATGCCCTCGACGGCCTGGTCGATGGGGGCGTCGTCGAAGACGATGTTGGCGCCCTTGCCGCCCAGCTCCAGGGTGACCTTCTTGTCCGTACCGGCGACCGAGCGCGCGATGGCCTTGCCGACGGCGGTGGAGCCGGTGAAGGCGACCTTGTTCACGTCCGGGTGCTCGACGAGGGCCGCGCCCGCGTCGCCGTAGCCGGTGAGGATGTTGACGACGCCCTTGGGCAGGCCCGCCTGGCGGCAGATGTCCGCGAAGAACAGCGCCGAGAGGGGGGTGGTCTCGGCCGGCTTCAGCACCACCGTGTTGCCGGTGGCGAGCGCCGGGGCGATCTTCCACGCCAGCATCAGGAGGGGGAAGTTCCAGGGGATGACCTGGCCGGCCACGCCGAGGGGGCGCGGATTGGCGCCGTAGCCCGCGTGGTCGAGCTTGTCGGCCCAGCCCGCGTAGTAGAAGAAGTGCGCCGCGACCAGCGGGAGGTCCGCGTCGCGGGTCTCCTTGATCGGCTTGCCGTTGTCCAGGGTCTCCAGGACGGCCAGCTCGCGGCTGCGCTCCTGGATGATCCGGGCGATCCGGAAGAGGTACTTGGCGCGCTCGGAACCGGGCAGCGCGGACCACTTCTCGAAGGCCTTGCGGGCGGCCTTCACGGCGCGGTCGACGTCGGCGGCGCCCGCCTGGGCGACCTCGGCGAGGACTTCCTCGGAGGACGGCGAGACGGTCTTGAAGACCTTGCCGTCGGCGGCCTCGGTGAACTCTCCGTCGATGAAGAGCCCGTAGGACGGGGCGATGTCGACGACCGAGCGGGACTCGGGGGCCGGGGCGTACTCGAAAAGGGAAGGCTTGTTCATGATGGTCTCAGTCCACCGTCACGTAGTCGGGACCGGAGTATCGCCCGGTGCTCAGCTTCTGGCGCTGCATGAGCAGGTCGTTCAGCAGGCTGGAGGCGCCGAAGCGGAACCACTCGTTGGACAGCCAGTCCTCGCCCACGGTCTCGTTGACCAGGACCAGGAACTTGAGCGCGTCCTTGGTCGTGCGGATGCCGCCCGCGGGCTTCACGCCGATCTGCACGCCGGTCTGCGCGCGGAAGTCGCGGACGGCCTCCAGCATCAGCAGGGTGTTGGCGGGGGTGGCGTTCACCCCCACCTTGCCGGTGGAGGTCTTGATGAAGTCGGCGCCGGCCATCATGCCGATCCAGGAGGCGCGTCGGATGTTGTCGTACGTCGACAGCTCGCCGGTCTCGAAGATGACCTTGAGGCGGGCGGCGGTGCCGTCGGGGCGCACGCACGCTTCCTTGACGGCCTTGATCAGCTCGAAGGTGTCGAGGTAGCGGCCCGCGAGGAAGGCGCCACGGTCGATGACCATGTCGATCTCGTCCGCACCCGCCGCCACGGCGTCACGCGTGTCCGCGAGCTTGACCGGCAGGGCGGCGCGGCCGGCGGGGAACGCCGTCGCCACGGAGGCCACCTTGATGCCGGTCCCGGCCAGGGCCTCGTGCGCGATGCCGGCCATGTCGGGATAGACGCAGATGGCCGCCGTGCGCGGGGTCGTCCGGTCGGTCGGGTCGGGGTTCGCGCCCTTGGCGCAGAGCGCCCGGACCTTGCCCGGGGTGTCCGCGCCCTCGAGCGTGGTCAGGTCGATCATCGAGATGGCCAGGTCGATGGCGAACGCCTTGGCCGTCGTCTTGATCGAACGGGTGCCGAGGGCGGCGGCGCGCGCTTCCAGGCCGACGGCGTCTACGCCGGGCAGCCCGTGCAGGAAGCGGCGCAGCGCGCTGTCGGACGTCGTCACGTCAGCGAATGCGGGGAGTGTGGTGGGCATGGTCACCAGATGAGCATATCTACGCGCGTAGCGGCCTGTCACCCCCCTGGGCTGAAATCGCCCGAAACTCCACCGCTGTCGCACACGGGTCCGCTGTGACACCTTGGTGACAGGAAGCAGATGATCCACACGCACAAGATCCGTAGGTTTCTCTTCAGCAGCCCGCCACACCTGACCCGGTGGAAGACACACCGAACAGACTCAACGAGGCATGCGACTCTCCTCCATCCGCTTCACCATGCTTCAGGAGTCGTTATGCGTTCCGCCCTCGCCCTCCGCACCTCCCTCGTCACCGCCGCCGTCGCGGGGATCCTGCTCGCACCGGCCGCCACCTCGGCGTTCGCGGCCGCTACCGCGCCGCAGGTCGCGGCATCGGCGGTGTCGGCGGCGGGCACGGCGTCGGACGACTCCCGCTACGAGGGCAAGCCGGTCTACATAGGCCAGGGCCTGGTCGCGGTGCTGCGCAACGGGGCCGAGGGCCCGGAGGCCTGGATCCGCTTCGTCGGCGCGGGCTGGAAGCCGGGCGACACCTACATGGTCCGCGTGGTGGAGAAGCTGGACCGCACCCACCTCCGCGCCACGGTGGACGTCCTCCAGCTGAAGCTGACGCACGCGGACCAGGCCGTCCCGGTGCTCACGGTCACGGAGAACGGCACCACGGCCTCCTACCCGCTGCCGAAGGGCAAGGCCGTCCCGGCCGAGCCCACCGACCCGTGCGTCTCCGAGGTCAAGCAGGTCCAGCTCGGCGGCTACCACTTCGCCGACCTGACGATGTCCCCCCAGGGCCCGAAGGCCTACGTCCACGTCACCGACCCGCAGGCGGACCCGTGGTCGGTCACGCTGACCCGCACCAGCCCGACCGGAACCCGCGCGTACTACCTCCACATCGCGAACCCGAGCGGTGCCGCGCCGGTCCTGGAGTGGAAGACCCAGGGCGGCGACTCCCCCGTCCTCAAGAGCTCCTTCCCCGCGCTCCCGAAGGGCTGCAAGGCCGCGTACGAGGTCCACGACGACGCCGCGCCGAAGCCCGCCCCGGCCACCACCCCGGCCGCGACCCCGAAGCCCGTCACCCCCGCGAACATCTCCCCCCAGACCAAGGGCCAGACCACCGTGGTTCCGCAGGGTGCGGTCGCGGCGGGCGCCGAGATCCCGGTCGCGACGGTCGCGGACACCGGCGACACCGCCACCCTGGCGGCGGGTGCCGGTCTCCTCGCGCTCTTCGCCGCGCTCGGCACGGTCGCCCTGCGCCGCCGCCGCAGCCAGGGCTGACTCGGCCTCCCCGCCCCACACCCTCCTTCGGCGGGCCACCTTCGTGGTGGCCCGCCGGTCCCCGTCCTGGAGTTCCCCGATGTCCCGTGCCGCCCGCCGCGCCGCCACGCTGCTCGCGCCGCTCGCCCTGGCCGTCCTCACCGGCTGTACGGGCGCCGCCCCGACCGCCGCCCCGGCGGTGACCCAGCCCGCGCACGTGGCCGCGGCCACCGCTCCCCCCGCCCCGGGGCCGGCCGCCGCGACCGCCGCGCCGATGGCCGCCTCCGAGCCCGTACGGATCCGCGTGCCGGCTGCCGGGGTCGACACCTCCCCGGTGCTGAAGCTCGGGCTGGCCGCCGACGGCACCGTCGAGGTGCCGTCCGTGGCCGACGGGAACAAGATCGGCTGGTACACCAAGGGTGTCACTCCCGGCGAGACCGGTCCCTCCGTGCTGATCGGCCACTTCGACACCGCGCGGGGCCCGGCCGTGCTCAAGGACGTCGCGAAGGTCCACACCGGCGACGAGATCACGGTCGACCGCGCGGACGGCACCACCGCGGTCTTCCGGGTGCGCGCACTGGAGCAGGTGGACAAGAAGACCTTCCCCACCGCGAAGGTCTACGGGAACACCGCGCGCCCCGAACTGCGCCTGATCACCTGCGGCGGCGAACTCACCGCGGGCCACCGCCCGGACAACATCATCTTGTACGCGGATCTGGTGGGTTGAGGTGGTGGGGGGGCGGCTTCGCCGCTCGTGGGTAGGTTTCGCGCTTCGGGGTCGGTGATGCTCCGGGGGCTGCCCGTCAGTTCCACTGTCTTCCCGTGCCGGGGCGTCCTGTCAAGAGCGCTCCCTGCGGTCGCGTCGCTGCGCGATGGCCTGCGGCCACTCTTGACATGCCACCCCGTCCCGGAAAGCCAAGAACTGTCGGGCCGCCCCCGGGGGGAGGCAGGGGGGAGGGTGCCCGTTGCTTGCCGTCCGGCGCCCGGCCGCAGGCCGAATGGGCCCTGTGTGCCGCCCTGTGGGCGGAAAGAGCGCCCCTAATCGCTACGCGCTTCTCCGAGAGAAGCGTCAGCGGGCTGCGTGGGGCTGAGACTTCGGTCAGATGGGTGTTGGTCCGGGTCTGACGCCCGGCCGCCCCAAGAGTGGAGATTAAAGCGCCATAAAAGGGGCGTTTTGAGCGGCTGTTGAGTCTCGACGGCTGCTTGACCCGAGTGGACTCTCGTCTGGCCGAGCTTTGAGTCCTGCCGCGCCCCTCACCAGCCCATAACAGCCCGCAGACGCCTCTCTCGGAGAAGCGCGTAGCGATTGAGTGCGTTCTTGCCGCCCGCAGGGCGGGGCATCGGGCCCACTCGGCCTTCGGCCGGGCGCCGGACCCCAGGCAATGGGCAGCCTCCCCCCTGCCTCCCCCGGGGGCGGCCCGACAGTTCTTGGCTTTCCGGGGTGGGCTGGGCGGTCAAGGGTGGCCGCAGGCCATCGCGCAGCGACGCGACGAAGGAGCGCCCTTGAGGGCACGGCCCACCCCGGAGAGACAGTTGAACTGACGGGCAGCCCCCGGAACCACCCCGACCCCGGACGCACGAAGCGCACCCCACGAGCGGCGAAGCCGCTCCCCGGCGCAGCCGGGCGGACCGGCCGGCGCCAGGGCTCTCCGCCCCGGCCTGAGCCACGGAGGCGCCGCGGCCGCGGCGCCCGGGCCGGGACACCCGCGCCGAACCGCCGTGCGGCAGAATCAGGGGCATGACGAGCCCCGTGCCCCCCGCTGCCGACGAGCCGGTCTACGACGACCGGGTCTACCGCTCCCCCATGGCCATGGTCACCGGGGTGCTGCTGCTGGCGCTGATCGCCTGGCTGTGCGGGGACGCCCTGTTCCAGGGGTCCGGGTCGGCGCGGTGGATCGCCGGGGCCGTGCTGGTGTGCGGGGTGCCGCTGATCGTCGCGTTCACGCTGCGGCCCGCGGTCTTCGCGAACGACAACCGGATGCGCGTACGGAACCCCTTCCGCACCATCGAGCTGCCCTGGGCTGCCGTGGACGCGGTGCGCGCCGGTTACTCGGCGGAGGCGCTGGCCGAGGGGACCAAGTACCAGCTGTGGTCGATCCCTGTCTCGCTGCGCGAGCGGAAGAAGGCCAACCGCCGGGCCGGGCGCGCCGCTGGCGCGGACGCGGCCGCGAAGGATCCGGTTCAGGCCGGGGCGGACAAGGCCGTGAGCGAGCTGTCGGAGCTGGCCGAGCGCGGGACCTCCCGGGCCGGGGCGCAGGGCAGCGTGACGGTGCGCTGGTCGTACGAGATCATCGCGCCGGCGGTGATCGGAGCGGTCGCTCTGATCGTGCTCCTCGCCACACGCTGAACCGGCCGGAACCGCGGCTACCGTCTGTCGCGTCTTCGCAGCTGTGCAGCGTCATGAAGCCGGCGGCAGCGCCGCCATTCAACTCCGGCTCCGGCTCGTGGGCAGCGGTCTGCTGGCCGCCCACCTCCTGCTCGTCGCCTGGGTGACCCTGCGACCCCTGGACGTGCCATGGGCCGCCTCCGCCAATCTGACCCCCTTCGAGGGGATCAGAGCCGACCTGGCCTACGGGCCGCTGGAGGCGGCGCGCCGGATCGGTTCGTCGCTGGTGCTGCTCGCGCCGCTGGGGGTGCTCTTCCCCCTGGTCAGCGGCCGCCTGGCGCCGTCGCCGCTGGCGGCGTGGGCCTCGCTGAGCCGGACGGTCGCGGCGGGTGCGCTGATCTCCGTCAGCATCGGGATGCTCCAGACGGCGGTGCCGGGGCGGGTGGTCGACGTGGACGCGGTGCTGCTGAACGTGGCGGGCGTGGTGCTGGCGCACCTGGCCGTCGTACCGGCCCTGCGCGCCCGGCTGCGGCGCTCGGTGCGGCGGGTCGCCTCGCGGCCCGCGTCCCCGGACTTGTCCCCCGCTCCGTCTCCGACCCCTTCTCCGGTGCGTTCTCAGGGGCCGACCCCGAGAGTTGCCAGGGTCGGTATCGGCCCGTGGACCGAGGTGCTGTCGGCGATTCCCCGGGAGTATTGAGGCATCGCGAGAAAGCGATCCCTACGAAGGAGAAACCATGAGCGCCCTTGCCCGCCCCCGTGACGGACGATGGATCGGCGGAGTCTGTGCCGGTCTGGCGCGACGCTTCGGTATGTCCGCGAACACGATGCGTCTCATATTCGCCGTCTCCTGCCTCCTGCCGGGCCCGCAGTTCCTGATCTACCTGGCCCTGTGGGTGGTCCTGCCGAACGACAGGACCGGCGCCGCCGGAACCGGTTCCTGGTAGCGCCGCCTTCGGCCGCCGACGACCGGCTCAGCGCATCGTCTGCTTGATCTTCTGGACCTGCTTGTCCGTGAGGTCGTGCGGCACTTCCGTCCCGCGCCGGGCGTCCGCGACGTTGAGCGCCATCAGCCGCACGATCGTCGAACCCTGGCGTACGAGGACCAGGTGGACGTGGGCCGAGACGCCCTGGGCGGCCGCGACGACCGTCCAGCTGACGCTGTCGTCGCCCCCGGTCCTGTACGGAACGGCCTTGACCTGGCGGTAGCTGCCGGTCTGCTTCTCGACGGTGGCGTTGAATCCCCCGCCGCAGGCGGCGACGGCCGTCTTCAGCCGGGCCATGAGCCGCTTCGCGTCGCTCTCGCCGTAGGCGCTGAGCGTGTCCGAGATGGCGAGGCCCATCTGGGTCTGGGACCCGACGCCCCGGTTCACGATCTCCCGCGCGGCCGGGTCCGGTTTGTCGCCCATGACGTCGGCGAGGGGCTGGCAGGGCTTCTTGTCGGCCTGCGGCTGGCCGTCGGGGGCGTTGGGGTTCTTGCCCTGGGCAGAGATCTGGTAGCCGACGAGGTCGCCCTGTTCCAGGGCGGACTTCTCCAGCACGGTGCCGGTGCGCGGCGCGGCGGAGGCGCCCGCGGAGGCTCCCGCGGTGGCGCCTGCCGAACCGGGCGCGCCGGCGGCCCGCGTGGCCGCGGAGCCCTTCGGGTCCGGGGTCCCGTCCGCTGCCGGGCCGCCCGCGGAGGTGCAGCCGGCGGCGGCCAGGAGTAAGGGTGCCAGCGACGCGACCGCGGCCGCTCGTGCCTTCATGCGCATGTCCTCGACCTCGTACCCGGTGCGGCGGTGAGCAGTTCGGGGTGATCGTGGCACAGGCGGCGGCGGGGCGCCCACCCCCTCGAAAGGGTGTGCGCCCCGCGTGTGTACGCGCGAATCCCTGTGCGATGTGCGGACCCGCCCTGCGGCGGGGTCAGCCGCCGAGGCCGCCGGGGAGGTTGCTGGTCGGCAGGCCGCCGAGCAGGCCGGTGACGGGCTTGAGGGCCTCCGCCGGGTCGCTCGACTGGCTCTGGCCCTCCTCGCCGGCGGCGACCTTCTGCTGGCTGGTGATGCCCTGGGCGGCGGCGGTCACGGTGCCGAGCGCGTCGGTGACACCGATCGCGGGCACGGCGGCGGAGGCGGTACCGGCGGCGGCCGCGGCGAAGGCGGCACCGATGACGGCGACACCGAGAGTCTTGGCTGACTTCTTCATGAAGAGTCCTTGCGACGGGGAATTGAGCGGCTCCGCAAACTAGTCACTTCAAACCCCCTCCCGCAAACATCCGTAAATATGAGAAAGCACCCGGGAATTGCTCCTCCCGGGCGCTTTCAGTACGTCATGCCGTGGCCTACGCCGAGACGGAACCGCTGGTGGAAGCGGTCTGCTGGAACAGCCACTCCGACTTCAGCTCCGCATAGCCCGGCTTGATCACGTCGTTGATCATGGCCAGCCGTTCATCGAAAGGAATGAACGCGGACTTCATCGCATTGACCGTGAACCACTGCATGTCGTCGAGCGAGTACCCGAAGGTGTCGACCAGGTGCTCGAACTCCCGGCTCATGCTGGTCCCGCTCATCAGCCGGTTGTCGGTGTTGACCGTGAGCCGGAAGTGGAGCTTGCGCAGCAGGCCGATGGGGTGCTCGGCGTAGGAGAGCGCCGCACCCGTCTGCAGGTTCGACGTCGGGCACATCTCCAGGGGGATGCGCTTGTCCCGGACGTACGAGGCCAGGCGGCCCAGCGTGACCGAGCCGTCGGCGGCGACCTCGATGTCGTCGATGATCTTCACGCCGTGACCCAGGCGGTCCGCGCCGCACCACTGCAGGGCCTGCCAGATCGACGGCAGGCCGAAGGCCTCGCCCGCGTGGATGGTGAAGTGGTTGTTCTCGCGCTTGAGGTACTCGAAGGCGTCGAGGTGGCGGGTGGGAGGGAACCCGGCCTCGGCGCCGGCGATGTCGAAGCCGACGACGCCCTTGTCGCGGTAGCGGTTCGCCAGCTCGGCGATCTCCAGCGCGCGGGCCGCGTGGCGCATCGCGGTGAGCAGGGCGCCGATGCGGATGCGGTTGCCGTTGGTCCGCGCGCGGCGCTCGCCCTCGCGGAAGCCCTCGTTGACCGCCTCGACGACCTCTTCGAGGGTCAGGCCGGCTTCGAGGTGCTGCTCGGGGGCGTACCGGATCTCGGCGTACACGACGCCGTCCTCGGCCAGGTCCTGGGCGCACTCGGAGGCGACCCGGAAGAGGGCCTCCTTCGTCTGCATGACGGCGCAGGTGTGCGCGAACGTCTCCAGGTAGCGCGGCAGGGAGCCGGAGTCGGCCGCTTCCCGGAACCAGACGCCCAGCTTGGCGGCGTCGGTCTCGGGGAGGTTCTCGTAACCGGCCTTGTCCGCCAGCTCGATGATGGTCCCGGGGCGCAGGCCACCGTCGAGGTGGTCGTGGAGCAGCACCTTCGGGGAGCGGCGGATCTGATCCGGGGTGGGCAGGTTGGGGGTCTCGCTCGTCATCTGGGCACTCTAGCTCCTACGCGCGTAGAGCGCGGGACAGGCGGACGGGGTCGATACGTAACAGTGACCGTGCGGACGGGTGGCGTACACCCGCCGGTCTGAGAATGTTCCGCCATGGCACAGCATGCGCCGCCGGCGCGCGGGGCCCGCCTGGGGCGGGCGGCCGGCGCGAACGGGCCGGGCTCGACAGTCAATGGTGTGGCGCTCCTGCTTCCCGGGGCGTCCTGGTTCTCCTCCGGCCCGGTGCGGCCGCTCGCGCGGGCGCTGGCCCGGGCGGGCGGGGCCGAGGGGCTGGTCACGCACACCGTCCGGCACGGCGCGGACGGGCGGGAGGAGGCCGCGCGGTGGGCCGTGGAGGAGGCGTTACGCCGCTACGGCGACGTACCGGTGTGCCTGGTCGGCTACGACGCGGGCGGCCGGGCGGCGCTGGCGGCGGCCGGGCACGAGGCCGTCACCTGCGTGGTGGCGCTGGCGCCGCGGCTGCCGGAGGCGGACGCGGGCGGGGCGCCCGAACCGGTGAAGCAGCTGTCGGGGCGGCACGTCCTGATCGTGCACGGCACCGATGACGCGCGCTGTGATCCGGAGGCGTCGTTCCGGCTGGCGGCGCGGGCGAAGAAGGCGAACCGGGCCACCTGCCGGTTCGAGGTGCACTCGGACGGGCACGGGCTGCGGGAGCACCGGGCGGAAGTGGTCGCGCTGGGCGTGGACTTCGTCCTCGGGACGGTGGGGGCGGGGCGGTATGCGCGGCCGGTGGTGGATGCGCTTGCGGCTCCGCCGCCTTTGGGGTTGCGCATGCCGTTGGGTTCCGGCTTCGGGCGGGGGTAGGGGCGGGCCTTCTTGTCCCGGACCCGGGGGTTCCCTCTGCCCTGCGCGGGACGGCCTCCGGGTGGGTGCGGGTTCGTTGCGGGGCTCTGCCCCGGGCCCCGCGCCTCAAACGCCGGCGGGGCTGGTGTTGCTTGCGGGGCTGGATGGTGCGTGCGTGCCCTCCGGGGGCGCCTCAAACGCCGGCGGGGCTGATGTGGCTGGGCGTCAGTTCAGGAGGGTGGTGGCTTGGGTGAGGGTGGTGGTGAGGGCTTGGGCGGTGGGGGCTGTGGCCAGGATGTAGGGGTGGGGGGTGGACAGGTGGATGCGGATGACGCCCGGGACGGCGCGGGCGGCGGCCAGGGCGGTGGGGCGGGGCGGGGCCGGGGGGACGTCGACGTAGCGCACCCCCGCGTGGGCCGCGCGGGGGTGCAGGGGCGGCGGCGGGAGGGCCAGGGCCGCGGCGACCGCGAGGGCGAGGACGTCGATGCCGGTGGCGAGCCGGAGCAGGTCGGGTTCCATGACGCCGGGGCGGGCGTGGGCCTCCACCAGGCGGGGGCCGCGGGGCGTGAGGATGACCTCCGTGTGGGAGGGGCCGTCGCGGTGCCCGGCCAGGTCGAGGAGCCGGCGCACGTAGGCCCGTACGGACGCGGCCGGCCGGGGTGCGAGCGGCACCGGGAACTGGTGGCCCGCGGTGGTGAGCCGGGGGCCGGGGAAGCGGCGGGTCCAGCCGAGGATGCGGTGGCGGCCGCCGCGCGAGAGGGCTTCGACGGTGAGTTCGGGGCCTTCGAGGAGCTCCTCCACGAGCAGGTCGGTGATCTCGGGGTAGAAGCGGGAGGCGGCCCGCGCGTCCGCGGGGCTGGTGAGTTCGCGCACGCCCTCGCCGTCGGCGCCCGCCCGCGGTTTGACCACGCACGGGTAGCCGATGAGATCGGCGATGAAGGGGAGCAGGGCGGCGCGTCCGCAGCGGGCGAAGGAGACGGGGTGGCCGGGGTGCAGGACGGTGTTGGTGCGGGCGCGCAGGGCGGCCTTGTCCATGAGGGCGGTGACGGCGTCGCTGGAGGTGCCGGGCAGGCCCAGGGCCTCGTTGGCGCGGGCGGCGGCGAGAGAGCCGGCCGCGTCGAACCCGAAGACGGCGGCCCGCCGGTCGCGGACCGCCGCCAGCCGGGCGAGGTCCGCGGTCAGGGAGCGGTGGTCGCGCCAGTCCGTCCGTACCGGCCGTTCCGCCCCCTCACGGACGGACGGTACGGACGCGGCCGGCGCGACCACCACGGGACGCGCGCCCGCCCGGCGGGCGGCGGCGACCACGGCGGGGCGCGGGCTCAGCAGGAGGGCGACGGGTCTGGGGCTTTCGCTGTGCACCGTGTCCACCCCCGGGTCCTGCTCGCGCCGCCGGCCGGAGGGCCGGGGCCGTGGGTTCAGCCTGCCGGTTCGGCATATGCCGCGGGGCCGCTGCCAGGCCTCGTCTTGGCGCCCTGCGAGAACCCGAGGGGTTTACAACCCCTTCGTTTCCGGGACGAATACGCATATGCCTGCCGATGACGATGCGGATGGCCTGAGTCCGGCCGCCCGGCGCCTGTACGCCTACGCCGTCGAGCGGCACGCGTTCGACGCGGCCGAGGCCTCCGCGGCCCTGGGCGTGCGGGCGGCCGCCGCGGTCACGGAGCTGGTGGCCGCTCGGCTGCTGCAGCCCGATCCGGCGGGGCCCGGCGAGGACGGCGCGCCCCGCTGGAGCGTGGTGTCGCCGCGGGCGGCGGTGGCGCGGGCGCTGGCCCCGCTGGCGCTGCGGGTGCGCGAGACGCACGACGAGATGGACCGGGTGCGCCGGCGGCTGGACGCGCTGGTGCCGGAGTACGAGGCGGGGATCGCCCGGCGGGACCTGGGCGGTCCGGCCCCGCTGGAGCTGGTGACGGACCTGGGCGCCGTACGGGGGCTGATCGGGGAGCTGGTCGCGTCCTGCGAGCGGGAGGTGCTGACCTCGCAGCCCGGCGGCGGGCGCCCGGCCGAGGCGTTGGAGGAGGCGATCGGGCGGGACGAGTCGGTGCTGGCGCGCGGCGTGCGGATGCGGACGCTCTACCAGCACACGGCGCGCTACTCCCGGCCGACCGCGGCGTACGTCGACCGGGTGACGGCGCGCGGGGCGCAGGTCCGCACCCTCGGTGACGGGCTGATGCGGATGATCGTGATCGACGGGCGTACGGCGCTGATGGCGGTCCCGGACGCGGCGGGGGCGGCGCTGCTCGTGCGCGAACCGGCGGTCGTGCACTTCATGCGGGAGGCGTTCGAGCGGGCGTGGGTGCAGGCGGAGCCCTTCGCGTCGAGCGTCGGGCCGGACCAGGCGCGGCTGCTGTCGGACCAGCTGCGCCGGATGATCGTGCGGATGCTTGCGGAGGGGCTGGAGGACAAGGTGATCGCACGGCGCCTGGGCATGTCGGAGCGGACGTGCCAGCGGCACATCGCGGAGGTCATGCGGGCGGTGGGGGCGAAGTCCCGGTTCCACGCGGGGTACCTGCTGGCCACCGCGGGCGCGGAGGCGTCGGGGGCGGACGGGGCCGAGGCGGACGAGGCGGACGAGGCGGAAGGGGAGACCGCCGGCGGGGCGTAGGTCAGAGTTCGGGGATCAGGCGGCCGCGGCGCGAGAGCAGGAAGCGTTTGAACTCGGCCACCGGCGGGGTGTCCGGGTGGCCGTCCAGCCAGGCGAGGCCGATCTCGCGCACCGCGCGCGGGGCGGTGACGGTCAGTTCGACCACGCCGGGGCGCGGCACGGCGGGCGGGGGCAGGAGGGCGACGCCGAGGCCCGCGGCGACCAGGCCGCGCAGGGTTTCGGCCTCCTCGCCCTCGAAGGCGACCCGGGGGGTGAAGCCCGCCTCGGCGCACAGGTCGTCGGTGATCCGGCGCAGCCCGTAGCCGGATTCGAGGGTGACGAAGGTTTCCTCGGCGGCCTCGGCGAGCCGGATCCGCTTGCGGCCGGCGAGCCGGTGGTCGTCCGGCACCACCAGGCGCAGCCGCTGTTCGTCCAGCCGGCGGGCGACCAGGTCGGGGGCGACGGGCAGCGGGGAGGTCAGGCAGAGGTCGAGTTCGCCGGCGCGCAGCCGTTCCAGCATGGCCTCGCCGTAGTTCTGGACGAGGGAGAAGCGGACCTTGGGGTGGTCGGCGCGGAAGGCGCGGATGAGGCCGGGGACGGTTTCGGAGCCGAGCGTGTGCAGGAAGCCGAAGGCGACCTTGCCGGCGTCGGGGTCGGCGTCGCGCTGGAGGGACGCGGCGGCGCGGGCGATGGAGTCGAGGGCCTTCTCGGTGGAGGCGAGGAAGGTGCGCCCCGCGGTGGTGAGGGCGACGGTGCGGCCCCGGCGGGCGAACAGGGCGACGCCGAGGTCCTGTTCGAGGCGCACGATGGCCCGCGAGAGGGTGGGCTGCGGTACGCCGAGCTCCTGGGCGGCGCGGGTGACGTGCTCGTGCCGCGCGACGGCCGCGAAGTACGCAAGGCGCGGGGCCAGCGAACGTGGCACGCTCATGTCTTCTTCGTAACGAGTCATTGACAGGCGCTCCCCTGAGCTGCACTCATGCGTGGATGTATCGATTATCGCCATTCCGCGCATTGGACGCATAAAAAGGACGGGCCTACTTTCGGGGTATGCCTCCCGCTCATACCGGGGCGTCCACCACCGTGGCCGCCTCCACCCCGTCGTTCCCCGCTCCGGAGCCCCGCTCCCCCGGCCGCCCCGGTTACCGCCGGATGAGCTTCGCGCTCTTCGCCGCCGGGCTCGCCACCTTCGCCCTCCTCTACTCCACGCAGGCGCTGCTGCCCGCCATCTCCGACGGCTTCGGGGTGACTGCGGGTCAGGCCAGCTGGACGGTCTCCGCGGCCACCGGCGCGCTCGCGCTCTTCGTCCTGCCGCTCAGCGCGCTGTCGGAGCGGTTCGGGCGGACCCGGATGATGACCTGGTCGATGGTGACGGCGGTCGCGGTGGGCCTGCTGGTGCCCTTCGCGCCGAACCTGGAATGGCTGATCGCGCTGCGCGCGGTGCAGGGCGCGGCGATCGCCGGGATCCCGGCCTCGGCGATGGCCTACCTCGCCGAGGAGGTCAAGCCGAAGGCGCTGGTCGGGGCGATCGGGCTGTTCGTCGCGGGCAATTCCATCGGCGGGATGAGCGGCCGTCTGGTCACCGGCTGGGCGGCGCAGGCGTGGGGCTGGCGCGGCGGGCTGCTCACGGTCGGCGTGATGTCGCTGCTCTGCGCGGTGGCCTTCCTGGTGCTGCTGCCCCGGGCGCGGTTCTTCCGTCCGGCGTCGCTGAACCCGCGCGCGGTCGGACGTACCGTCGCCGGGCACCTGCGCGATCCGCTGCTGGTGCGGCTGTACGGGATCGGCGCGCTGTTCATGACCGTCTTCGGCGCGGTGTACACGGTGATCGGCTACCGGCTGGCGGAGGAGCCGTACGCGCTCGGGCAGGGCGTGATCGGCTCGGTCTTCCTGGTGTACCTGGTGGGTACGGTCTCCTCCGCGGCCGCCGGGCAGCTGGTGGCCCGGACCGGGCGCCGGGGCGCGCTGTACCTGGCGGTGACCACGACCGCGCTCGGGCTGCTGCTGTCGCTGTCCGACGCGCTGGCCGCGATCCTGGCGGGGCTGGTGCTGATCACTGCGGGCTTCTTCGCGGGGCACGCCGTGGCCTCGTCCTCGGTGAGCCGGACCGCGAAGTCCGGCCGCGCGCAGGCCTCCGCGCTGTACCAGTCGGCGTACTACCTGGGCAGCAGCGCGGGCGGCACGCTCGGCGCGCTCGCCTACCACTGGGCGGGCTGGGGGGCAACGGCCGGGATCGCGCTGCTCGCGGTGGCGGGCGTCGTCTCGATCACGCTGTACGGATCCCACGCGGCCCGCGCCGAGCGGCGCAGCGTGCACCTGGCGGCCGTCGCCCGCTGACGTACGCGACCAGTCCGCCGGCTGCTTAGCGAACCCGCAGGACGTTGGCTAACGTGGTACCACCCTAGGGAGAAAGAGAGATCGATCATGCCCGAGACGGCGCGACAGATCGCCGACGACTTGCGGGCACGGATCGACTCCGGCGAGTTCGGTCCCGGTGCTCGGCTGCCCGGCGAACCGGCACTGGTCAAGCAGTACGGCGTGGCCAAAATGACGGCGGCCAACGCCTTGAAGCTCCTCATCGGCGAAGGCGCCGCTTACGCGCGCCCGGGTGCCGGGACGTACGTTCGCGAGTTCAAGCCGGTCCGCCGGGTGGCGGCCAAGCGGCTGGCCCGGTCGCAGTGGTCTTCCGGGAACTCGATCTGGTCCGCCGATGTGGGCGACCGGCCCATGGACGTCGTGGACATCGAGGTCTACGAGGCCGTCGCGCCGCGCTGGGTGGCGCGGGCCCTCGCCCTGGAGGAAGGCGTGGCGGTGCTGGTGCGTAGTCGCCGCTACGTGGTGGAGGGCTCGGCGGTGCAGAAGGCCACGTCGTATCTCGCTGCGGACCTGGTGCGGACCACCCCGATCGCCGAACCGGACCCCGGCCCCGGCGGGGTCTACGCCCGGCTCGCCGACATCGGCCACGGGCCGGTCGGCTTCGTGGAGGAGCTGCGGGCTCGGATGCCCAGTCCGGAGGAGTCCGAGGCCCTCGACCTGCTGCCTGGTACTCCAGTCGTGGAGATCTACCGGACGGCCCTCACGGCCGAGGGATACCCGGTAGAGGTCAACCACATGGTTCTCGACGCCGGTTCCTACGTGATGCAGTACAACTTCCAGAGCTAGGACTCTCACCAGCGCAAAGGCCCACTCCGGTGGGCCTTTTTCGTTGTGCCGACATGGGCGGCGAAGTGGCAACGACGTAAAGGGCGTTGACCTCCCTTGGGCCTCCCCTTTCCCTCTGCGAGGAGTGATCTGCATGCGTCGGATTCGTGCTGGTGGTCGCGGTGGATGCCGAGACCGGTGCTCAGGTGATGTCGGTGGGCATGCTGTTTGCCGCGAACGAAACCCCGCCGTCGCGGGGGGCGTTGCGCAGCAACGTTCACTCATGCGCAGTGCGCAGACCTGAGCCTTGGCCTCCCTTTCACCGCCCGTCCCGGCGCGTCACGCTGAGTGCATGAAGCGATATCCGTGACGCGGATCGACCGGGAGGTAGTCATGAAGGGCACGGCGCAAGCCACCGCCGGCATAGACGAGTTGCGCGCGAAGCTCGACCGGATCGACGAGCGGCTCCTAGAAGACTTACGGGCGCGCATCGGCGTGTGTGTCGAGATCGCCCTCGTGAAGAAGGACCAGGGCATTCCGATGATGCAGCCGCACCGCATCGGGCTGGTCCAGGAACGTGCCGCGGCCTTCGGGACCGCCCACGGAATCGACCGGGACTTCCTTCGCGCACTCTATGACCTGGTGATCGAGGAGACCTGCCGGGTCGAGGACTTGGTGATCGGATCATGAACACTGCACCCGCCCCGCGGACGCCCCTCGCCCCGCGGACCCTCCGGACGCTCCTGATAGACAATCACGACTCGTTCACCTACAACCTCTACCAGCTGCTCGGTGAGGTCAACGGCCGCCCGCCGGTCGTCGTCACCAACGAGACCGAGTGGTCGACGCTGTCGATGGACGACTACGACGCGATCGTGATCTCCCCCGGCCCCGGCCGCCCCGAGCGCGCCCGCGACTTCGGCATCAGCGCCCGCGCCATCCTGGAGAGCGGGCTGCCCGTCCTCGGCGTCTGCCTCGGCCACCAGGGCATCTGCCACCTCTTCGGCGGCGAGGTCGGCCACGCGCCGCAGCCCATGCATGGCCGGGTCTCCGAGATCACCCACACCGGCGGGGAGATCTTCGCGGGCATCCCCTCCCCCTACCCGGTGGTGCGCTACCACTCGCTGGCGGCGATCCGGCTGCCCGAGGAACTGGAGCCGACCGCCTGGACGTCGGACGGCGTGGTGATGGCCGTGCGCCACCGCAGCCTGCCCGTGTGGGGGGTGCAGTTCCACCCCGAGTCGATCAGCAGCGGGTACGGCCGCGAACTCCTCGCGAACTTCCGCGACCTGGCGCTGGCCGAGGGCGCCCGCCGCACCGCGGCCCCGGGCGCGGCGGCGTACGCCGTCCAGGTCCGCAAGGTGACGATGCTGCCCGACACCGAGGAGGCCTACCGGGAGCTGTTCGCCGGGAACGACCACGGCTTCTGGCTGGACAGCAGCAACGTCACCGAGGGCCTGTCGCGGTTCTCCTTCATGGGTGACGGCACCGGCCCCCTCGCCGAGTACCTCACCTACCAGGTGCTGGAGCGCACCGTCCGGGTCCAGCGCCGGGACGGCCGCGACGAACTCGTCGAGGAGAGCGTCTTCGACTACCTGGAGAAGCAGCTGGCCGGGCGCCGGATCGAGGTGCCCGAGGGGCTGCCCTTCGAGTTCAACCTCGGTTACGTCGGCTACCTCGGCTACGAGCTGAAGGCGGACACCGGCGGTCACCGGGCCCACAAGGCCGACACCCCGGACGCGGCCCTGCTCTTCGCGGACCGCATGGTCGCCTTCGACCACGCCGAGGGCGCCACCTACCTGCTCGCCCTGACCCGCGGCGCGGCCACCGAGAGCGACGCCGCCGACTGGCTCGACCGCACGGCAGCGCGCCTGATGGCGCTCGGCCCGGCCCCGGCCGCCGCCGCCGGCGGCGCCCCGCGCCGCTTCGCCACCACCGGGATGACCGACCCCGCGCTCGCCGGCATCATCCGGATGCGGCACGACCGGACCGGCTACCTGGACCGGATCGCGGAGATCCACCAGGAGATCACCGACGGCGAGAGCTACGAGGTGTGCCTGACCAACCAGGTCGCCGTCAAGGCGCGGATCGACCCGCTGGAGACCTACGCGGCGCTGCGCCGGATCAGTCCCGTCCCCTACGGCGCGCTCCTGGACTTCCCCGGGGTGTCGGTGCTGAGCGGCTCTCCCGAGCGGTTCATGACCATCGGCACCGACCGCACCGCCGAGTCCAAGCCGATCAAGGGCACTCGGCCGCGCGGTGCCACGCCGGCCGAGGACGAGGCGCTGCGCCAGGACCTGCTCGGCAACGAGAAGGACCAGGCGGAGAACCTGATGATCGTCGACCTGATCCGCAACGACCTCAACATCGTCTCCGAGGTGGGTTCGGTCCACGTGCCCAAGCTGTTCCACGTGGAGACGTACGCGCCCGTGCACCAGCTGGTCTCCACCGTGCGCGGCACGCTGCGCGACGGCGAGTCCGCGGTGACCGCGGTCCGGGCCGCCTTCCCCGGCGGTTCGATGACCGGCGCGCCCAAGGTGCGCACGATGGAGATCATCGACCGGCTGGAGGAGGGCGCCCGCGGGGTGTACTCCGGCTCGCTCGGCTGGTTCGCGCTCTCCGGCGCCGCCGACCTGAACATCGTCATCCGCACCCTGGTGGCGACGGAGGACCGGGTCACCTTCGGTGTCGGCGGCGCCGTCATCGCGCTCTCGGACGCCGACGAGGAGTTCGAGGAAACGGTGGTGAAGTCCCGGGCCATGGTCCAGGCCGTGGTGGGCACCGCCCTGCACCCGGTCGCGGCTCCCGCCGGCATCACCCCGCCCGCCGCCGCCCCGCCCGCTGCCTCCTCGGCCGCCCGGAGCTCCGGGAGCGCGGCGTGATCCGCCGCGCGGTCATCGTGGGCGGGCAGGGCGCGGTCGGCCGGCTCTTCACCGAGAAGCTGTTCGGCAGCGGGATCATGATCTGCGTGGTGGACCCGGCCGGCGCCGGGGAACCCGCCGCGGGCGGTGCGCGCCGCATCCACGGCGACATCACCGACATCTCGCCGGCCCTGGAGAAGGAGCTGCGGCTCGCCGACGTGGTGATGCTGGCGGTGCCCGAACCGGTGGCGCTCGCCTCCATCAAGGGGGTGGCGGCCGTGATGCGGCCGGGCACCCTGCTCGTCGACACCCTCTCGGTGAAGCAGCGCATCGCCGAGGAACTGAGCGCGCACCTCGACGGGGTGGAGGGCCTCGGCCTGAACCCCATGTTCGCCCCCGCCCTCGGCTTCGAGGGCCGGGTGGTGGCCGCGTCGGTGACCTACGACGGGCCGCTGACCACCGAGCTGCTGGGGCTGGTGGAGTCCTGGGGGGCCCGGGTCGTCCGGGTCGATGCCGTCGAGCACGACCGGCTGACCGCCGTCTCCCAGGCGCTGACCCACGCGACCGTCCTCTCCTTCGGGCTGGCCCTGCACGGGCTCGGCACCGACAGCGTCGAGGTCGGCCGGATCGCCCCGCCGCCGCACAAGACCCTCGCCTCGCTGCTCGCCCGGGTCTCCTCCGGCACCCCGGAGGTGTACTGGGACGTCCAGGCGGCCAACCCGCAGGCAGCGGGCGCCCGTACGGCGCTCGCCGAGGCGGCCCGGCGGCTCGCCGACACCGTCAAGGACGGCGACGAGGCCGACTTCGCGGCCCTGATGGCCACGGTCCGCGGCGCCCTCGGCGCCGAACTCGACAACTACCGCGAGCTCTGCGCGCGGATCTTCGCTTCGGTCTGACCCCGGACCGCACCCCGTACGGCGCCGTCCCGGTCCGCCGTACCCCCGTACAGCCACCGACTGAGAGGCACGAGAGACATGACCGACTCCCGCCCGGGCTTCGCCGACACCGTCCTCAACCCCGCCCAGCGCGCCGCGCTCGCGGCCGACGAGAGCGTCGGCGGCGGAAACCTGCTGCGCTCCGCGCTCGCCGCCAGCCCGAGCCCGACGACCCCCTTCGTCCACTCCACCCGGCCGATCACGAACCTGGACGGGGTGGAGCAGTACGACTACAGCCTGACGGAGATCGACCGCCTCGCCCAGTCCTGGTCCGCCTGGTACCTGAGCCGCGGCGTGCAGCCGGGGGACCGGGTGGCCGTGTGGTTCGAGGACTCCTTCGCCTACTCGGTGCACTTCTACGCGATCGCCCAGATCGGCGCGATCGCCGTCCTCATCAACAGCAAGGCGACCCCGGCGATCGCCGAGTCCCTGATCGAGCAGACCGCCCCGGTGGGCCTGTACGCCGACCGGGCGCGGCTGGACGGGCTCGCCGCGACCGGCTCCGCCCTGGACGGGCTGGTCTGGACCGAGACCGAGGAGGCGCTGCCCGCGCCGCCGGCGGCGGAACTGCCCGAGGACGCGTACTGGCAGCACGTGGGCGAGGACCCGGTGGTGATCCTGCACTCCTCCGGGACCACCGGCCGCCCCAAGCCGACGATCCACACGCACAAGACCATCGTGGCGGGCCCGCAGTTCCGCCTGGTGGACTTCAAGGAGAACCCGGGCGCGCTGATGCTGACCGCGCTCCCCCAGTCGCACCTGGGCTGCATCGCCTTCACCGTGTACGCGGTGCTGGCCGGGACCCCGGTCGTCGCGCACAGCGACCGCGACGGCGCCGACCTGGCGGCGACGGTGGCCGCGCACCGGCCCACCGCGGTGATGGCCTTCGCCCACTCCTACGCCGAACTCGCCTCCCTGGACAGCGCGGACGGCGCCCTGGACAGCGTCAACTCCTGGGTGTCCATCGGCGACGCGGTGCACCAGGCGCACATCAACAAGGTGCTCTCGCTGCGCTCGGCGGAGCTGGACTCGGCGCAGTTCTTCGACCGGCTCGGCACCACCGAGCTCGGCTGGGGCGTCCTGCTGAAGATCCGGACCCGGGACTCCGAGCGCAACGACCGCTGCGCCGGCCAGCCGGTGGGCGTCGCCGAGGTGGCGATCCTGCGCAAGGACGGCAGCCACGCGGACGTCGGCGAGGTCGGCTTCCTGGCCGCGCGCGGCCCGGCGATCACCCCCGGCTACTGGGGCGACTCGGCCACCACCTACCGCTACAAGCTGGCGGGGCACTGGCTGCCGGGCGACATGGCGTACAAGGACGCGAACGGCGACTTCTACCTCGTGGACCGCGCCGCCGACCAGATCCAGACCGCCCAGGGGCCCGCGTACTCGGTGCTCATGGAGGAGGTCCTGCTGAACGACGTGCCGGCCTTCGAGGACGTCGCGGTGGTCGCGGGCGGCGAGGGCCAGGACATCGTCCCGGTCGCCGTGGTGACCACCAAGGAGGGCGCCGACGACGTCGAGAAGCTGCTGATCCGCGCGAACGAGGCGCTGGCCGCGGCCGGTCACCCGACGCTGCGCCTGCTCGAAGTCGCCGCGCACGAGGCCGACTTCCCGGTCGGTGTCACCGGCAAGGTGCTCAAGCGCAAGCTGCGCGAGAAGTACGCCGACCTCGGCAGCTACCTCCGGGCCGGCACCGGCAAGACGCTCGCGGCGGCGGGCTGAGCGCAACCACATGGGACGGCCCTGTCCCGGCCCGGCGAGGGGCGGACCGGGACAGGGCGGCAGTAGAGCGAGCGGAACGGGGGCCGGATCAGGGCCGGGGCGCGAAGGCGGCGGCCACCGCGAGAGCGGTGTCGTTGGCCTCCGGGTCACCGATCGTGATCCGGACCCCCTCGCCGGGGAAGGCCCGAACGGCCACCCCGGCTTCCGCGCATGCGGCGCCGAACGCGGCGGCGCGGGCGCCGAGGCCGAGCCACAGGAAGTTCGCCTCGCTGCGGGCGGGGGCGAGCCCGAGGTCGGTGAGCGCGAGCGCGGTCCGCTCCCGCTCCTTGACCAGCGTCTCGACCCGCGCGAGCAGCTCGGCCTCCGCGTCCAGCGAGGCCACCGCCCCGGCCTGGGCGGCGCTGTTCACCCCGAAGGGCACGACGGCCGCCCGGATCCGTGCGGCCACCGGCTCGTGGGCGACGGCGTACCCGATGCGCAGGCCCGCGAGGCCGTAGGCCTTGGAGAAGGTGCGGACGACGACCAGGTCGGGGCGGCCGGGCAGCAGCGCCACCCCGTCGGCCGAGAGCGGGTCGGTGACGAACTCGCGGTAGGCCTCGTCCAGGACGACGAGCACGCCGGCCGGTATCCGGTCCAGGAACCGTTCCAGGTCCGCGCCGGGGACGGTGGTGCCGGTCGGGTTGTTCGGATTGCAGACGAGGACCACGCGGGTGTGCTCGCCGACGGCGGCGGCCATCGCGTCGAGGTCGTGGACGGCGCCCGGGCCCAGCGGGACGCGCACGGCGACGCCGCGGGCGAGCTCCGTGAGGTGCGGGTAGGCCTCGAAGGACGGCCAGGCGAAGAGGACTTCGTCGCCGTCCTCGCGCACGAAGGACTGGAGGAGGTGCTGGAGCACCCCGACCGAGCCCGCGCCGAGGGCGAGCTGCCCGGTGGGGACGCCGAGGCGGTCCGCGAGGCGGTCGGTGAGCTCGGTGGAGAAGCGGTCGGGGTAGCGGTTGACCCGGCCGGCGGCTTCGGCGAGCGCCTCGGCGACCGAGGGCAGCGGCGGGTAGGGGTTCTCGTTGGCGGCGAGCAGGTACACGGCGGGTTCCTTTCGGGAAGGGGTGCGGTGATGCGGGACGCGGGATGCGGGCGGGGGCGGGAGCGCGCTCAGGACCCGTCGCGTTCGGCGAGGCCCATCAGGTAGCCGAGCTGGAAGCGGTGCTCGGCGCCGAACTCGTCGCGCAGGCTGGACACGTGGCCCTGGACCGAGCGCAGACTGATGCCGAGCCGGCGGGCGATGGCCTTGTCGGAGCGGCCCTCGATGAGCAGCTTGCGGATGGCGCGCCGCATGTCGGGGATGACCTCGCAGGCGGCGTCCGCGGCGCGGACCGGGCGGAAGGGGTAGGGCTCGGCGCGGTCCCAGGCCTTCTCGAAGACGTCGACGAGGAAGCGGCTGACGGCCAGGTCGCGGACCAGGACGGCGGAGCTGCGCGCGTCGTCGGCGGGGATGAACGCCACCTCGCCGTCGATGACGATCATCCGGTTGAAGAACTCCGGGAGGGTACGGACCTGCGCGCCGCGGGCCTGTACGCAGCCCACGTACCGCTTGGTGGCCTCGTGGAAGCGGGAGCTGTGCTGGTAGAGCGTGCGCATGGCGACGCCGCGGTCCAGGTGGCCGCGGACGGCTTCGTAGGCCTCGTCGAGGGTGGCGTCGGGGCGCGGCCCGTCGGGCTGCGCCGTGAGTATCTCGTGGCGGGCCCCGCGCAGCGCCTCGTGGATGGCGCGGGTGATGTCGTCGCCGCCGTGCAGGTACTCGATGCCGGGGGCGGCGGCGGGGAGCGGCGGGAGGATGCCGGTGGCCGTGGCGTGTTCGGCGCTCTCGGCGGCGTACCGGGAGAGGCTGCCGAGGGTGTCGGCCATCCGCAGCAGGGTGTCGAGCGGGTCGATGGTGGAGGTGGCTCCCTGGGTGGTGTTCATGGCGTTGCCTCTCGTGATGACTCTCGTGACGGAGGGACGGGCGGGTGGGGCGCCGGGACATACGGGCAGGGCCGCGCGGGGATGCAGCATCCCCGCGCGGCCCGTGGTGCGTCCGTGCTCACTCCTCCCCCGGCCCCGGTGTCGCCGGGGCGCCGCGCAGCGCGAGCAGCGCCAGCACGGTGGCCAGGAGGGAGATCGCGCCGACGGCGTACCAGAAGGAGTGGCCGAGGGCGGCGAACAGCCATCCGCCCGCCACCGGGCCGAGGGCGGAGCCCAGGCCGAAGGCGAAGTGGAAGCTGCCGAGGTAGTGGCTCTTGAGGGGTGCGGGTGCGATCACCGCCGGGTACGAGAAGATCGCGGGCCCGCCGATGATCTCGCCCAGGGTCCAGACGAGCGTGGCGATGACGATGACGGCCGGGCCCATCGGGAGCCCGTACAGCGCGACTCCGGCGCCCAGCAGGGCGAAGGCCAGGCCGATGGTGACCCGTACCGGCCAGTCCTGGGTGACCTTGGTGAGCAGCAGCTCGAAGGCGATGACGAGCAGGCCGTTGAGGGACACGGCGGCGGTGTACCAGACGAGGCCCAGTCCGGCCGCGGCCACGTCGAGCGGCAGCGTGGACAGGTACTGGGTGTAGACGGCGGTGTGCAGGACGGTGGCGAGCAGGTAGAGGGTGAAGCGGCGGTCGCGCAGGACCGCCAGGTAGCCCCCGGCCGGGTCCTTGACCAAGTGCCCCTTGGCCAAGGAGTCCTGCGCCGAGGGGTCCTGGGCCGCCGCCCGGCCCGCGGGCAGGGTGCGCCAGGCCAGTACGGCGAAGGCCAGGGCGATCAGCGCCTCGCCCCAGAAGAGCAGGTCGTAGGAGTCGTGGCCGAGCCGGAAGAGGCCGAAGCCGACGAGCGGCGCGGCCATCGCTCCGAGGTTCAGCCCGAAGCGGTACATGGCGAAGACCATGACCTGGCGCTCGGGGCCCGCGAGTTCGGAGAGCAGGGCCGCCGAGGCCGGCCGGAACATCTGCCCGGCCAGCCCGGCGAGGACGACCACGGCCAGCAGGGCGCCGTAGTCGGTGAGGTAGAGCAGGGCCGCGGTGAGCGCGGCCGAGCCGGCCATGCTGACGGCGGTGGTGTTGCGGGCGCCGAGGCGCGCGGAGAGCGAGCCGCCGATGAGCACGCCGAGGACGGTGCCCGCGCCGTAGGCGCCCAGCGCGAGGGTGGCCCGGCCCGGGGTGTGCCCGAGCGAGGTCAGGTAGAGGACGAGGAAGATGTTGAGGAACCCGCCGAGCCGGTTGATGAACACCCCGGCGAGCAGGGTCTTCACGGCGAGCGGTGCTTCGGTGAAGGTCGCGCGTACCGAGGCCCGCGCGGCCGGGGGCACGGCCGCGCGGGGTCCGGCGGCCGTGTCCGGGGCGTCGGGGGTCCCGGTGTCCGGCCCTGGTGCGGTGTACGTCACGCCCCGGCCACCGCCTCCGGCGCGGGCCCGGCGGGCGAGGTGCGGATGGTGATGGCGGCCCGGACGCGGGCTTCCAGGGCGTCGAGGGCGACGCCGGTGGGGGCGTCGATGAAGAAGTTCGCGACCCGGTCCTCGGAACTGAGCAGCGGGCCGACCTCGGAGCCCTTCTCCTTCTGTGCGAAGACCGCGCGCAGGGTCGGCGGGTCGTTCGGGCGGCCGACCGGCACCTCGGGCCACAGGTCGCCCTCGCCCGCCCATTCGACGACGGTGCCGGGCCAGTCGACGCTGATCTCGTCGAGGATGCCGGGGTCGTGTTCGAGGTAGACCTGGCGGGCGTGCCGGATGGGCTTGGGGTATTCGGCGGGCTCACCGAGGGCGATCTTGATGATCTCCGGCTCCAGCGGGCGGCCGGTGGCCAGGTGGTAGAGAACGGTCAGGCCGTCGCCGGGGGTGCGGGCGGCGACCTCCATCAGCTTGGGGCGGCCGTTGGCGTCCAGGCGCCATTCGGAGTGGGTCATGCCGTCCTTGAAGTCCAGCAGCTTCATGGTGCAGCGGTTGGCCTTGAGGAGGGTGCTGCGTTCCAGGCCGACGGCGCTGGAGACGGTGTGGGACAGCTCGACGAAGGTGTCGGCGTGGGAGTCGGTGGTCCGCTTGACGGTGACCGACTCGAAGACGATCTTGCCGTGCTGGACCAGGGCCTCGACGGAGAACTCCTGCCCGGAGACCCGCTCCTCGACCAGGATCGTCTCGTGTTCCGGGTACCCGGCGAGCAGTTCGGTGAGCTGCGCCGCGTCGGCGGCGGTCGCGACGCCCGAGCTGGAGTGCCGGGTGGCGGGCTTGACCACGACGGGGAAAGGCAGGGACGAGGGGTCGAAGCCTTCCCGGGCGCCGGGCGGCAGGACCACGGATGCCGGGTTGAACTCGCCCAGGTGGAACCGCTGGAGGTACTTGCTGCGGCAGACCCGGGTGGCGCGCAGGCCAGGTCCCGGCAGGTCGAGGGCGTCGGCGATCAGGCCGGTGGGCTCGACGAGGGTCTCGCCCGCCGCGTAGGCGCCGATGATCTCGTACGTGGACTCCCAGGCGCGGACGGCGGCGATGACCCCGGGGGTGAAGGAACCCTCGCGGTCGACGGAGCCGTCCACGAAGGCGATGTCGGCGATGTCGGCGGCGGGGTGACCGGGCTCGCTCAGGCCGGCCAGGGCCTGCTCCCGCCACGCGGACGGGGTGATGACGAGGATCTTGAGTCCGCGCGCGGTGAGTTCGCTCAGGTAGCGCGGGGCCCGGCAGATGGCCAGGAAGGATCCGGTGAGCAGGAAGGCTGCGGGTCTTTCCGACAGCGGCGGGACGTGCTCGTTCACGTGGTTGGTGCTCATCGCGCGGGCCTCCACAGGTCGGCGGCCAGAAAGGCCATGTCGAGTGCCTGGCCGCGGTTGAGGCGCGGGTCGCAGGCGGTGGTGTAGTTGCGGTCGAGGTCGTCGAGGGTGACCGGGTCCGTGCCGCCGACGCATTCGGTGACGTGGCTGCCGGTGAGTTCCAGGTGCAGGCCGCCCGGGTGCGTGCCGAGCGAGCGGTGGATTTCGACGAACGCCCGGATCTCGGCGGTGATGTCGCCGAGGCTGCGGGTCTTGAGGCCGCCGGGGGCGACCTGGGTGTTGCCGTGCATCGGGTCGCACACCCACAGCACGTCCGCGCCGGACGCGGTGACCTTCTCCACCAGGGCGGGCAGGACGTCGTGGATGCGGTCGGCGCCCATGCGGGTGATGAAGGTGAGGCGGCCCGGCTCGCGGTCGGGGTCGATGATGTCGGTGAGGGCCAGGAGTTCGTCGGCGTTCGCCGTCGGACCGACCTTGACCCCGATGGGGTTGGCGACGGAGGCGGCGAAGGCGACGTGGCCGCCGTCGAGCTGGCGGGTCCGCTCGCCGATCCACACGAGGTGGCCGGAGCCCGCGTAGCGGCGGCCGCTGGCGGGGTCGGTGCGCACGAGCGGGGTCTCGTAGTCGAGGAGCAGGGCCTCGTGGCTGACGTGGAAGGGCGCTCCGGCGGTGCCTTCGGCGAGGCCGTCGGGGCCGATGAGGTCGTCGTCGGAGCCGGGCAGCTGCCGGATGCGTTCCAGGGTGCGGGCGGCGGTGCGGTAGGCGGTCTCCATCCGCCAGGGGTCGGGCGCGCGGTCGGCGGCGGTGAAGCCGAGGCCGTTGACGGAGTCGCCGCGGTAGGCGGGGAGTTCGACGCCTCCGCGGGTCTCGGTGGGGCTGGAGCGCGGCTTGGCGTACTGCCCGGCCATCCGGCCGAGCGGTACGACGGGCACGGCGGCGCCGTAGGAGACGATCTCCGCCATCTGGCGCAGGGTGGTGACCGTGCTCTCGGCCTCGCCGAGGGCGCGGGGTCCGAACTCCTCCGCGCAGTGGCCGCCCTGGAGCAGGAGTGCCTCCCCGCGGGCGGCGGCGGCCAGCCGCTCGCGCAGGGCGTCGGCTTCCGACAGCGGCACGAGGGCCGGCAGTCCGGCGAGCCGGTCGGTGACGGTGGCGAGGATCCGGGGGTCGGGCCAGTCCGGCTGCTGAGCCGAATGGAGTGTCCCGCTGGGGGCAGTGATCATCGTGTACTCGCTCCTCGCTTCAGGGCCCGGTCGGTCAACGGACCGGCCACCCCGGTGTATTGGGCGGGTTCCAGCAGGTCGCGCAGGTGCTCCGGGGTCAGGTCGGTGGTGCCCGACAGGGTCTCGGTCAGCAGGTCGGACAGGGTGGCGGACAGGGGGGTGCCGGTGGCGCGCGCCGAGGCCGTGGCCTCGGTGAGCAGCCGGCGGGCTGCCGCCTTGCCCAGGTGCGGGGCGAGGACGGCGGCGAGCCGCTCGGTGACGACGCCGCTGCCGGTGAGGGCGAGGTTGGCGCGCATCCGTGCGGGGTCGGGTTCGAGGCCCTCGGCGAGCTCGACGGCGGTGTGGGCGGCGCCGCCCGCGAGCCGCAGGCATTCGCGCAGGGCGTGCCATTCGCTGTGCCAGACGCCGGCGGAGCGCTCTTCCTCCGAGACGAGCGCCTGGGCGAGGACGGCGGCCAGGGCGGGGACGGTGAGGGCCGCCGAGCGGATCAGGGTGGCCAGGACGGGGTTGCGCTTGTGGGGCATGGCGGAGGAGGCACCGCGGCCCGCGGGAGCTGGTTCGGCGGCCTCGGCGGACTCGGTGCGGGTGAGCAGCAGCACGTCGGCGGCGAACTTGCCGAGGGTGCCGGTGGTGTGGGCGAGCACGGCGCCGAGGTCGGCGACGGGCGTGCGCAGCGCGTGCCAGGGCAGCAGGGGCGCGGCGAGGCCGGTCTCGGCGGCGAAGGCGTCGGTGAGGCGCTCGTGGAACGCCTCGGTGTCGAGGCCGGCGCCGCTGTGCGCGGCGGCGGTACGGGCGTACTCCAGGTAGCCGCCGAGGGTGCCCGCGGCGCCGCCGAGGGACACGGGCAGCCCCCCGTCGAGCAGCCGGTCGACGCGCCGCACGGAGTCGAGCAGCCCGTGCCGCCAGCCCGCCGCTTTCAGCCCGAAGGTGGTGGGCACGGCGTGCAGGGCCAGGGTGCGGCCCGCGATGACGGTGTCGCGGTGGGCGGCGGCGAGGCGGCCCAGCGCGTCGGCGGTGCGCAGCAGGTCGGCGCGGAGCGGGACCAGGGTGCGGGCGGCGACCAGCATCATGGCGGTGTCGAGGATGTCCTGGCTGGTGGAGCCGCGGTGGACGTACTCGGCGGCGCTCCCGCCGTCGAGGTGCGCGGTGAGGGCGGCGACCAGGCCCACGACGGGGTTGGCGGTCTCCCGGGCGGCCAGGGCCAGGGCGCGGGCGTCGAAGCGGTCTGCCCGGGCGGCTGCGGTGATCGCCGCGGCGGCGTCCGGAGGGACCGTGCCGAGGCGGGCCTGCGCCCGGGCGAGGGCGGCTTCGGCGTCCAGCATGGCCTGGAGCCAGGCGGTGTCCGAGGTGGTGGCCTCGGCGGGGGTGCCGGCCCGTACCGGGGAGAGCAGTCCGACGTCGGTGTCGGCCCCGGTGGCGGCTCCCGGGCGGGGCGGGGTCACGGCCGGGCCTCCGCTCCGGAGCCGCCGGAGGCGTTCGCGAGCGGCGCGGTGACGGCCGGGAGGGCCAGGGCCGCGTGCGCGATGGCGTCGGAGTCCTCCAGGGTGACGGAGCCGACGCCGGGGCGGATGCCGGCGGCGGTGACCCAGTGCACGGATTCGGTGGGGACGCCGTAGGCGAAGCGGCGCGGGTGTTCGCGGCCTTCTGCGTCGACGAGGCGGTAGGGCCGCTCGGAGACGGCCAGGCCGCCGGTCTCGTACTCGATGCCGCAGGCGCCGCGGATCTGGTAGGGGCGGCACTGGCCGCTCTCCAGCAGCTGGACGAGCAGCGCGTCGGTGGTGCGGCGCAGGTCGGGGTGGGGCAGCCGGGCCTCGATGAGGGCGGTCGTCCGGATGTCGGGGGCGTCGACGCCGGTGGCGGTGGCCACGAAGGCGGGGCCGTCGGGGCCGTCGGGGTCGGCCGTGACGCGCAGGCCGGGGCCGGTGAACTCGACGATGCCCGCGGAGGCCAGCGCGATGAGTTCGTCGATGCGGGAGACGGGCGGGCCGATGGAGAGGAAGCCGTTGAGCGGGGTGTACCAGCCTTCGAGCTCGTCGCGGTGCGAGGTGGCTTCGAGGCCGCCGTGGTCGACGGCGATGCGGATCTCGTTGCGCAGGTCGCGCAGCACGTCCAGGGCCGCCTTGAGGGGGCCGCTGACGTTGCCCTGGCGCGCTTCGTGGGCGTCGCGCAGCAGGTAGGCGAGCATCCAGCGGCGGAAGTCGTCGCGGCCGGTGAAGCGCAGATCGCCGTAGGGGCGCGAGAGCGTCTCCCAGTTCCAGCGCTGGCCCTCCTCGACGCCCGCTTCGAGCAACAGGAGGTCTTCGGCGTCCTCGTCGGGTGCGGCGAGGTAGCGGTCGATGAAGGAGGCGACGGCGGCGGGTTCCTCGCCGCGGTTGGCCAGCAGGCGCTCGTAGTAGACGCTCTGGACCTCCTTCTGGATCAGCGGCCAGATGTGGATGCCGAAGTGGATCCAGTCGCCGTCCTTGGCGGCGGCGCGCATCGCGTCGACGCGGGCGATGGTCAGCAGGCGGGGGGCGTAGCGGCCGTCGGGGCCCTTCTCGTTCTCGCCGCGCGCCTGGTAGGGGATGCCCCGGCGGGACCCGGCGTACATCTTGGGCTCCAGGCCGGAGGGCCGGTAGACGAGGCGGCCGTCCGCTCTGCGCTCGAAGAAGCCGCCGCGGCCGAGGGTGAACAGCGCCATGTAGTCGAAGAAGTTGAGGCCGAGGCCGCGCATCAGGACGGGACGGCCGGGGGTGATCGCGGTCAGGTCGGTGTCGGCGGGGTTGGACGGGCCGGTGTACGAGAGTCCGTACTCGGTGGCGAAGTCGGAGAGCCGCTGCTCCTCGGGGGTGAGCTTGGCGGGCAGGTGGCCCTGGGCGAGGACGACCGCGGACAGGCCCGACAGGCGGACCCCGTCGGCGAGTTCGACGGACTGGGCGCCGCCGGGGGTCTCGGAGTCGTGGAGGGCGATGGCGCGGGTGCGGTGGACCTGGATGTCCACGTGGGCGGGGGCCGCGTCGAGGGCCTCCTCGAAGGCCCACTGGAGGTAGTGGCCGTAGAAGGCGCGGGTGGGGTAGGTGTCGGGGCCCAGCTCGCGGGCCTCGGCGAGGGTCTGGGCGCCGTAGCGCTCCTCGTGCCCCGGGTCGGAGGGGTCCAGGCGGCGGGCCCACGCGTAGAGGCTGGGGCCCTCCTCGATGGGGCCCTCGATGCGCACGCTGTCGTCGGTGAAGAGGGTGATCTGCGAGGCGACCGTGTTCATGAGCAGGTGGCGGGGCTGGGCGGTGCGCCACACGTTCCCGGCGCCGGGCGGGGCGGGGTCGACGATGTGGACGGTCAGGGCGTCGTGCGCCGGGGACTTGCGCTCCTGTGCGCAGATCCGCTCCAGGACGGACAGGCCGCGGGGGCCTGCCCCGACAATGCAGATCTGGGCGTGGCTGTGCTGCATGGCTGATCCTTCTGTTCGGGCCGCGGATCACGCGGAGGGGATGTTCCAGCCGACGTCGGAGAGTCCGCACCTGGTACACATGGCCGCTCCTTTCAGTCGCGGATGACGGTCTTGCTGCGCATGAGGAATTCGGCGAGGTAGCCGTCGTGCGGGAGGCCGGGGCCCATCCAGTACGTGGGGTGGTCGCCGGCGTGGACATTGCCGATGGAGGGCTCCGCGACGAGGTCGTCGAGGAGGCGTTCGTCGCGGGTGAGCGCGGTGACGACGAGGCTGCCGCGCAGCGGTCCGATGCCGTCGGCGGGGTCCCAGGGGGCCACCCACACGCAGGGGAAGGGGAGTTCGATGCCGGCCTGCGGTGCGTCGGCACGCTCCAGCTGGTGGACGGCGGGGCGCAGGGCGGCGCTGCCGTCGCCCAGTTCCTCGGCGATGCCGTCGCCGCCGAGCCAGGCCCTGGCGCCCCCGGTGTGGGAGAGCAGGTAGCGCTCGATCGCGAGGGCGCTGTCGAGCGGCTGGACGGGCAGCACCGCCTTGTCGTCCTCGGGGGGCAGGGCGGGGAGGACGGCGAGGCGTTCGGCGAGCTGCTCGGCCAGCGCGGTGGCGGCGTCCGCGCCTTCGACCAGGACGGTGGTGGTGTTGACGCAGCCGGTGCCGCCGTGTCCGGCGACGGAGGCGACGACGGTGTCGAGGTGCTCGCTCCAATCGGTGTCGGCGGTGATGAGGATCTTGCTGCGGCCGGGGCCCTGGAGGTGGACGGCCGGGTTTCCGGCGTATTTGCGGATGACGTCCTCGCCGCCGTAGACCAGGGCGCGGTCCACGGCCCGTACGAGGGTGTCGGCCTCGGCGTGGTCGGTGGGCAGCAGCACGATGTGGTCGTCGCCGAAGCCTGCCGCGCGCAGGGCGGTGACCAGCCGGTGTGGGGTGAAGGGTTCGCGGCGGGAGGGGCGGACGGCGACCCGGTAGCCCAGGGCCAGGGCCTCGGGCCACAGGCTGTGGGTGCCGGGGTGGTTCCCGGCGGCGAGGACCCCGAAGGTCTCGCCGCGGCGGGTCCACACGGCGCGGCCGGTGCGGGTGAGCGGGGAGCGCCAGTCCTCGGCGGCGCCGGCCGGACGGGCCTGGGCGAGGCTGTCGTAGACGCGGGTGAGGCGGGCGGCGATGGCGGTGGTGGTGGCCCGTACGACGGGGAGCGGGACGCCGCCGACGCGGCTGACGGCGCGCTCGTGGGCGTCGATGGTCCGGCCGTCGAGTTCGGCGGTGGCGAAGAGGTGGGCGGCGCGCAGCACGGCGGCGACGCGGGCGTCGGCGTCGAGGGGCCGGGCCCGGTGCAGGGCTTTGGCGGCGCGGTCGACGAACAGGGCGGGGACCAGGCTGAGTTCGGCGGCCGGGGCGCCGCAGACGTCGGTGACGGAGAGCCGCTTGCGGGCGCGGAAGGGGCCGCGCGGGCCGAGCGCGTCGAGGCGCGGGACGGTGCTCACTAGTACACCCCTTCGATGACGGGCTCGTCCTCGAAGGTGGCGACGGGGGCGATGTCGGCGACGGCGTCCCCGACGAGGGCGCCGGCCGCGGGGAGGCGGGTGGCGAGGTCGCGCTCCAGGTTGTTGGGGAGCAGGAAGCCCTTGCTGACGTGGCTGACCAGGACCTGGCCGCGCTCGCCGTAGGGGACGGGTTCGCGGGTGCCGGGGTCGACGACGGAGAAGGTGACGTAGGGGCTGAGCGGGTCGAAGACGCAGGGTTCGTCGTCGGGCAGGCCGGCCCGCTCGCCCGCGAAGCCGAGGATCATGGTGCTGCCGTAGTTCCCGCAGAACGCGACGTTGGGGAAGATCTCCGTCTTGTAGAGGTGGCGGGAGTCGGGGTCGAGCTGGGTGCCGCCCCAGCGGATCGCCTTGACCTTGTGGTTCACCAGTTCGACGAGGTCCTCGCGGCCGGCCAGCCGTTCCAGGACGGACGGGGTGATGGTCAGGACGCCGATGTCCTGGGAGCGCAGGACGAACTCGGCCTGTTCCAGCAGGTGCAGGGCGTAGGCCCCGGCGTCGGCGCCGCGGCCCTGGGCGATGAGCTTCTTCACCCAGCGGGGGTCGAGGTCGATGGTGAAGCCGCGGGCGCCGTGGGTGGTGGCGGAGCGGTGGAAGAACTCGCCGACGATGTGCGGGCCGGTGGGGACCAGGCCGAGCCAGTTCGCGCCGCGCGGGAAGCCGTGGGCGTCGATGTTGGCGTTGGACCACGCCACCATGCGCTCCAGCCAGTCGCGGGTCAGGACCACCCGCTTGGGGGCGCCGGTGGTGCCGCCGCTCTCGAAGACGCCGACGACGTCGGCGTCGGAGCCGTAGCCGCGCGGGATGAGGTCCTCGGCGCGCACGTGGCGCAGCTCGCCGGTGACGTTGGGGAAGAGGCTCAGGTCCGCGTGGGACTTGATGTCGCGGCGCGGGTCGAAGTCGAGGGTCTCGGCCCGCCGCAGCCAGAACGGCGATCCGGTCTCCGGGTTGAAGTGCCATTCCATCGCGGCCTGGAGGAACTCGTCCGGATCGGGCTGCACGTCGTACGGAAGGTCCAGGATCGGGTGGGCGGGCGCGGGCACGGTGGTCTCCTTCGGGCAGGGCAGCGGGTACGCCGGCGGGGCCCGGCACGGGGGAATGGACGGCCCCGCCGGCGTACGCGCTGGTCTGGTGGCCCGGGTGACCGGGCGTGCTGGTGCAGGACGCGGCTAGACGCGGATCAAGGTGGCGCACCAGCGGCCGGTGGAGATCCCGCAGAGGGCCACCAGGTCGCCGGGGTTCAGTTCGCCGCTCTCCACCTGGAGACCGAGCGAGATCAGCTGGTCGGCGCCGCCCATGTGGCCGTGGCCGGGGGCGATGGCCGCGTTGGTGCGTTCCAGCGGGATGCCGAGCGGTCCGGC
Organism: Streptomyces sp. NPDC006529; assembly: GCF_040611795.1. Taxonomy (NCBI): domain Bacteria; kingdom Bacillati; phylum Actinomycetota; class Actinomycetes; order Kitasatosporales; family Streptomycetaceae; genus Streptomyces; species Streptomyces sp. NPDC006529. The sequence goes on along the minus strand of NZ_JBEXPB010000002.1, from coordinate 208,987 downwards.
GACGGCGGCGATGCTGGAGGGGACGTCGTTGAGGTAGATGACGTGGTCGATGTCGGTGCGGGCGACGCCGGCCCGGCGGCAGGCGCCCTCGACGACCTCCACCAGGCGGGTGTAGCGCTCCCCGATGAAGGTGCGCAGGGCGGCGGGGTTGCCGCCGAACTGCTCGCGCACCTGGTCGTAGGCGGAGGGCGCGTCGGCGCTGGTCCAGCCGACGGGGGGCAGCGGGGTGACGGCGCCGCCGAAGTCCAGGCGCAGCAGGTCGCTGTACTCGGGGTCGGTGAACTGCTCGCTCGCCAGCCACCGGTTGGCGGTGTGGCCGCGCCGCACGACGACGGCGACGGCGGCGTCGGACAGCACGGTGTTGATGACGTTCATCCGGTTGCGGTGGAACTCGCTGACCCGGTTGACGACGACGAACAGGGCGTACTCCGCCTCGGGTTGCAGGGCGAAGGTGGAGGCGACGTAGAAGAGGCCGTTGACCCCGGACCCGCACCCTTCCTGCAGCAGCAGGGTCTGGGTGCGGCCGATCTTCAGTTCGCGGGCCAGTGCGGAGGCGCTGTCCCAGTAGGAGTACTCGGGCATGTCGGTGATCGCGACGACGACCAGGTCGAGGGCGTCGGCGCTGATCCCGGCGCGGGAGAGGGCCCGTTCGGCGGCGTCGCGCGAGAGGTCGGTGCCGGTGACGCCGTCGGGTGCGCGGTGGAAGGTGTGGTAGCCCCACTTCACGACCCGCTCGGGGTCGCTGACGTAGTCCGCGGCGGCGCTCGCGACACTCTGGTCCTCCCCGAACGCGTAGCCGAAGGAGACGATGCCGATGTCGGTCACGGCGGCCTCAGGCGGCTTCCGCGTCGGCGGCGGTGATCCGGGCGATCCGCTCGGTCAGCTCGTCGGCGGCCTCGCCGAGCGGGCGCTCGAAGAGGACCAGCAGGTCGTACTCGATGCCGAAGCGCTCGTGGGCGTACCGGCCGAGCTGGAGGGCGAGGGCGGAGTGGCCGCCCAGTTCGAGGAAGGTGTCCTCCAGGGTGACGTCGGGCTCTTCGAGCAGCTCGGCCACCCAGGCGCGGGTGGCCTCGCGGACCTCCTCGGGCAGTGCGGCGGCGGTCGTGTGGTGCTGGGGGATGCTCATGCGGACTGGCTCCTCTGCTCTTCCCAGATGCGGGCCACCTCGGCCCGGTTGACCTTTCCGTTGACGGTGCGCGGCAGGTAGGCCAGCGGCAGCGCCTGGTAGACGGACGGGTGCATGTACGACGGCAGCAGGTCGCGGACGTGGGCGCGCAGGGTGCGGGCCCGGGGGTCCTCGGCGCCCTCGGCGACGAGGTAGGCGCAGGCGAGCCGGTCGTCGCCGGGCTTGAAGGCGTGCACCCAGACCACGGCGTCGGTGACGGCGGGGTGGGCCTGGACGGCGAGTTCGATGTCGCTGAGTTCGATGCGGTGGCCGCGCAGCTTGACCTGGAGGTCGGCGCGGCCGCGGTAGACGAACCGGTCGTCGTGGCGGCGGCTGACGAGGTCGCCGCTGCGGTAGTAGCGGACGCCGTCCACCGTCGGGAAGCGTTCGGCGGTCAGCTCGGGGCGGCCGAGGTAGCCGTCTGCGACCTGCGGCCCGGCCAGCCACAGCTCGCCCTCCTCGCCGGGGGCGGCGTCGCGGCCGTCCTCGGTGACCACGCGGGCGGTGCCGGAGAGCAGGATGCCCACGGGCAGGTCGTCGCGGTCGAGGTCCTCCTCGGTGACCGGGTGGTAGGTGCTGAGGACGGCGGCCTCGGTGACCCCGTACATGTTGACCAGGGCCGGCTGGGACAGCCCGAACCGCTTGGACCAGGGGCGGACCGTCTCGGGGGTGAGCTTCTCGCCGCCGAAGATGACGTAGCGCAGGGCGGGCAGGGCGGTGTCCTCGCGCAGCACGATGGTGGTGAGCGCGCCGAAGGCGGTCGGCGTCTGGTTCAGGACGGTGATGCCCTCCTGCTCGACGAAGCGCAGGGTGGCCTCGGGCGAGCGGGCGACGCCGGCGGGCAGCACCACGCAGCGGGCGCCGGTGGACAGCGGTCCCCAGATCTCCCAGACGGAGAAGTCGAAGGAGATGGAGTGGAACAGCAGCCAGCTGTCGCGCTCGTTGAAGGCGAAGGGCCCGTCCGCGCTGGCCAGCAGGACGGCCGCGGCGCCGTGCGGGACCAGGACGCCCTTGGGGCGGCCGGTGGTTCCGGAGGTGTAGATGATGTAGGCGGTGTCGTGCGGGGCGGGCCCGGGCCCGGCGGGCGGGGCGACGGCCGGTCCGTCCAGCAGGGCGGCGAGGTCGGCCTCGGGGACGACCGGGACGGCGCCGGTGGGGCAGCCGTCGGGGTCGCCGAGGAAGGCGGCCACGGCGCTGTCGGTGACGATGAACTCGTTGCGGGCGGGCGGGTTGCGCACGTCCAGCGGCACGTAGGCGGCCCCCGCCTTCATCACGCCGATCATCGCGGCGATGGCCGTGGCGCCGGGCGGCAGCCGCAGCGCCACCCGGTCACCGGTGCCCACGCCCCGGCGCTCCAGCAGCGCGGCGATGGCGTTCGCCCAGCCGTCCAGGAGGCGGTAGGTGTACGAGATCCCGTCGGCCGACAGCGCGGTGTGCTCGGGGAAGCGCGCGACGGACCCGGCGAGCAGGTCGGTGAGCGTGCGGTAGTCGGTGGCGCGTTCGGTGTGCGGCGGGCCGATGGTGGCGATGGTCATGGCGGGCTCCGGGGCTCCGGGGTGCGGGCGGTCGGGTCGGGGGCGGGTGGCCGGTGGGGGCGGCGGCTCGGCGGGCGGGCCGGGTTCCGCCGGTCAGGCGTGCTTCACCGCGCGGGCGAAGCGCACGACGCGCTCCGCCTGGGCGCGGGCGGCGTTGCGGGTGGTGTCGTCCACGGGCCGGGCGCCCTTGCCGCCGGACCAGTGGGCCGTGCCGTAGGGGTTGCCGTCGGTGAACTTGTCGGGGTGGGTGTAGCCGGGGGCGACGACGATGCCGCCGAAGTGGTGGAAGGAGGCGGTCAGGGCGAGCAGGGTGGACTCCTGGCCGCCGTGCTCGCTCGCGGTGGAGGTGAAGCCGCCGTAGACCTTGTCGGCGAGCAGGCCCTGGCTCCAGGCCGGGCCGAGCGAGTCGAGGAACTGCTTGAGCTGGGCGGAGACGTTGCCGAAGCGGGTGGGCGAGCCGAAGAGGACCGCGTCGGCCCACAGCAGGTCCTCGGGGGTGGCCACCGGGACGGCGGCGGTCTCGGCGGCGTGCCGGGCCCAGACCGGGTTGGCGTCGATCGCCGACTGCTGGGCCAGTTCGGCGACCTTGCGCAACCGGACCTCGGCGCCCGCCTTCTCGGCGGTCTCGGCGATCTCCCGGGCGATCTCGGTGACGTGCCCGGTGGCCGAGTAGTAGATGACGGCGACGTTGACGGCGGTGCCCGGGGCGGCGGGCGCTGCGGGTGCGGTGCTGGGCGCTGCGGTGGTCACGGCGTACGGCTCCTCGGCTCGGTGGTTCACCAGTCGGCGATGTGGCAGGCGCTGAAGTCCTGGTCGGCCCGCGACGCGTTGGGCGTGGGCCGGGCGAAGGCGCGGTTGTAGTAGACGAGCGGGGTGCGGTCGCTCGTGTACGTCTCCTCGACGCAGCCGAGGAGGATGGTGTGGTCCCCCGCGTCGACCGCCGAGTGCATGGAGCAGGCGACCCGGACGCCGGCGAGGTGCAGGCCGGGCAGGCCCAGTTCGCAGGTCTCCATGTCGCCGGCGGCGAACCGGTCGATCCCGGAGGTCGCGAACCGCTTCGCCACCGCGTGCTGTTCCTCGGTGAGGACGTTGATCAGGAAGTGCCGCGCGGTGGCGAACGCGGCGTGCGTGCTGGCGCCCTTGTCCAGGCAGACCGAGACGAGCGGCGGGTCGAGGGAGACGGAGCTGAACGAGCTGGCGGTGAAGCCCCAGCGCGTGCCGTCGCCGTCGATCGTGGTCACCACCGTCACCGGGCCCGGTACGCGGGCCATCGTGCCGGTGAGCAGGGAGCGCTCCATCGCACCGTCCTTCCTTTCCGGTCGGGTCGGTTCTCATCGAAAGGGGCTGGTCAGGGCTGGAGGCGGCTGGTGTGCCAGTCGCCGCCGAGGCGGGTGTAGGAGAGCCGGCGGTGCAGCCGGTCGGAGGCGGCGTTCCAGAACTCGACCTCGGCGGGCTCCAGCAGGTAGCCGGTGAACCGCTCGGGGCGCGGCAGCGGCCGGCCGCCCTCCGCGAGGTCCAGCGCCCGCTCCCGCAGCGCTTCCAGGTCCCCGGCCGGGTCGCTCTGGTGGGAGACCGTGGTCATGGAGTGCAGCGGGGTGGGGCGGGCGGCCCACAGCTCGTCCGACGCGGCCGCCGGCAGGGCGGTGACCGGGCCGGACAGGATGAGCTGGCGGCCGCTCTCGCGCCAGTACAGGACGCCGGACGCCCAGCAGTTGGCGGCGAGTTCGCGGCCCTTGCGGCTGGTGCTGTGGGTGGTGAAGACGAAGCCGCGCTCGTCCTCCCGGGCGATGGTGACGATCCGGTTGGAGGCGTGCCCCATCCGGGAGGCGGTGGCCAGGGCCAGCGAGCGGGGCTCGCGGACCCCGCGCCGGACGGCGTCGGCGATCCACTGCCGGGCCAGCGCGAGGGGGTCGGCGGGCGGGTCGTCGTATTCGGGGAAGGGGAGGTCGGTGGCGCCGGTCAGGGACTCGTACTTGCTGGTGTCGAGCCCGGGGCGGGCGGTGGCCGCCGCGGGTGTGGTGGTCGTGGTCATGGCCGCTGCTCCCTAGACGTAGATGGTTCCGCGGGCGATGACCGTGCCGTAGCCGCCCACCCGCACCCCGTTGACCCGGTCCGCCTGGCCGTGCGCGGTGGCGCACATCCGGGACGGGCGGCCCATCTCGACCCCCTGGGTGATCTTGATGCGCTGTCCGTACGGGGCCAGCCCGTGCCGGGCCAGGTGGATGGCCAGCGGCCCCGCGGCCGATCCGGTGGCCGCGTCCTCCACGACCCCGTAGGCCGGGGAGAACATCCGGGTGCGCCACTCCTCCCCCGCGCCGGCGAAGCAGTTCGCCGCCATGTCCGGGAAGCGGGACAGCGCCCGGTGGTCGGGCCGCAGCGCGGACAGCGCCTCGACGCTCTCCACGCCGACGAACACGTGCCGCGGGCCGTTGTGGTAGATCTCCACGGGGGCGATGGACTCCTGCACGCCCAGGGCTTCGAGCAACTCCTCTGCGTGCTCGTACGGTTCCCAGCTCGGGTGCGGCTGGCGCATCTGCACGATGACCGAGCCGTCCCCGTTGTCCATGCCGACGTCGAAGGGGATCACTCCCATCCCCGTCTCCAGCCGCAGCCGTTCCTCCTTGCGGCCGACGCCGAGCGCCTTGCGGGACAGCCCGAGCGCGACGGCGGTGCCGAGCATCGGGTGCCCGGCGAAGGGCAGTTCGTTGACCGGGGTGAAGATCCGGATCCGCGCGTCGGCCTCGTCCGCGTCGGGAGGCAGGACGAAGGTGACCTCGGAGAGGTTCATCTCCCGCGCGATGGCCTGCATCCGGTCGGCGGTGAGGTCCTCGCTGCCGAAGAAGACGGCCACGGGGTTGCCTTCGAGCGGGTTGCGCGCGAAGGCATCCACGACCATGTAGTCATGCATGGGGAAGCGCTCCCTGACTGAGTGAGGTGGCGTCGGCGAACGCGGCGCCGAGCCCGTGGAGGGTGACGAGGGGGTGTACGCCCTCCACCGCGGCTTCGACCTCGAACCGGGACCGGTGCGTGGGCGGCCCGCCGATCAGCTCGGCGGCCCGGTTCGCGGGCAGGACACCGGCCGGAGGGCGCTCGCTCCAGAGCATCACGGCCCCCCACCGGTTGCCGGGCCGGTCCGCGATCCACAGCTTGAGGACCAGTCCGGGCACCTCCGCCCACGCGTCCACGGCCTCCTCGCGCAGGTGCTCGCGCAGGGAGTCGATGCTCGCGCCGGTCCCGGCCAGTTCCCACCAGGCGATGTCCACCCTCATCGGGCCGCCACCTCCAGGGACCCGAGGGCCCGCAGCAGGGCCTGCCCCAGGATCCGGGGGCCGTCCACGGTGAGTACGGATTCGGCGTGGAACTGCATGGAAGCGAAGTGCGCTCCGCGCAGGGCGTGCACCTCGCGGGTGCGCGGGTCGCGGCTGATCTCGACGATGCCGAGGTCCCCCGCGTCGATCTTGTCCTCGGTGCTCTGGGCGGCGTACGTGTTGTAGAAGCCCACGCGCTCCGCCGACCCGAAGAGGTCGATCTCCCGCTGCACGCCCTGGTTGGGGGTGGCACGGCGGACCAGGCCGAGGCCCAGGCGCAGGCTCAGCACCTGGTGGCTCAGGCAGACCGCGATGAACGGCCGTCCCTGGTCGAGGAGCCGGCCGGCGAGGGCGTCCAGGTGGATGATCCGCGGGTCGGTGGCGTCGCGCGGGTCGCCGGGGCCGGGGCCGAGGACCACCAGGTCGTGGTCGGCCACGTCGTAGGGCTCGTCGAAGCGGCGGACGCTCACGTCGAGGCCGAGGGAGGCGAGCTGCTGGCCGATCATCGCGGTGAAGGTGTCCTCCGCGTCGACGACCAGCGCCCGCAGCCCGGCGAGCCGGGGCTCCCACGCGCCGCGGTCGCCGCGTTCGGCGCAGCCGCGCAGCCAGAACGCGGCGATCCCGGTGTTGCGGGCCTCCAGGGCCGCCCGTACCTCCGGGTGGGCGGCGAAGCGCACGGCGGTGTCGGACTCCAGGGCGCTGAGCACCCCGGCGGCCTTGGCGCGCGTCTCGGCGACCTCGGAGGCGGGGTCGGAGTGGCGCACCAGGGTGGCGCCGACGCCGATCCGCATCCGGCCGTCCGCGCCGATCTCGGCGGTCCGGATCAGGATCGCGGAGTCCAGGGTGCGCCCGCCCGCCGGGTCGCGGCCGATGAGGGCGGCGATCCCGCCGTAGTAGCCGCGGCCCTCGGGTTCGTAGCGCCGGATGACCCGGGCCGCGCTCTCCAGCGGGCTGCCGGTGACGGTCGGCGCGAACATCGTCTCGTGCAGGATCTCCCGCACGTCGCGGTCCGTGGTGCCCTCGATGAAGTACTCGGTGTGCGCGAGGCGGGCCATCTCCTTGAGGTGGGGTCCGGTGACCCGGCCGCCGGTGGCGCAGATCCGGGCCATCATCTTCAGTTCCTCGTCGACGACCATGTACAGCTCGTCGGCCTCCTTGCGGTCGGCGAGGAAGCGGGTGACCCCGTCGAGGGTGGGGCCGGTGGCCGGGTAGCGGTAGGTGCCGCTGATGGGGTTCATGACGGCGGTGCCGTCGGCGAGCGAGAGGTGCCGCTCGGGGGTGGCGCCGACGAAGGTGCGGCCGCCGGTGTGCAGGGCGAAGGTCCAGTAGGCGCCCTGTTCGCGTTCCAGCAGGCGCCGGAAGAGGGCGGGCGCGGTGCGCCGCGGGACGAAGTCCTCGATGGCCGCGGTGTAGGTGCGCTTGATGACGAAGTTGGAGCCGGCGCCGGCGCCGATCTCGTCGGTGACGATCCGCCGGACGGTCGCCGCGTACTGCGCGTCGTCCACGTCGAAGCCGCCGCCGCGCAGGCGCACGTCCTGGTCGGCGATCCGGGCGGGCAGCTCGGCGAGCGCGACCGTCTCCCGTTCGGTGACGGTCATCGCGAGCAGCGGCGCCCCGTCGTCGGGGGCCTCGAACCCGCGCTCGGCGAGCTGCCGGTAGGGCACGACCACGAGCACCTGGTCGGCGTCGAGCGGTACGTCGGCCAACGCGGCCGGGGTGTGCACGGCGCCGGTGAGCACCTCGACGGTGCCGGGGGCCAGCTCGGGGCGGTGCAGCAGTGCGAAGTCGGTGACGTCGCCGGCGAGGATGCGGGCGAGGAGGTCTCTGTTCACGCGAAGACCTCCCCGGCGGGTATGACCCGGCCGCAGCGCTGGGCGACGTACTCCAGGGCCTGGGCGTGGTGGGCCGCGGAGAAGTCGCCGACGGCGTCCGCGGCGAGGAAGGGCTGGATGTCGTGGGCGAAGGCGTCCAGCGCGGTGGCGAGCACGCCGATGTGGGCGTAGACCCCGCACAGCACGAGCTGGTCGCGCCCTTCGGCGCGCATCCGCTCCAGCAGGCCGGAGCGGAAGAAGGCGCTGTAGCGCCACTTGGTGAAGACCCAGTCGTCCGCGTCGGGCGCCAGCTCGCCGACCACCTCGCGGTCCGCGTCACCGGTCCGCATGCCGGGCCCCCAGAAGTCCTTGAGCAGGCCGCGCTGGGTGTCCGACATCCGGCCGGGCTGGGCCGTGTAGGCGACGGGGACGCCGAGGGCGGCGGCGCGCTTGCGGAGCTGGGACGCGTGGTGCACGAGGTCCGCGCGCAGCGGGTCGGGCAGGGCGGCCAGGAAGTAGCGCTGCATGTCGTGGACGAGCAGCACGGCCCGGTCGGGGTCAGGGGTCCAGGAAACGGTGTTGGCGGGCAGTTCCGCCGCGGTGGGCAGCGGATAGGACTCGACGGGGGGCAGGCCGGGCATCGGGCATCTCCTTATTACGTGGGGATTCCTTCGCGCCGTACCTGCGGGACGTCGATCCCGAGGGCGCGGAACTGCTGGCAGGGGTTCATGAACTCGCGCTGCTGCTTGATCTTTCCGTCCTCGAAGAGGAAGGAGTGGATGAAGTGGTTGGTGTAGTGGCCGACGGGATAGCCGGGATAAACGATCTTTCCTTCGCCGCGGCATTCGACCCAGAAGCGGTCGGGGTCCTGGGTGGCGAAGATCTCGACGTCCGTCCAGGTCCAGTCGGGGAAGCAGCGCAGCGACCACACGGCGTGCTCGCCGAGCCGGTCGCGGCCGGTGATGGTGATCGGTTCGCCGGTCTCGTTGGTCCACAGACCGCCGACGCCGTCCTCGGTGAAGAGGAGGTGGCGCTTCAGGCGGTCCTGGCCGCGGGTGTTCATGTACTGCTCGACGACGGCCCGGTTGTGTTCCCGGACGGCCTGCTCGTCGGCCTGCTGATCGAACGACATGGTGATCCTTTCCGGCGGGGAGGGGGGTCAGACCAGCAGGCTGATCTCGCGCGGGTCCCGGCCGACCAGGGCCCGGCCGTAGAGCTGCTGCGGGATGCCCATGCCGAAGCCCGCGTGGCGGCTGCCGACGTTCACGTCGCGCCAGATCCGCTGGAGCGGGTTGGACTCGTTGAAGGCGGAGGAGCCGTACGCCGTCATCAGGATGTCCACGGCCTCCCGGCAGAGCTGGGCGACCTGGGTGGAGTACTGCCGGGCGGCGGCCCGGACCAGGACGTCCGCGAACTCCCCCGCGCAGGCGGCCTCGTCGGCCGCGTCCGCGATCTTCCCGGCAAGCAGCCTGGCCGTCTCGATCTTCGTGGCGGCCTCGGCCAGGTCCAGCTGGAGCGAGGGCGACTCGGCCTGGTTCGGGTAGCGGGAGCCGGCCGCGGGCCGCTGGGGGGCCGCCTCGCGAACGAAGTCGAAGGCGGCGGTGGCGCCGCCGAGCAGCGAGCCCAGCAGGCCGATGGAGAAGAGCCCGACCAGGCTGTTGCGGTAGCGGTGGGCGGGGTCGACCAGCCCGTCCGTCTCGCCGTTGAGCAGCGGCAGGTAGGGCAGCAGCCGGCGTTCGGGGACGAAGACCCCCGTCGCCACCACGGTGTTGCTGCCGGTGCCGCGCATCCCGGCGAAGTGCCAGGTGTCCTTGATCGAGACCTCGTCGGCCCGCATCAGGGCGAAGTGCACGACCGGGTCGCGGTCCGGGACCGGTACGGCGATCAGGACGCCCACCCAGTCGGCGTGCAGCGAGCCGGAGACGTACGCCCACTCGCCGGTGACGAGCACCCCGCCGTCGGCCGGCTCGACCCCGCGGGCCGGCATGCCGAGCACCAGGGCGGTGCGGGCGTCCGGGTTCAGGCTCCACACCTCGTCCTGCACCGCGCGGGGGAAGAGGGAGGCGACGAAGTTGCCCGCGTTCAGCACTCCGGTGATCCACGCGGTGGAGCTGCACCCGCGGCCCACCTCGGTGGCGACCTCCAGCAGGGTGCGGATGTCGGCCTCGTAGCCGCCCAGGCGCCGCGGGGTCATCAGCCGCATCAGGCCCGCGCCGGTGACCGCGTCGATGCTCCGCCCGGTCAGCCGTCGTGCGCCGTCGCTCTGCGGTGCGTCCTCCCACAGGCCCGCGCGCAGCGCGGCCGCCCGGGCCACCAGCTCCGCGCGGCCCGGGGCCACGCCGTTCACGGCTTCACTCTGCACGGTCTTCTTCCCTTCAGCGGGGTCGGTCGGGGTCGGTCGGTGCGGTGGTGCGGCGGGTTCAGTCGCCCTGGGCGGCGCGGGCGAGGGTGTCCCACTGCTTCCACCCGGCCAGCCGCTCCTCGTAGGCGGTGGTGATCGTGTCCAGTACGGTCGCGCCGAGCAGCACGCGCAGCGGCGGGTCCGGGTGGTCGACCAGCTCCAGCACCGGCCCGGCCGTGGCGGCCGGGTCGCCGGGGGCGGAGCCGGCCGAAGGGGCCTTCGCGACCTCCGCGTAGGCCGCGGAGGGCTCGGCCCAGACGGCCGAACTGCCGCGCCAGTCCGTCTTGTACGGGCCCGGCTCGACCAGGGTGACGCGGATGCCGAAGCGGGCCACCTCCTGGGCGAGGGAGTCGGTCAGCCCCTCGACCGCCCACTTGGAGGCGTGGTAGAGCCCGAGCATCGGCCAGGACGCGAGTCCGGCGATGCTGGACATTTGGAGGATGTGGCCGCTGCCCTGGGCCCGCAGGACCGGCAGGACGGCCTGCGTCACCCACAGCGTGCCGAAGAGGTTGGTGTCGAGCTGCTCGCGGGCCTGGGCCTCGGTGACGTCCTCGACGGCGCCGAACAGACCGTAGCCCGCGTTGTTGACCACGACGTCGATCCGGCCGAAGTGGGCGTGGGCGGCGGCGACCGCCGCGAAGGCCGCGTCCCGGTCCCGGATGTCGAGCCGCAGCGGCAGGACCGCGTCGCCGTACGCCTCGACGAGGGGGTCGAGGGAGGCGAGGTCGCGGGCGGTGGCGGCGACCCGGTCGCCCCGTTCGAGTGCGGCCTCGGCCCAGACGCGGCCGAATCCCCGGGACGTGCCGGTGATGAACCAGACCTTTCCTGTCACTGCGGCAGTCACTGCGGCTCCTTAACCCGTCGGTGAGGCTTGGGCTCCATTCATCCCGACGCACGGCGGGCCTGTCCACGAAGGGAATTCGGACACCCCGTCCGAGTGAGGAATTTCCTCGGACGGACACCCGGAACGTCTCCTCGGACACCAACCGGCGTTTCGGACAACGGAGTCGGCGGGTGATACTGCCGGGAATCCCGCACCCTACGGATCCCCGAGATCGAATTCACCGCAAGGAGATTCGCGTGAGCGCCACGGAACAGACGTACGACTACGCCGCCGCCGACTTCAACGCCGTCTACACCGGCGGCGAACTGCTCGAAGGGGCCGCCATCAAGGTCGTCCCGTGGGACATCGGCGAGGCCCAGCCGGACGTCGTGGAGCTGGAGCGCCTCGGCCGCTTCGCCGGTGAGGTCCTCGACGTGGGCTGCGGCCCCGGCGACAACGCCGTCTTCCTGGCCGGCCGCGGCTACAAGGTCACCGCCGTCGACGCCGCTTCCGCCGCCATCGAGCAGGCCCGCGCCCGGGCGGGCGACCTCGACATCGACTTCGCCGTCGCCGACGCGACCGCCCTGACCGGCTACGAGGGCCGCTTCGACTCCGTCCTGGACAGCGCCCTCTTCCACACCCTCCCGGCGCCCGCCCGCCCGCTGTACGCGGCGGCCCTGCACCGGGTCACCCGGCCCGGCGCGCGCCTGAGCGTGCTGTGCTTCGCCGACGTGCCGGGCGGCATGCCCGCGCCGCTGTCGGTGTCGGAGGAGGAGCTGCGCACGACGCTGACGGAGGCGGGCTGGACGATCACCTCGCTGGAGCTGTCGGAGTACGCGGGCGTCGCGGCCGGCATGGAGAAGTTCTTCGAGCGCACCGGCCGGCGCCCCGAGCTGGACGCCAAGGGCCGCACCCGGCTGCCGGTGTGGAAGCTGTTCGCCGAGCGCGCCCCCGAGGCGGTCCCCGGGGCGGCGGCGTGAGCGCGGCGCACGCCTCCGTCCCCATCGCCCCCGCCCGTCCGGCCCCTCCCGCCCCGGTGCGGCGCGCGTTCCCCGTGCTGCGCGCCCGCCGGGTCGGTGCCACCGCCGCCTTCTACGAGCGGCTCGGCTTCCGGGCCGGGCACCGCCACCCCGCGAAGGGCGAGCCGGACTTCGTGGCGCTGCGCCGCGACGACGCGGAGCTGGCGGTGAGCCGGGACGACGGGGCCGTGGAGCTGCCCTCGGGGGGCGTCGACCTGTTCGTGTTCGTGGAGGCCGTGGACGCCACCGTGGACGTCCTGCGGGCCGCGGGCGCCCCGGTGGTCCAGGAGCCGGAGAACACGCCGTGGGGCGAGCGGGTGGCTTACGTCCGCGACCCCGCGGGCAACCGGGTGGGCCTCGGCTCACCGGCTGCCTGACCCCTGCGCACGCGGAAGCGCCCCGGGACCGATCGGTCCCGGGGCGCCGCTGTGTGTGGAGGCGGCCGTAGGAGGATTACGCGGCGGGCTCGATGTTCAGGTTGGTGCGGAACACGTTGCCCGGGTCGTAGACGCCCTTGAGCTTGGCGAGGCGGGCCCGGGTGGCCGGGTCGTACAGCTCGTCCGCGTAGGCGTCGGCGGTGCGCTCGCCGTAGACGAAGTTGAGCGAACGGCCCAGGGTCCACGGCCGGACGGCCTCGTCCAGGGCGGCGTGTGCGGTGCGGATGTCCGCCAGGGGCGCCTCGTCCGAGCCGGACAGGACCCGCAGGATGTAGGCGGCCTCGCGGAACGGCACCGCGTTGGGCACCTCCGGCTGCCGCGCCAGGGCCCCGCCCATGTGGCGCAGGTCGACGATGCAGTCCACCGGCGATCCGGGTCCGGCGAGGGTGCGTACGGCGTCCAGGATCTGCGGGTTCAGCTCGCTCAGCAGGACGCTGTTGCCGTCGTAGGCGTGCGAGAAGGTCGGCTCGGCGTAGATCGAGCCGACCTCGGGGTAGGCCAGCTCCCCCAGGTGCTCGTGGATGATTTCCACGCCGAACCCACGCCACGGGGCGACCAGTTCGGGGCCGCCGGCCAGGTCGGTGGTGGCGAAGCGGACGTGCACGACGTGGCGGCCGCGCAGCGGCTCGGGGAAGACCGGGATCGGCGGGTACTCGATCATCCCGAGGGAGGCGGTGACGCTCTCGGGAGCCGTCGCGGTCCAGCTGCGGAACTGCTCCAGCACCCGGTCGGCGTGCGCGGCGTCGAAGTACATGCCGCCGCCGTAGACGGTGGCGACCGGCAGCAGCGAGATCTCCAGGGCGGTGACGATGCCGAAGTTGTCGCGGCCGCCGCGCAGCGCCCAGAACAGGTCGGGGTCGCTGTCGGCCGTGACCCGGCGGGCCCGCCCGTCGGCGGTGACCACCTCGACGGCCTCCACCAGGTCGGCGGCGTAGCCGAACTCCCGCGCCAGCAGGCCCAGTCCGCCCGCGAGGGTGTAGCCGGTCACGCCGACGTGCCCGGCGGAGCCGCTGAGCGGGGCCAGCCCGTGCGGGGCGGTCCGCTCGACGACCTGCTCCCAGCGGGCGCCCGCCTCGATGCGGGCGGTCCGCGCGCCGGGGTCGACGGTGACGCCGGTCAGCCGCCGGGTGCTGATCACCAGGCCGCCCCGGTCGAGGACGGTGACCCCGTGGCCGGTGGCCTGGACCGAGACCGGGATTCCGCGTTCGGCGGCGAAGGCCACCGCGAGCCGGACGTCCTCGGCGTTCGCGGCGCCGAGGACGGCGGCGGGGTCGTGCCGGTATCCGGCCTGGAATCCGGTGAGTTCCTCCTCGTAGCCCTCCTGTCCGGGAGTGAATACCGGCCCGGTCACCGATTCCACAAGGGGGGTGAAGTCAATCCGGGTGCTGTCATGGGACATCAGGACTATTCCTTTCGATGGCGCGCAATGCGGTGGTTCACAGGGTGGTTCAGCCGACTTTTTGGAGGTCGGGATTCGGGGCGTCCACGGGAAGCGCGGCCGGTTTCCCGGTCTCCGCGGATTTACCGGACGGCATCAGGAGGCAGGCGAGGGCGCCCACGAGCAGCACCGCCACGGGCAGCAGCAGGGTCGTCCCGGAGGCCTGCGCCAGCCCTTCGTGGAAGGCATGGCGTTCGGCGGCCGACGCGCCCTCGGCGAGGGTCTCGGTGGCGAGCCGGGAGGACAGCTGCGCCTGCATCAGCACGCCGACGGCGGCGGCGCCGATGACGCAGCCGACCTGCCGGATCGAGTTGTACATCCCGGCCCCCGCACCGATGTCGGCGACGGGCAGCGTGCCGGTGGCCACGTTCGCCATGGGCGCGAAGGCCGCGCCCGTACCGATCCCGGCGAAGAACAGCGCGCCGGCGAGCTGCCAGACCCCTCCGTCGGGGCGCATCGCGAGGACGATCATGCCCAGGCCGGCCGCGAAGACGAGGAATCCGGCGAGGACCACCCATTTGCCGGGGACCCGGTCGGAGAGGGTCCCGGCGAGCGGCCCGGCCAGCCCGCTGGAGACGGCGACGGGCACCATCAGCAAGCCGGCCTGCTGCGGGGAGAGTTCCATGACCGCCTGCATGTAGAGGGTGAGCGGCAGGTAGAGGCCGGTGACGGCGAAGCCGATGGCCGCCGCGGCGAAGGCGGCGGTGGAGAAGTGGCGGCGCCGGAAGAGGGAGAGCGGCATCAGCGGCTCGCGCGGGTTGAAGCGCTGCCACAGGACGAAGGCGGCGAGCAGGACCACGCCCGCGCCGATGACCACCGGCACGGTGAGCGGTCCGGCGACGGTGCCCCAGTCGTAGTGCTGGCCGTTCTGCAGGCCGAACACCACGGCGAACAGGCCGAGTCCGGAGAGCAGGGTGCCGAGCAGGTCGAAGCGGCGGTGGTTGCGGGGCTGGCCGCCGGGGACCAGCTTCGCGGTCATGACGAGCCCGGCCAGGCCGATCGGCACGTTGACCAGGAAGATCCACTGCCAGCCGGCCGAGCCGACGAGAAAGCCGCCGAGCAGCGGTCCGACGGTGGTGGCCAGGCCCGCGACCGCGCCCCAGACCCCGAGGGCCGCGCCGCGCCGGTTGGCGGGGAAGAGGGTGGTCACGAAGGCCATGGTCTGCGGGGCCATCAGCGCGGCCCCGACGCCCTGCACGGCGCGCGCGGTCATCAGCATCTCCGCGCTGCCGGAGAGCCCGCACCACAGGGAGGCGGCGGTGAAGACGGCCATGCCGGCGAGGAAGACGGGCTTGCGGCCGAAGCGGTCGCCGAGCCGTCCGGCGACCAGCAGGGGGACGGCGTAGGTGAGCAGGTAGACGCTGTGCACCCAGGTGATCCGGTTGAGGTCGGCGTGGAGGCCGTCCATGATGCCGGGGATCGCGACGGTCACGATGGTCGTGTCCATCATGATGAGGAAGAAGCCGACACAGAGTGCCGACAGCGCTGCCCACGGATTCTTCGCGCTGGTCGCGCTCTGTCCTGCGGTGGCGTTCGCGGTGGTCGTCATCGTGTCAACTCATCTTCTCTCAGCGGTTCTTCAGTTCTCGTCGGTACGTAAGCGGGCGCCGCGGTGCTCCAGTTCGGTGGCTATCTCGTCCCAGTGCGCGGCGCAGGCGCGGGCCATGGCGGCGATCTTCGGGGCCTGGTGGTCGGGGGCGCGCAGCACCACGCCGCTCTCGCCCTCGCGGATCATCCGGGCCTCCAGCCAGCGGATCATCGCCCGGCCCTCGTCGCTGTACTTGAGGGTGGGGTCGCGCTTGAGGGAGTCCAGGACGACGGAGAGGTCGACGGGGGCGCGGCCCGCGGCGCGGCCGGGGCGGGCGCCGTCACCGTCCGGCGCGGGGGTGCGTACGCCCGTACGGACGCCCGTACGGACGCCCGTACGCGCCCCCGCGCCGCTGCCGGGCAAGGGGCCCTCGCCCCGGGCGAGGCGGTCGCGCACGTCCCGGGCGGTCTCCACCGAGATGCCGGAGGAGCGGGCGATCTCGCGCAGCGAGGCCTCGGGGCGGACGGCGAGGTAGTCCATGGCGCGCAGCCGGCCCTCGGTGGCGTTGAGCGGGCGGGCCCGGCCGTCGCAGCCCACCCGGGCGGCGGGCAGTTCGCCGGGGGCTCCGGCCTCGCCGTTCTCGGCGGCGGCGCGGCGCAGCACGCCGACGGTCTTGCCGGACAGGCCGACCTTGGCGGCGACGGCCCGGTCCGACCAGTCGGGCCAGGCGCGCAGGATGCGGCGCGCGGACTCGCGGCGGTCGGAGAGGGTCAGCGGCAGCCCGTGCCGGTTGTTCGCCTCGACGGACAGCAGGAACGCCTCCGACGGCGTGCCGTCGAACCAGCGGACGGCGATGGAGGCGCGCCCGCGCAGCCGGGCCGCGTGCAGCCGGTGCATCCCGTCGACCACGCGCAGGGTGGAGCGGTGGACGACGATCGGCGGGAGTTCGGTCTCCAGGCCCGCCAGCATCCGGACGTGGTCCTGGTCCACGCCGGCGAGGCGCGGGGACTCGGCGTCGAGCAGCGCGTCCACGGGCACGCAGCCGGTCATCAGGGCCGAGGCGGGCGTCGGCAGGGTGACCGGGCGCAGGGCGGTGACACCGGACAGGGCGGGCAGGGCGGTGAGGGCGGGCAGCTTGATCGTGCGGACGGGGGCTGCCGCCGTGTCGACGGTCATTTCGACTCCTTGGGTCGCATCCTCGGCTCGCGTCCTCGCGTCACGGAGCGCGGTCAGCCGCTGAACGCGTGGGCGCGGGCACGGGGGTGGGCGCGGTCGGAGGTGCGGGCGCGGTCGGCGGTGAGCGTGCGGTCGGCGGCCGCGGCGCGGTCGGCCGCGAGGGCGCGGTCGGCGGCCGCGCGGTCGACGGTGCGGTCGGGGGCGGTACGGGCCGTCCGGCGCGGGGCGCTCAGCAGGC
Source organism: Streptomyces sp. NPDC006529 (assembly GCF_040611795.1). Lineage (NCBI taxonomy): Bacteria > Bacillati > Actinomycetota > Actinomycetes > Kitasatosporales > Streptomycetaceae > Streptomyces > Streptomyces sp. NPDC006529. The sequence continues at coordinate 192,108 of NZ_JBEXPB010000002.1, read as the reverse complement.
GGTGGGCGGCGGCGGCCGAGACGAGGGTCATGTGGCGGTGCCAGCCGGGGAAGGAGCGCCCCTCGAAATCGAGCAGCCCGCAGTCCTCCAGCACCTCCATCGAGGTGGCCAGGGACAGCGAGGTGGCGGCCGAGAGGGAGAACCGGGCGGCGGCCAGCGTGCGGCCGTCGGGGTCGGCGATCCAGTGCTTCGCGGGCCGGTCCGGGGCCGCCGGGTCCCACTCGGTGAGCAGGGCCAGCGGGCGGGCCACCCCGGGCACCCGGATGAGCGCGGGCGCCCGGCGCAGCCGGCCGCCAGCGAGCGGGGAGGCCGCGGGGCCGAGGCGGGCGGCGAGCCGGGCCACGGTGGTGGTGTGCGGGGCGCGGTCGCCGGGCGGCCCGCACAGGACGGGCGTGCCCGGAGGTACGGACACGGCGAAGCCGAGGCTGCGGCCGGCCAGCCCGGCGACGAGCCGCACCGCGTCGGCGGGTGCCTCGGTGGCGGCCTCGGCCACGACGGGCACGCCCGCGGCGGACGCGTGGGCGGCGGCGGCCTCGGCGGCCTGGTCGAGGCCGAGCCCGGGGTGGGGGGTGGGGGCGGTGCGGGCGGCGGCCGGTATCCGGGCCCGTTCGCACAGCTCGTCGTCCTCGCTCCAGCGGCCGGGCAGGCACAGCCGCCAGTCGACCGGGACGCTGCCGAGGTCGGTGACGAGGAACAGCCCCAGCGCGAGCTGGCAGCTCAGGGTGCGCCCGCCCGCGGGATCGAAGCGCCGGTGCACCCCGGCGGAGCACTCCCCGCGCTTGGGGATGACCACGGGCACCATGCGCAGCGCCCGCACCCCGGCCTGCTCGCCGCACCAGGCGGCCAGCTCCCGGCGGACCGGGTTCCAGTCCCACGTACTGGCGTTGACCACCTGGTGCAGGGACTGCGAGGCGGCGCCGAGCGCGGCGGTCGAACGCGCCATGTTCCGCACGGACTTCTTGCCGGGCGTACCCAGCAGCCCGGACAGATAGGCACCGGCCCAACGGCGCTGATCGGTGCGGGGCAGGCAGTGGAAGAGACGCCGGGCGAGTAGGTCGGCGGTCGGCATGGCGGGCAGCTCCCTCCGGCGAACGGGTCGATCGGGTCGGTTGGCCAGCGAAATAAAGAATAGCGAGTGTTCTCTATGTTTTGCGACCCCGCGGCACCTACGAAACGACTTTGTCACTTCTACGGCCGCCGACTCGGCCTCCAACTGACGTTCAGCAGAAGGCGGTTGAAGCGTCCTACCCCGGTACCCCACCCCGCGCGGCAACCCCCCCGCGCCCGGCCCGCGGACCAGGCGGAATCCGAAAGGGACGGCCCGGCCACCACGACGAGGATCCCCCGGCCGGTTGTTCTCCCCGGCCGGGGGATCCTCCTGCGCGCGGCCCGTGGGCGGGGCGCGGTCAGGCGGCCAGCTCCGCGAGGACCGAGTCGCGGTTGGCCAGGTCGGCGCGGACGCCGCTGAACAGGCTCTCCATGGGGAGCCAGCGCAGCGTCACCGGGCCCGACGGGGCGCCGTCGTAGCCGATCGCGGCCGCCGCCGTGTGGCGGGGGCCCGCCGGTACGTCGACCACCGACCAGCCCTTCGGGTGGCGTTCGCTCTCCCACCCGAGGTAGTCCAGGGACAGGTCCCGGCCGAGGCCGGTGCCGAGCCCCTTGAGGTAGGCCTCCTTGCGGGTCCACAGCCGGCCGAAGGCCGAGGTGCCCGCGCATTCGGGGACCTCGGCCAGCTCGGCGCGCTCGTCCGCGTGCAGCGCGGCCGTGCACACCCGGGCCGTCTCGGCCGTCGGCACCTTCTCGACGTCGACGCCGATCGGTACCGAGGCCACCCCTATCAACACGATCCCGCTGCTGTGCGACAGCGAGAAGTGCAGGTCGGAGGCGGGTCGCAGGAGGATCGGGCGCCCGTGCTGCTGGTCGCAGCACGGGCAGGGACCGCGGCCGAACTCCAGCGACCCGGCCGGTTCCCCCACGTACGTGGCGAGTACCCGGCGCAGCGCGATGTGCGCCGCCGCGTACAGGTAGCCGCCCGACTGGCGGCGGCAGGCGCGGGCCCGCTGGAGTTCGTTCTCGTCCAGTTCGGTCATCTCCAGCACGCCGGTGATGTCGTCCGGCTTCGGCTGCCGCAGCAGCCAGACATCAGCGCCGGCCGGCGGCGCCAGCTTCGCGGTCATCCGCCGGACCCGAGCAGCGCGACGACCATCGCGGCCAGCGCGTGCGTGTCCTTGGCCATGAGCAGGTCGGGCAGTTCGGGTGCGACGCCGAGGGCGGAGCGCAGCCGGTACTGGAGCTCCAGTCCCAGCATCGACCCGATGCCCACGGTGACCAGCGTCCGCTCGGTGTCCAGTGCGGCCGGGCTGACGCCCACGGAACGGGCGACCTCCCGGCGCACGTAGTCGGCGATCAGCGCGTCGCGCTCGGCCGGGGTCGCGGATGCGAGCGTGGCCGCCGAGGGTGCGGTCACGTCCGCCGAGACCGGGCCGTCGGACACCGGACCGGCCGGCTCCTGGCTCGGGACGTCCCAGTCGGGTTCGGTATTGAGCCAGTCGAGAACCGCTTGGTTCACTGTCACAGCTCCTCCTTCGGGTCGTGGTGCGGCGTGTGGTGCGGGGACATCAGGGAGCGCACCCTCGCGGGGTGCAGCGGGAGGGCGCCGACATCGCCGGGCAGCCCCAGGGCGTCCCGTACGGCGCCCGCGACGACGGCCCCGCTGCCGGCGGTGCCCCCCTCGCCGGCTCCGCGCAGACCCAGCGGGTTGCCCGGGGCCGGGGCGTCCTCGTAGACCTCCACCTCGAACTCGGGGAGGTCCGCGGCGCGGGGCCACAGGTACTCGTCGAGGGTCAGGGACAGCGGGCGGCCGCGCTCGTCGTAGCGGAACTCCTCCGACAGCGCGCCGCCGATGCCCTGGACGGCGCCGCCGATCAGCTGGCCGCGCACCGCCTCGGGGTGCACGGCGCGCCCGATCTCGTAGGTCATGGCGTACCGCAGCAGCCGTACCGCGCCGGTCCCCGGGTCGACCTCGGCCTGCGCGAAGTGGGTGCCGTACGGGTACGTCATCCCCTCCGCGACATAGGTCGCCCGGCCGATCAGGCCGACCTCCTCGCCGGTCCTGATCCAGCGCGGGGTGAAGGCGGCGGCGGCGAGCGCGGCCCAGCCCACCTCACCGGCGGCTTCCGAGGAGGCCAGCCCGCCGGGGACGAGGTGCACGGATTCCGGCGGGACGCCGAGCAGGCCCGCGGCCACCCGGACCGCCTTCTCGCGGACCGCGACCGCGGCCCGGCGCACGGCCTCGCCGCCCACGACCGTGGAGCGGCTGCCGAAGGTGCCGCCGCCGTCGGGCAGGACGTCGGTGTCGGAGAGCACGACCCGCACCGATGCCACCGGTACGGCGAGCTCGTCGGCGGCGATCTGCGCCATCACCGTCTCGATGCCCTGGCCGACGGTCGCACCGCCCATCGCGACCCGGACGGCGCCGGTCACCCCGATGTCGACGACCGCGCTGTCGTAGCCCAGCCCGGCCTTCTCCAGGATCACCGCGCAGGCGGTGCCGACGAGCCGTCCCGCGGCCCGGGCCTCCTTCGCCTCGGCCCGCCAGCGGTCGTAGTCGAACCTCGCCAGCGCCTTGTCGAAGTGCTCCAGGTGGTCCTTTCCGTCGAGGACCATGGGCGAACCGAAGACCTGCATCGGCCGCTGGTGCGGGAGTTCACCGCCCGTGAGCAGATTGCGGCGGCGCAGCTCGACGGGGTCCAGGCCCAGTCGGGTCGCGGCGAGATCGAGGGCGTGCTCGCGCACGAAGTTGTGCTGGAAGCGGCCCGGGGCCCGGTAGGTGCCGATGGGCGTCTTGTTGGTGGTGACGATGTGCACGCGCGAGCTGGCCGCGGGGATCCGGTAGGCCCCCGAGATCATCGACGCGGTCAGCGCCGCGACGACGGCCCCGTGCGTGCGGATGTACGCGCCGTTGTCGAGCCAGGCCTCGTCCCGCAGCCCCAGCAGCAGGCCGTCCGCGTCGAAGGCCAGCTCGATCCGGTGCTGCTGCTCGCGCGCGTGGTTCGCGGCGCTCATGTGCTCGGCCCGGTCCTCGGACCACTTCACCGGGCGTCCGGTGCGCAGGCACAGGAACGGCACGAGGAGGTCCTCGGGGTAGAACTCGCCGCGGATGCCGAAGCTGCCGCCCGCGTCCGTCTCCCGCATGTGGATGCGGTGTTCGGGGAAGGAGAGCAGCGAGGCCAGGACCCGCCGGTTGATGTGCGGGATCTTCGCCGCGCCCCAGATGGTCAGCCGCCCTTCCGGCCCGACGGAGTCGTCGATCTCCGCGATCAGGCCGCGCGGCTCCAGCGGGGTGCCGCTGTGCCGGCCGGTGCGCAGGTCGGCGCTGACCACGTGGGCGGCCGCGGCGAAGGCCGCGTCCACGTCCCCGTAGCCGAAGTCGACCGTGCCGACCTGCGCGGGGGGCTGCCCGGCCAGGGATACGGGCCCGGGTCCGGCCGCCGTCGTTCGGGCGTCCATCGCCGGGGGCAGCTCAGCGAGGTCCAGGCGGACCAGCTCGGCGGCGTCCTCCGCGAGGTAGGGGTCCTCGGCGAGGACGACGGCCACCGGCTCCCCCGCGTACCGGACGTACCCGGTGGCCAGGGGCGGCTGGAGGTAGGCGGTGAAGTCGATCCCCGGGTGCGGCTGGCGGACCGGGATGCGCAGGCCCGGCGGCAGGTCGTCGGCGGTGATCACGGCCGCCACCCCGGGCAGCGCGGCGGCCCGCGCGGTGTCCACGCCGAGGATCCGGGCATGGGCCAGGGGGGACCGTACGACGCGCATCCACAGCTGACCGGGGCGCGCCACGTCGTCGTGGAAGCGGCCGCGGCCGCGCAGCAGCCGGTCGTCCTCCAGACGGGGTACGGAGCGGCCGACGACGCCGGTGCTCATGATCCCTCCCCGGTGGAAGCCCCGGCCGCAGCGTCGGCGGAATCGGACGCGGCCGCCGAACCGGACGCGGAAGCGACCGCCGCGGCCGCCGACACCGCGTCCACGATCGGCTGGTAGCCCGTGCAGCGGCACAGGTTCGCCGAGACGCAGGCCCGGACCGCGGCCCGGTCCGGGTCGGGCTCGCGGCGCAGCAGCCCGGTGGCGAGCATCAGGAAACCGGGGGTGCAGAACCCGCACTGGAGGGCGAAGTTGTCGCGGAACGCGCTTTGCAGCGGCCCCAGTTCACCGCCCTCCGGGGCGAGGGACTCGACGGTCTCGACGCGGCCGCCGTCGGCCTGCGCGGCCAGCATCGCGCAGGCCCGGACCGGCTCGTCGTCCAGCAGCACCGTGCAGGAGCCGCACACCCCGGTCTCGCAGCCCACCGTGGTGCCGGTGAGCCGCAGTTCGCGGCGCAGTACGTCGGCCAGACTGCGCCGCGCCTCGACGTCCAGGGAGTGCGGCTCACCGTTCACGGTCAGCTTCACGGGGACGGCGCGGGCGGCGGTGGCGGAGGCCGGGGTGAAGGAGGTCATACCGGCACCAGCTCCATTCTTTCGCGGCGCACCGGCGCCAGTACGGCGGCCCGTGCGGCGGATTCGGCGAGCGCCCGGCGCATCAGTACGGCGGCCAGGGTGCCCAGGTCACCGCTGGTCCCGGTGATCCGTACCGCCTGGGCGGCGGCCACCGCGAAGCTCTCCTGGCCGGGACGGATCCCGATCAGGAGGGCTTCGGCGGCCGGGATCCGCGTCGGGCGCTCCAGCGGACCGGCCAGGGCGAGCCGGGCGGAGGCGATCCGCCCGTCGGCGTCCAGGACCAGGGCCGCGGCGGCGGCCACCTCCGGGATCCGGCCGGGCTGGGCGGCGTACTCGATCAGCGCGGCGGCCGGCTCGGCCACCGGGAACCGCACCTCGACCAGGATCTCCCCCGGCCGCAGCGCGGTGCGGTGCCGCCCGCGCAGGAACGCGTCGGCGGCCACCACCCGTCCGCCGTCCGGCCCCAGCAGGGTCAGTTCGGCGCTCAGCAGCACCGCCAGCAGGCACCACTCGGCGCCCGGATCGGCGTGCGCGAGGCTCCCCCCGACCGTGCCGCGCACCCGCACCGGCAGCTGCCCGATCAGGGCGGCCGCCTCGGGCAGCACCGGCAGCCGCCGGTGCAGCCCGGCGTCGGTGCTGCGCTCCACCGTCGCGTGCGGGGTGAGGGCCCCGATCCGGACGCCGCGCCGGCCGGTCTGGATCCCGCTGAGCGCGGGCACCCGGCCGAGGTCGACGATCAGGTCGGGCCGCACGGCCCGCCGGTTCAGCAGCGGGACCAGCGACTGGCCGCCCGCGAGCACCCGGGCCTCCCGGCCGGCCGTGTGGGCCCCGGCCAGGGCCCACACGGCCTCCGCCGCGCTCGCGGGACGGACGTAGTCGAACGGGGCGGGCCTCACGGCTTGTCCTGCGGCGGGACCTGGAGTTCCGTGTGCCCGTACTTGCGCATCAGGTCGGCGAGGTCGAAGTGCGCCGACCGCTCGATGATCTTGTCGTCGCGGAACCGGTCGATACCCAGCGCCCCGAAGGTGGCCTTGCGTCCGCTGGGCGGCAGGCCGCGGAAGGCGCCGAGCTGGGTGGCGGTGCACTCCACCCGGGAGATCACCGTGTCCCCGTCGGCCCACTGCTCGACGACGGTGTCCACCATGTCGGGGAAGGAGGTCCGGAAGGCCCGCACCCAGGTGCGGACGCCCTCCGGGCCGTGCAGGCCGAACTGCGGCCAGCTGAAGTCCTCGTGGAAGAGGTCGTCGGCGAGGTGCAGCTCGTTGTGCGTGATGATCCGTTCGAAGAGCAGCGCGGCCTTCGCCTTGCGCTCCTCCGCAGTCAGGGCCGTCCCCTGCATGTCACACCTTTCCCAGGATCTTCTTGGACGGGTTCTTCTCCGCTACGCCTTCGGCCGCGTTCCCTTTGACCGGGGTCCCTTCGGCCGGAGCCTTTGCGGCCGGGACCTCTTTGGCCGTGGCGTCGGCCTCCGGCCGGAGCAGGGCCCGGCTCGCGGCGGCCGCGATCAGCACCAGGACCAGACCGATCCCCGCGACCCAGCGCAGGGCGATCGCGTAGGCGCCGGGGCCCTCACCGGAACCGAGGACCGAGAAGAAGACGGAGCCGAGCAGGGCCACACCGGCGGCGCTGGCGAACTGCTGGGCGGTGGTGAGCACTCCGGCGGCGGATCCGGCCTGGCCGGGGCCGACTCCGGTGAGCACCGCGCCGGTCAGGGCGGGTACCGCGAGCCCGTTGCCGAGGCCGATGAGGATCATCGGCGGCAGCAGCCGCAGGGCGCTGATGTCGTCGGGGGCCCAGGCCACCTCGGCGAGCAGGACGATCAGTCCGGTCGCCGCGACGAGCGTGCCGCCGAGGACCGTACGGGCGGCCCGCGCCGGCGGGATCCGGCGCGCCGCCATGGACGCCCCGGCGAAGGCCAGGCCGAGCGGGGCGAAGGAGAATCCGGCGGCCAGCGGGCTCAGGCCGAGACCGGACTGCAGGACCAGGGTCAGCGCGAACATGAAGCTGAAGAACGCCCCGAACACCGCCCCGCTGACCACCAGACCGCGGTGGAAGGAGCGGATCCGGAAGAGCGAGAGGTCGAGCAGCGGGCGACGGCCCTGGCGGGCCAGCTTCCGCTCCCAGCCGAGGGTGGCGGCGAGGACGGGCACCGAGGCGGCCAGGCACAGCCAGGTCCACAGCGGCCAGCCCTTGGCCGCGCCGAGCATCATGGGGACGAGCGCCAGCGCGAGGCCGGCCGGGATGCCGATGGCGCCGACGGGGTCGAGGGTGCCGCGCGCCGCGGACGAGGCGGCCCGCTTGGGCACCAGCCGGTGGGCCAGCGCGAAGGTCAGCAGGCCGGCGGGCACGTTGACCAGGAAGATCGCGCGCCAGCCGAGACCGGAGGAACCGGCCTGGAGCAGCATGCCGCCGAGCACCTGCCCGGCGACCGCGCCGACGCCGACGGTGAAGCCGAACCAGGCGAGCGCGCGCGGCCGTTCGGCCGGGCTGAACACTCCGGTGATCAGCGCGAGCACCTGCGGCACCATGGCCGCGCCGGTCACGCCCTGGAGCAGCCGGGCGACGACGAGCTGGTCGGGGCTCTGGGCGATCCCGCAGAGCAGCGAGGCGAGGGTGAAGGCCAGGGCCCCGCCGAGGAACATCACGCGGGAGCCGAAGAGGTCGCCGAGCCGGCCGCCGGTGATCAGGCCGCTGGCGTAGGTGAAGGCGTAACCGGCGACGATGAGTTCGAGGGCGACCGGGCCCGCGCCCAGTTGCCGCTGGAGGGTGGGGGCGGCGACGTTGACGACGTACAGGTCGAACTGGGCCATGAAGAGGGCGGCCAGGACGACGGGCAGCATCAGCCAGCGCCGTGCGTAGGGGGTGGTTTCGGTGGTCACTTGGTGCCTCCGGCAGCAGCGGCGACGAGCGAGGCGGCGCTCTGCGTGCGCTCGCCCTCCAGCCGCCAGTCGATGGATTCGTACTCGCGCGTCGCCAGCTCGATCGCCTCGTCGGCGGACCGTACGACGGGCAGGCCGAACAGGTCGGCGATCTTCTCCAGCCGCTCCGGGCGCGGGCCCTCGACGACGTGGTAGGTCACGTCGAGGTCCACCAGGGCCTGGAGCAGCATGTCGTCGCAGAACGCGCGGAACTCGGGGTGCATCCGGCGGTGCCCGCCGGGCTTGACGGCCCCGGGTGCGGCCCGCAGGTGCACGAAGCCGTCGTAGGTCTCCTTGACGTGCTGGCGCATCGCGTGACCGATCTGGTCGACCGCCTCGGCGAAGAAGCCCATCGCCGCGGTGGCCGGCGCGGTGGCCGCGGGGGCCGCGGGATCCATCCCGAAGCGGACCCGGGCGGCCGCGTAGATCCACTCCTGGAGCGAGGAGCCGTCGGACACGAAGCCGGCGCCCCCCACTCCGAGGCGTGCCTCGTTCTGCACCCGGCCGACGTGCCGGCGCACGGCGAGCTGGAGGTACTCGGCGGGCGTCACGTCGGCGAGCGCCTTGCCGGGCACCGCGTCGGGGAGTATCTCGCGGATGGCCCGGGCGGGGGCGAAGCCGAGACCTGTGTAGGAGGCGAGGGCAGTGGCCGTGGAGGTCTTCCCCGCGGAATAGGTACCGGACACGGACAGCCGCATCGGTGTCTCCTTAGTGGTGTTCGGTTCGATGGTGGTGGGCCGTGGGACGGCCCCCCGGGCGGGGCCGGATCCGCCACGGGCGGTCCGGCCCCGTCCGGGACGAGGGGGCGCGGGGGTCCTGGACGGCGGACCCGCCGCGCCCGGGGGCGGGGCGGCCGACCGGCCGAGGGGACCGGTCAGCCGCCCGCGGGCCCGGTCAGCCGGCCGAGGCCGCGGCCTCCGGCGGGAGTTCGTGTGCGAACGAGGCCCGCACACCCACTCCGCCGAGGCTCGCCTCGATGTCCACGCTGCGCCAGACCCCGCCGCGCAGCGGCAGGACCCGCTTCGCGGTCAGCCGCGCGGATGCGGCCTGCGCCTCGTCCCCGCGGACGGGCAGCGGCAGGGCCGTGTCCGCCGCGGTGAGCACGGTCTGCATCATCCAGAGGGTGTTGCTGGAGGCGCGGTCGACCCGGTCCAGTTCGTACATCAGCACCTGGACCAGCTGGAGGTTGACCACGAAGGCGTCCACGAGCGACACCGACGGTTCGGTGGCCGCGTCGACCCCCAGCGCGCCGGGTCCGTCCGCGCGCTCGGCCGGGCCCGGGACGAAGTGCACCCCGGCCGTGGCGGCCAGCTCCTCCATGTCGACCACGACGTCACGGATGACGTGGCGCCGGCGCTTGAAGCCGTCGCCGTAGAAGCGCCGCGCGCCCTCGCCGAGGACCTCGTCCAGGCTGCCGAAGACGCCTTCGTCCTCGGCCCGTACGCCCTCGTCGTGCTCGATCTCGCAGCGCACCCGCAGCTCGCCGACCGCTCCGTCGTGGACGGACAGCCGGCGCCCCGGGACCCCGGGGACGTCGTCGGTGCGCACCAGGCGGGAAGAGGCCGGGATGCGCAGCAGGTCCTCCTGCGGAGCGCCGCCCGCCCGCAGGACCACCTTGCGCAGCCGCATGGTGCCGCGGGCGTCGCCCGTCAGTCCGTAGGCGTGGACCAGGTGCAGCTCGGCGAGCTGCACGCCCAGGACCAGCGCGTCCACCGTGCTGAGGTGGGGGCGCAGGTCCGTGCCGTTCTTCTTGCGGGACCAGTCCGCCGGGTAGCTGACGTCCACGGTGGCCCGGATGCCCGGGCGTTCGGTGGTGACCGGGGTGGCGACGACGTCCCGGACCAGGTACTCGGCCCGCTGGTAGCCGCGCGAGAAGAACCGGCCCTCGCCGGGTCCGAGGTAATCGTCGACCGACTTCAGGAACAGCTTCTGCGGGGTGGTGGTGGCCTCGGTTACGGCGGACACGTCACGCACCCGCCGTCGCACCGGCCGTGGCCGCACGCTCGAGGGCCGCCTCGTACGCGCCGACCAGCTCGCGCAGCGTCCGTATCTCCGTGATGGAGAGGTCCGCGGCGAACGGGTCCACGCCCAGCTCGGTCTCCAGCTGGATCAGCAGCTGGGCGAGCATCAGCGAGTTCACCCCGGACTTGAGCAGCTCGTCGTCCAGCGATACCTCGTCCTCCTCCGAGCTGAGGACCACGGACTGGATCTCGCGCTCGATGATCTGCTGGATGTTCTGCTCGTTCAGCATGTGATTCCTCCGTCGATGACCAATGACTGACCGGTGATGAAACGTGCGTGTGAAGAGGCGAGGTAGAGGACCGCGTCGGCGATCTCCTCCGCGCTGCCGAGCCGGCCCAGCGGAGTCCGGTGCTGGATCTTTTCCCGGTTCCGCTCGGTGACGTCCGAGGTCAGCTCGCTGTCGAAGAACCCGGGGGTCACGGTGTTGACCCTGATGCCCACGGGCCCCAGTTCCCGGGCCAGCGCCCGGCCGAAGCCCTCCAGTCCCGCCTTGGCCGCCGCGTAGACGGCGACTCCGCGGTAGCCGCGGATGGCGTTGATGGAGGAGATGTTCACGATGGATCCGCCGCCGCGCATCATCAGCCGGGCGCACGCCTGGGTGAGGTGCACGGGGGCGGTCAGGTTCGCGGCCAGCAGGTCTTCGATCCGCTGGGGCGCCACCGTCAGGAACAGCTCCTGGTGGAGCACTCCCGCGTTGTTGACCAGCAGGTCGACCCGGCCGAAGCGGCCTTGGACCGCCTTGGTGAACTGCCGGACCTGCGCCGCCTCGTGCAGGTCCACCGACTGCCAGAAGAAGGTGTCCGGCAGGGCCTCGGCCTTCTCCTCGGTGAACTCGTTCGGCTTGCGGCTGAAGGTGGCGACCCGCCACCCGGCGGCGAGCAGCCGCTCGGCCAGCGCCCGGCCGAGGCCGCGGCTGCCCCCGCTGACGACCGCGACCCGCCCGTCCCCGGGCTCGTCGGGGACGGGCGCCCCCGGGGCCTGCGCCTGCTGCGTGCTCACACGGCGCTCCGGATCTTCTTGAACCGGTCGGAGTGCGTGTCCGCCGTGGTCACCTCGACCACCACGGGGACCTTGAAGGCCTCCAGCCGCTGCGCGCAGTACTCGCGGATCCGGCGCGAGGTGGCCCGCTCGTCGTCGACCGGCGCGGTGAGCCGGACGACGGCCTTGACCACCTGGCCGGTGACGTGGCTGGGGCGGCCCGAGACGACGGCGTCGGCGACGTAGTCCAGCTCCAGCAGGACGTTCTCGACCTCGCTGGGGTAGACCTTCTCCCCGGCGACGTTGATGAGTTCGGACTTGCGCCCCAGGATCCGGACGTAGTCCCCGTCCGTCTCCACCGCGTCCTGCGTGTTGAAGAAGCCGTTGTCGTCGAAGGGCGCCGGCGCGTTCAGGTAGCCGAGCATCGCCATGTCGGAGCGGATCCACAGGATCCCGTCCTCGATGCGGTAAGAGAACCCCTCGCCGCCGAGCTTGACCCACAGGCTGCCGTCATCACGGGACTTGGTGGGCATGATGCCCAGTTCGGAGAGCCCGTAGGTCTGCTTGAGGCGGGTCTCCGGCAGGGCCTGGGCCAGCCGGGTCAAGGTGCCCTCCGGCATGGGCTCGGTGCCGTAGCTGACCAGTTGGAGCGAGGAGAGGTCGTGCCGCTCGTACGCCCGCGAGATGAGCAGCATGTTGAGGAAGGTCGGGGTGGTGGGCAGGATCTGGATGGCGTTGGACTCGATGGCCGCGCAGACCTTGTCCGGGGTCCGCTCGTCGATGGTGACGAGCGCGCCGCCCTGGCTCAGGGTGTGCAGCAGGGTGTTGATGCCGCCGATGTGGTCCAGGTTGAGGAACCCGAGGGTGCGCCGGGGCCGGGTCGGCGGGCCGTACTTGGACAGGACCTTGGAGAAGTCGAGGACGCTGGCCTTGCTGCGGCCGGTGGTGCCGGAGCTGAAGAGGACCAGGCCGGGGACGCCGTCCGTGCGGAGCTGGTCGTACAGCTCGTGCTCGGAGGCCCGGCCGGTGATCTCGATGCTGCGGCGCCACTGCTGGGAGTCGATCGTGATGACCGTCTCCACCTCGGCGACCTCGTGGAACTCCGCGCGCTTGGCGGGCGGCAGCGGGGTCATCGGGACGATGATCGCGCCGCGCTCGATCAGGGCGAGCAGGCCCGCACAGGCCTCCACGCTGCTGACGCCTTCGAGGGCGACGACCTGGCCGGCGTGGACGCCGCCCCGGTCGAGGAATCTCTCCCATTCGCCGGTCAGCCTGGCCAGTTGGGCGTAGCTGTAACTCACACCGTTGAAGACGATGGCATCGGCCTCACCGAAGTTCCGCATCCGGTCGAAGAACCATGACGTCATACGCTTTCCACCTCTTTCACCTCGTCGTGAGCGGCCGTGTGCCGGTCGCTGTGCCACAGCGGCAGGTCCAGCGCCGGCGGAACCGGCGCTGCGGGCAGCAGGGACCACCCGTGGATACGTGCGTGGGTGCGCAGCACCTTGTCGCCACCGACGACCACCGCGGACCCGACGGCCCGGAGCATCGGCAGGTCGGAGACGTGGTCTCCGTACGCGATGCACTCGGCCGGGTCCGTGCGGTGGCGGGCGGCGACGGCCCGGACCACCTCGGCCTTCGCGCCGGCGAGCATGGGGGGCCGGGTGAGCCGGCCCGTGTACCGGCCCCAGGCGATGTCGGGCTCGGTGCACCAGACCTCGTCGGCGCCGAGGTGCTCGGCGATCGGGTCGAGGACGGCGGGGAAGGAGCCGGAGACCAGGACGATCCGGGTGCCGTCGTCCTGGTGGCGCCGCAGGGCGGCGACACCGTGTTCGTGGAAGAAGGCGCCGGAGCGCAGTTCGTCGCGGAACCAGTCCTCGGCGTGGAAGGAGACCTCGGAGGCGAAGGCGCCCTCGAGGTGCGCGAAGTAGGCGCGGTTGGTGACCGCGCGGGGGCAGCCGACCTGGTTCATCGCCTTGAGTTCCCGGCGTCGGCTGGTGTACTCGTGCGGCGGGCTGCCCAGCGCGGCGAGGTAGTGGCGCAGGAAGCGGAACATGCTCGGGGCGGTCGTCAGAGTGCCGTCCACGTCGAAGAATGCGGTGCGGTAGCCGTTCACTGCGTCTCTCCCCTTCCGGCCGGATGGTGCGGTGCGTGGGGCTCGGTGCGTGTCTTCCTTTTCTCGGGTGGTGCTGCGGGCGACCCCCTCCCCCACGGGGGAAGTGGGGGGAGGGGGGCGCGCGCGGAGCGTCGGGCGCAGCGGGGGTGGGTGCGCCGGACGCGCTCGGGGGCGGTCAGTAACGCAGCGCGTAGGCGAGCCGGCGGCCGAAGGACTTCTGCCGCCTGGACGCCATGAACGCGAGGTTGCGCTGGAGGTCCGAGGCATCGGCGGCCACGCGGCGCTCCGCCTCCTCGATCGCCTCCTTGATGGGGACGACCAGGGGCAGTTCGAAGATCTCGACGATCTTCTCGATCCGCTGCGGGATCGGCCCGCCCACGATCCGGTAGGGGATCTTCGTCTCCTCCAGCGCGCCCAGGAGCAGCTCGTCGGAGAGCCGGCGGAACTTCTCGGAGACCGGGCGGTGGCCGTCGCGGTCCATGTCGAACTCGACGGGCAGGTGGACGAAGGCGTCGTAGGACCGCTTGGCGCGGTCCTTCTGTATCTCGCCGAGGGTGTTCGTGTACTTCTGGTAGAAGCCCTTCGACACCACGCCCAGGGTCTTCTTGACGCCCTGGAACCACCACGGCATGCCGGGGTTGATGCCGACCCGCATCCGGGCCTCGAAGTAGACCCACTCGTGGAAGACGCCGCCGTCGGATATGAACGCGCCGGTCCCGGCTTCGTTGACGAGGCGCTCCTCGTAACGGCGCAGGCCCAGCTTGACCAGCTCCATGGCGTTGAGCTCCATCACCGTCTTGCCGGGGACGAGGTCGACGAGCAGCTCACGCGAGGTCTTGGCGTGCGTCCGCGGGATGCCCGTCGCGATGGCGAGGGCTTCCGTGGTGGTCGACTTCCCGGTCGAGTAGGTACCGGATATCGCCAGTTTGAGATCGGGCTTGTCGCCCCACTTGGGGACCTCGAGCTGCATTTTCGGTGACCTTTCTCCGGTGGCACTTTGGGTGAGTCGAGCTACTTTCCGAGCGGAGCCGGTTTCGGAACGATCTACCGCCCCTGGACGGACGCGAGCGCCTTTTCGATGTCCACGGCGACCGGCAGTCCGGTGATCTCGACAATCTGCCGGATCCGCTCGGCGGGGCTGCCGGTGATCGTGTGTACGGGAATGCCGGTTTCCGCTATGGCGGGCAGCAGGAGCCCGTCCGACAGCGTGCGGAATATCTCGTTGACGGGGCGGTTGTCCTCGTCCAGCGGGAATTCGACGGGCAGGTGGAAGAACACGTCGTACGCGGTCTTCGCGTGCCGCACCGCGAGCTTGCCGATCTGGTCCGCGACGTCTTCGTACGCCGCGGTGACCTCGCTGCGGAAGCGGCTGCCGAGCGGTTGTTCGGTGCCCGGGTTCGGGCCCGCGATCAGGCGGAGCTTGGCGTACACCCAGTCGTGGAGGATCGATCCGTCACTGATGAAGCCGCCCGGGTGGGCCGCCTCGTCCAGGGTCCGCTCGGCGTGCCGCCGCACGGTCAGCTGGAGCAGCTCGCCCTCGGTCCAGCTCCAGGCGTGCTTTCCCTCCCCGCCAATGGGCTCCCGCATGGCGGTTCCCTCGGCGCGGGGAAGTCCGGTCACTTCGGAGAGGGCCTCGGAGAGGAGGGTCTTTCCAGATCCGTAGGCGCCGGCAATGGCGATTCTCTGGCTCATGCATAAATGATTTCAGCAGCGCGGGCCTTTGCCCAGCCTCTCCTGCTGCTATGAGCACGACACCTGTTGCCACCACCAATAGGCGGGGCAGGCCGAGGAGCCGGCTGGCCCAACAGAAAGCCCCGACTCCCTGAATTCTGGAGCCGGGACGGAGGATCTGCAAGTACCGCAACGCTTTTTAATAAAATTCTTCCAAAGGTTCCCAGCAGGGCGTGCCCGCATTCTCGCCGAGCCGCCCGAAGACGACGTCGGAGAAGTGGTTGGCGAAGGCGCTGGTGCCGGGGCGGGCCAGCTCGGCCAGCAGCGCGCGCCGGGCCGCGACCGCGCCCTCGGGCAGCGCGTCCACCGCCACCCGCCAGTCGGGGCGGGCGAGCTGGGCGGGGGTGTGGAAGACGTCGCCGAAGGCGATCAGCCGGCGCCCGCCCGAGGTGAGGACGTAGGAGGTGTGCCCGGCGGTGTGGCCGGGCGTGGACCGGGCGGTGACCCCGGGGAAGATCTCCTCGCCGTCCGCGACGGTCCGGATCCGGGCCGGACCGCGTTTCGAGGGGGGCAGGGTGGCCCACTCGGCGGCCGAGGCCGCGAAGACGGCGTTGACGAAGGGGGAGACGAGGCCGCGGCCGGGGCACAGGGCCCAGCCGAAGTGGTCGCCGTGCAGGTGGCTGAAGGCGATCAGTTCGATGGCGGCGGGGTCCACTCCGACGGCGTCGAGGGCCGCGGGGAGCTGTCCGCCGACGAGGGCGCCGAGGGCGGGGCGGGTGTCCGCGGCGGGGACGTCGCGGGGGCCGAAGCCCGCGTCGACGAGCATCGCGCGGTCACCGTGGCGGATGAGGAGGGCGCCGATGGAGGCCGCCAGGAAGCCTTCGGGATCGAGGAGTCCGGCGTTCTCGCCGGTCCAGTCCTCCTCGGTGGTGCCGGGGAGCCAGCGCCGCGGGTCGAGCTGGACGTACCCGTCGGGCAGCCAGGTGACGGTGTGCTCACCGAAGCGCAGGGTGCGGGGCGCGGTGGCCGGCGTGTTCCACCGGGTGGCGGTCGTCATGGCGGGTCGGCCCTCTTCTCGGATGCTCAGACGATGACGCCCTGGCCGCCCAGCGGGCGGGTCAGCGCGTCGGACCGCCCGGAAGCGGCCCATTGCTCGGTTAACTCGGCGGTGCCGTACTGCGGGCTGAGCAGGATCAGCTGGAGGCCGGCCCGGCCGTTCACGCACAGGGAGACCTTGGTGAACTCCAGCTCGCCCAGGTCGGGATGGCGCAGCCGCTGGGCGCCGTCGGCCCGGTCGGCGACCCGGTGGCGGGCCCAGAGCGCCGCGAACACCGGGCTGTTCTCGGTGAGTTCGCGCACCAGCGCGCCGAGGCGGGCGTCGGCGAGCAGTTCGCCGCCCTGGGCGCGGAAGGCGGCGACGGCCGCGGCCGCCTCCTGGTCCCAGTCGGGGAAGCGTTCGCGGGCGGCGGGGTCGAGGAAGAGCGTGCGCAGGTAGTTGGAGCGCCCGCCGCCGAGGCCGAGCAGCCGGGTGGCGGTGGCGTTGGCCGCGGTGACGTCCCAGCAGTGGTCCAGGACGTAGGCGGGGCTGGGGAGGAAGCCGTCGACGACCTGGAGCAGCAGCGGCAGGTCGTCGTCGGCGCAGCGCTGGGGGCGTCCGGCGGCCGCGTACCCGGCCAGCCGCATGGCGTAGAGGCGCTGGGCCTCGTCGAAGCGGAGCACCCGGGCGATGGCGCCGAGGATCTCCGGGGAGACGTTCTTGGCGCGGCCCTGTTCGATCCAGGCGTACCAGGAGGCCCCGATGCCGGCGAGCATCGCGACCTCCTCGCGGCGCAGTCCGGGCACCCGGCGGGCCGCTCCACCGGGGAGTCCGACCTGCTGGGGGGTGACCTCGGCCCGGCGCTCGGCGAGGAAGTTGCCCAGTTCGGCGAGTTTCGGGTCCACGAGCCGCGGTGCGTTACGAGTCATCGTGCATCTCCTCCTCACTCCCCAGCAAGCGTAGAGAACGCTCGCTCTTTTTTCTACACCATAGAGAGTACTCGCTTTGTTTTTCTGGGATGCTACTTACGCAGCGCACGGCCGGGGGGCCGGAACGACGCCGACCACCGACCACCGAGGGGCCAGCCATGACGACACACCACGAACGTGCGGGTACGAAGCAGGAGAGGGCGGGCCGGACCCGCAACCTCCTCATCGAGGCGGCAGGGGAGGAATTCGCCCGCAGGGGGTACGCGGGCACCTCGCTCACCCGGATCAGCAGGTCGGCGATGGCCACCATCGGCGCCCTGACCTTCCACTTCCCGGCGAAGAACGACCTGGCCGAGGCGGTGTGCGAACGCGGTCACGACCTGACCGCCGACGCGGTCGACGAGGTCGCGGAGTCCACCGGCCCCGGCGGATCCGCCCTGGAGGCGCTCACCGAGGTGACACAGACGCTCGCCCGGCTGCTGGAGAAGCAGCCGGTCGTCCGGGCCGCCGCCCGGCTCTCGCGCGAGCTGCCGGTGACCGCCGACTGGTACGACGCGTGGACTCCCGCCGTGCGCTCCCTGCTGACGCGGGCCTACCGCGGCGGCGAACTGGAGCAGCGGGCGGGCGCGGACCCCGAGATCGTCGGGGTGCTCGTCGCCTGCCTCGTCTCCAATCTGGAGGTGTCCGTCCAGCGGCAGTACGAGTCCGCCGCGGGCAGTGGCTGGAGCGCGCGGGGTCGCCTGGCCGAAGTGTGGGAGGTCCTGTGGTCCGGCATCTCCCGTACATCCGTTTCCTCCGGATCCGACGGCAGGGCCGCGGACCCTTCGGCACCCGCCAAGGACCCCTCGGTGGCCTGAAAACGCCTATCGATGGACGGGTCCCGCACCGGCTCCGGCCGCCCCGAGCGGCCGGCCCCCCGGACCGGAGGCCCGATCAGAGCGCGGCCGCGCCCTGCCCGCCGGCCCGCGCGGCACCCGTCAGGTCCAGCCCGGCGATCACCCCGGGGGCCGCGATGGACGGGAGCAGGTAGCCCCAGAGCGCGCTGATGCGCCCTATGAGGTTCTCCCTGCCCGTGGTGATGTTCGACATCAACTGCGTTCCGGTGTACGCCCCGACGAGGATCTCGGCGAAGTCCTCGATGTCGACGCCGGGCAGCAGCTCCCCCCGCCCGCGGGCCGCTTCGAGCTGCCCGCGGAAGAGGTCGATCCACAGCCGGTACGGGGCTGCGTCGCGCATGCCGAACTCGCCCTGCTCCACCGCGAGCCGCACACCGGCCCGGAACAGCACGTTGGTGCGCATCTGGTGGGCGACTTCGAGGTTGATGTAGATCAGCCGCTGGAGGCCGTCCTCACCGTCGGTGAAGGACAGGTCGGTCGCCTGCTCGGCCATCACCGCCTTCGCGATCTCCTCCTTGGAGGCGAAGTGGAAGTACATCGCGCCCATGGTGGTGTCCGCCGTGCGCACGATCTTGTTCATGCTCGCGCCGGAGAAACCGTGCTCGTCGAACACTTCGGCGGCGGCCCGGAGGATCTTCTCTCGGGTGCGGATGGCTCGGGCTTGCCTGGCCTGCGACACGGTCACTCCACTTGCGCCTGGGTCGGATGGTGCGAGCACCCCTCGCAAAAAAACGAACGCCCTCTATGTTATGTCAGCGGGCCGGGGGGCTGGGTGAGGCCTCCACTCCCGATGAACGCATCCTCCGGCGGCCAGTTCAAGCCACTCTCGACTTTCCACCCCTACCCGCTCGACAAACAAAACGAGCACTCTCTAGTTTAATTCGAGCTGGCCACCCCGGACCTCATCCGGCGGGGAGACCAGGCCAGCCCTGCTCCGGTACCGCCACGCACCTGCCCCGCCTCCCGCGACGCATCTGCACCACGCCTGCTCCACACCGGTTCTCGCACGGCCATCTCAGGGGGATTCACCATGGAGTTCGAGTACGCCCGCTATCAGTCCGGCGCCATCCCGCAGCTCCCCTTCGGAGGGCCGGCCGATCCCCCGGCCACCGTCACCACCACGGTCCCCCGCGAGTACGTCCACAAGGCCGCCCTGTCCGAGGTGCTGCTCACCGGCTGGCACCGGGACGACCAGGACTCTTTCACCATCACCGCCCAGTGGCCGCGCGCCCACAGCTTCTACCGTTCCCAGAACGGCCTGCACGACCCGCTCCTGTTCGCCGAGACCGTGCGCCAGATCTTCCCGCTGCTCTCGCACGCCGCCTACACCGTCCCCTTCGGGCACCACCTCATCTGGGAGCACTTCCGCTACGCCATAGCCCCCGGCGCCGACGCCCTCCAGGCCAGGCTGCGTCCCGCCGAGGTCACCCTGTACGTGAACTGCCACGACGTCGTCCAGCGGCGCGGCAAGCTCGGCGCGCTCTCCCTGCACGTCGAGGCACGGCGCGACGGCGTCTGGCTCGGCAGCGCGCAGACCCGGTTCAGCAGCCACGCGCCCGCCGTCTACCGCAGACTGCGGGCCGGTTACGCCGATGTGGACACCGCCCTGGCCGCCTGCGTCCCGGTGCCGCTGCCGATCTCGCCCAAGCTGGTGGGCCACGCCGCGCGGGAGAACGTCGTCCTCGCCGCCACCACCTCCCCGCACCGCTGGCAACTGCGCGTGGACACCGACCACCCCGTGCTCTTCGACCACCCCGTCGACCACGTCCCCGGCGCGCTCATGCTGGAGGCCGCCCGCCAGGCCGCGCACGTCGTCGCCGGGCCCGCCCGGGCCATGGCCGCGGCCATGGACACCCGCTTCACCCGCTTCGCGGAGCTCGACTCCCCCTGCTGGGTCGAAGCCGAACCGGAACAGGGCACCGGCCGGGTCCGCGTCTCCCTCCACCAGGAGGGCCAGGAACTCTTCACGGCCCGGGTCAGCACGACCCCGCTGCCCGCGCGGCGCCCCGCCGCCGGGCCCGCGGTGACCCACTCACCCCTCCGCCGGGCCGTCCACCCGACGGACCGGCCGGCCGTCTCCGCGTAGGGCGGCGCCCGCGTCCGCCGGCTCCCGCGGTGCCGTTGTCGGACCCCTCGGGTAGCTTCCCAAGTATCGGGATCTACCAGGGGGTTCGACGATCATGAGTGACCTCGCCACCACGCCGGATCTGGACGCGGCGATGGACCTGCACCGCACCGAGCTGACCGGCTACTGCTACCGGATGCTCGGCTCGGCCTTCGACGCCGAGGACGCGGTGCAGGACACGTACATCCGCGCCTGGCGCAGCTTCGAGAAGTTCGAAGGCCGCTCCTCGCTGCGGTCGTGGCTGTACCGCATCGCCACCAACGTCTGCCTGGACCTGCTGGCCGCGGGGAAGAAGCGGGCCCGCCCGATGGACCTCACGGCCCCGCAGCACCAGGCCTCCGCCGTCCTGAGCGAGCGCCCCGAAGTGACCTGGCTGGAGCCGGTGCCGGACGCCCGGGTGCTCCCGCAGAGCGCCGACCCGGCCGAGCTGGCCCTGGCCAAGGAGTCCGTCCGGCTCGCCTTTGTCGCGGCGCTCCAGCACCTGCCGGCCAAGCAGCGCGCGGTCCTGATCCTGCGCGAGGTACTGGCCTGGAAGGCGGACGAGGTCGCCACCCTGCTGGACACGACGGTGGCCTCGGTGAACAGCGCCCTCCAGCGCGCCCGGGCCACCCTGGCCGGCAGCAGGATCCGCGCGAGCGACGCGGCGGACCCGCTGGACGCCGGCCAGGCCGAGCTGCTGGAGCGCTACCTCGCCGCCTTCGAGGCGTACGACATCGAGCGGCTGACCACCCTGCTGCACGAGGACGCGGTGCTGTCGATGCCGCCGTTCGACCTGTGGCTCCAGGGGCACGAGGACATCGCCGCCTGGCACCTGAACCAGGGCATCGGCTGCCGCGGCTCGCGCCTGGTCCCGACCACGGCGAACGGCATGCCCGCCTTCGGCCAGTACCGCCCGGCGGCCGACGGCCGGGGGCACACCCCGTGGGCCCTCCAGGTCCTGGAGATCTCAGGGGGCCGGATCACCGGCCTCAACGCCTTCCTCGACACCGCCCGCTGGTTCCCGCTCTTCGACCTCCCCGGGCACCTCGACTAGCCCGGCCAGCCCGGTGAGCCGGAGCAGGGCCAGCAGCCCCGCTCCGGCCCCCGTGACCGTCAGGACTCCCCCGCCCCGCCGGGCGGCCAGCGCGAGCCGGGCGAGGGCGTCCACGGCCCCCAGGCCGGGCTCGGTGACGGCGCCGACGTCCCACACCACCGCGGCACCGCCGCGCAGCCGGGCGGCCGCCTCCCCCGTCTGCGCGGCCGACATCCCGGGCCCGGGCACCACGAACCGTTTCGTCTCCACGCATCACAGACCCCCGCCCCCGCCGAAACTCATCGGCGGGGGCGGGGGCACGCGTGCGCGCGGCGCGTTACGCGATGCGGTCCAGCACGATCGGGGACGCCGTGAAGGACGTACCGGCCGGGGCGACGTCGAAGCAGCCGTCCAGGGCAGCGACGGCGTACTCGAACTTCTCCGGGGTGTCGGTGTGCAGCGTCATCAGCGGCTGGCCCGCCACCACGGCGTCACCCGGCTTCGCGTGCAGCTCGATGCCCGCGCCCGCCTGCACCGGGTCCTCCTTGCGCGCACGGCCCGCGCCCAGGCGCCAGGCGCCCACACCGACCGCGTAGGCGTCCATGCGGGTCAGGACGCCCGAGGCGGGGGCGTTGATCACGTGGTGCTCGCGGGCCACCGGAAGGGCCGCGTCCGGGTCGCCGCCCTGCGCCGCGATCATCCGGCGCCACACGTCCATGGCCGAACCGTCGGCGAGGGCCTTCGCCGGGTCCGCGTCCCGGATGCCCGCCGCGGCCAGCATCTCGCGGGCCAGGGCGAGGGTCAGCTCGACCACGTCGGCGGGGCCGCCGCCGGCCAGCACCTCGACCGACTCGCGGATCTCCAGCGCGTTGCCCGCGGTCAGGCCGAGCGGGGTGGACATGTCGGTCAGCAGCGCGACGGTCTTCACCCCGTGGTCGGTGCCGAGACCGACCATGGTCGAGGCCAGCTCGCGCGCGTCCTCGATGTTCTTCATGAAGGCGCCGGAGCCGACCTTCACGTCGAGCACGAGCGAGCCCGTGCCCTCGGCGATCTTCTTCGACATGATCGAGGAGGCGATCAGCGGGATGGCCTCGACCGTGCCGGTGACGTCGCGCAGCGCGTACAGCTTCTTGTCCGCCGGGGCCAGCCCGTCGCCCGCCGCACAGATCACCGCACCGGTGGTGTCCAGGACGTGCAGCATCTCCTCGTTGGAGAGCAGCGCGCGCCAGCCGGGGATGGACTCCAGCTTGTCCAGGGTGCCGCCGGTGTGGCCGAGGCCGCGCCCGGAGAGCTGCGGCACGGCCGCACCGCAGGCGGCGACGAGCGGGGCCAGCGGCAGGGTGATCTTGTCGCCGACGCCGCCGGTGGAGTGCTTGTCGGCGGTGGGGCGGGAGAGCGAGTCGAAGTTCATCCGCTCGCCGCTCGCGATCATCGCGGCGGTCCAGCGGGCGATCTCGGCCCGGTTCATGCCGTTGAGCAGGATGGCCATCGCCAGCGCCGACATCTGCTCGTCGGCGACGACACCGCGCGTGTACGCGTCGATGACCCAGTCGATCTGCTCGGGGCTCAGCTCGCCGCGGTCACGCTTGGTCCGGATGACGGAGATGACGTCCATGGATGACTTCCTTCTACGCGCATAGAGAGTTGGGGGAGACAAAAGACGGGGGGAAGTAGGACGGCCCTCCGCCCCCAGGGGCGAAGGGCCGTCCGCACGGCTATCTCAGGTGGTCGGGCCCGAAGGCCTGCGGCAGCATGGCCGCCAGCGGCAGGACGCCCTCGGGCGTCTCCACCTGGAGTTCGGGGCCGCCGAACTCGTAGAGGAGCTGGCGGCAGCGCCCGCACGGGACCAGGATCTCGCCCTTGCCGTCGACGCAGGTGAAGTGCGTCAGGCGGCCGCCGCCGGTGGCCTGGAGGGCGGAGACGAGCCCGCACTCGGCGCACAGGCCGAGCCCGTAGCTGGCGTTCTCGACGTTGCACCCCGTGATGGTGCGGCCGTCGTCGACCAGCGCGGCGACGCCGACCGGGAAGCCGGAGTAGGGGGCGTACGCCCGGGACATGGCGTCCCGCGCGGCCTCCCGCAGGGCCTCCCAGTCGGGGCCGGTCACGGTCGTCACTTGCCCTGCCCCTTGCGGTAGGGCATGCCGTCCGCCTTGGGCATCCGCAGGCGCTGCGCGGAGAGCGCGAGCACCAGCAGGGTGGTCAGGTACGGGGCCGCGTCCACGAACTGGCTCGGCACCGCGTCGGTGGTCGCGTACCAGACGAACAGGCCCGCGGAGCAGACCGCGGAGACGACCGCGGCGACGTACTTCCGCTTGTACAGCTGCCAGGCGACGGCCAGGACGAGCAGGATCGCGATCAGCAGCAGCATCGCGTGCACGTTCTCGGCGCCGCCGCGCAGCTTGAGGCTGTCGGTGAAGCCGAAGAGGCCCGCACCCAGCGCCATGCCGCCCGGCATCCAGTTGCCGAAGATCATCGCGGCGAGACCGATGTAACCGCGGCCGCCGGTCTGGCCCTCCTGGTAGATCGGGCTGGCGACCTCGGAGAGGAACACGCCGCCGAGGCCCGCGAGGGCGCCGGAGACGATCACGGCGATGTACTTGTACTTGTACACGTTGACGCCGAGCGACTCGGCGGCCACGGGGTTCTCGCCGCAGGAGCGCAGGCGCAGGCCGAAGGTGGTGCGCCACAGCACCCACCAGGTGCCCGGGATCAGCAGCAGCGCGACAACCGTCAGCAGGGACAGGTTCGTGACGAGCCCGCCGAGGACACCGGCGAGGTCCGAGACGAAGAACCAGTGCTTGCCCTGGAGGGTGGTCAGCCAGTCCGAGAGCCCCGGCACGGTGATGTGGTAGATCTCCTCGACGCGCGGCGACTGCTTGGAGGAGCCGCCGGGCGCGTCCGCGAACGTGAAGTTCGACAGGTACTGGGTGAAGCCGAGCGCCAGGATGTTGATGGCCACACCGGAGACGATGTGGTTCACGTTGAAGGTGACCGTGATGATCGCGTGCAGCAGGCCGCCGACGGCGCCGCCCGCGATGCCGACGAGCACGCCGGTCCACGGGCCCCACTGGTAGCCCGCCCAGGCGCCGAACCAGGTGCCGAGGATCATCATGCCTTCGAGGCCGATGTTGACGACGCCCGCGCGCTCGGCCCACAGGCCGCCGAGACCGGCGAGGCCGATCGGCACGGCGAGGGAGAGGGCGCCGGAGACCTGGCCGACAGAGGTCAGGTCCTGGGCCCCGCTGATCACGCGGACCAGCGAGACCAGCGCGAGGCCGCCCGCGATGATCAGCATGATCCAGGGCAGGGTGAGCTTCTTGCGGCCGGCCTGCTTCTTGGGGGCCGCGCTCGTCGCGGAAACGGTGCTGGTGCTCACGCCGCGACCTCCTTCTCGGTCGTGATGGCGTGACCCGCGGCCAGCTCCTCGCCGACCTTCTGCTGCTGGCGGCGGATGCCGTAGCGGCGGACGAGTTCGTAGGAGACGACGACGGCGATCACGATCAGGCCCTTCATGATCGTGCCGATCTCCTTCGCGTACCCGGCCGTGTCGAGACCGGCCGAGGCCTTGTCGATGAAGGCCATCAGGAAGGAGGCGAAGAGGATGCCGACCGGGCTGTTGCGGCCCAGCAGCGCGATGGTGATGCCGGTGAATCCGACGCCGACCGGGAAGGACAGGTTGTACGTGTGGGTCTCGCCCAGCAGCTGCGGCATGCCGGACAGGCCCGCGACCGCGCCGGAGATCAGCATCGAGGTGATGATCATCTTCTTGGCGTCCACACCGGAGGCCTGCGCGGCGGACTCGCTGGCGCCGGTGGCGCGCAGGTCGAAGCCGAAGCGGGTGCGGTTGAGCACGAACCAGTAGACGACGCCGAGGGCGAAGGCCACGAAGGTGAACCCGTAGATCTCCAGCCCGTCGCCGACGGTCACCGACGGGAACCACCCGGACTCGGCGATGTCACCGGTCGTCAGGTCGTTCGAGCCGACGGGCTGGACGCCGAGGTTCTTCGGCAGGATCAGCCACGCGATGAGGCTGGTCGCGATGGCGTTGAGCATGATCGTCGAGACGACCTCGCTCACCCCCCGCTTGGCCTTCAGGACACCCGCGATACCGGCCCAGAAGGCACCGGTCAGCATGGCGATCACCACGATGAACAGGATGTGCAGCGGCCCGGGCAGGCTCACCGCGGTGCCCGCCACGGCGGAGATCATCGCGGCGAGGCGGTACTGCCCGTCGACGCCGATGTTGAACAGGTTCATCCGGAAGCCGATGGCCACCGCCAGCGCCGCCAGGTAGAAGGTGCCCGCCTGGTTCAGGATGAGGATCTGCACGTCCTCGTAACCGGCGTTCTCCACCATGATGCGCAGCGGGTCGATCGGGTCCACGCCCGTCGCCGCCAGCACCACCACGGTCAGCACGAAGGCGGCGACCAGCGCGAGTGCGGGCCCGGCGAAGCCGAGGAGCAGCCGGTCCTTGTCGAGTTTCTTCATCGGGCCTCGTCCTCCGGGGAGGCGGTACCAGCGTCGGTACCGGCGTCGGAGTGGTTGTCGGGTGCTTCCAGGTGCCCGGTGGCGGCGCCCGTCATGGCGGTGCCGAGTTCCTCCGGGGTGACGGTCGCCGGGTCCGCGTCCGCGACCAGACGGCCGCGGTAGATCACGCGCAGGGTGTCGGACAGGCCGATCAGCTCGTCCAGGTCGGCCGAGATCAGCAGCACGGCGAGGCCCTCGCGGCGGGCCTCGCGGATCGTGTCCCAGATCTGGGCCTGCGCGCCGACGTCCACGCCGCGCGTGGGGTGGGCGGCGATCAGGAACTTCGGGTTGTGGCTCATCTCGCGGCCGACGATCAGCTTCTGCTGGTTGCCGCCGGAGAGCGAGGACGCGGTGACGTCGATGCCGGGCGTGCGGACGTCGTACTCGCGCACGATCCGCTCGGTGTCCTTGCGGACGGCCTTCGGGTCGAGGACGCCGCGCTTGGAGTTGGGCGCTTCGGTGACGTGGCCCAGGATGCGGTTCTCCCACAGCGGGGATTCCAGCAGCAGGCCGTGCCGGTGGCGGTCCTCGGGGATGTAGCCGATCCCGCCTTCGCGGCGCTTGCGCGTCGGGGCGGTGGAGATGTCGTGGCCGTCCAGCGTGACGGTGCCGCCGTCGGGGATGCTCATGCCCATCAGGGCTTCGATGAGTTCCGTCTGGCCGTTGCCCTCGACGCCCGCGATGCCGAGCACCTCACCCTTGTGGATGGTGAAGTTGATGCCCGCGAGCACCTCGCGCACGACGCCGTCCGGGTCGGTGGCCGACAGCTGGAGGTCCGACACCTGGAGCATCGGCGTCGTCGTCACCGTCGACTCGCGGGTCTCCGGCGAGGGCAGCTCGGAGCCGACCATCAGCTCGGCGAGCAGCTTGGTCGTCGTCTTCGGGTCGTGCGGGTCGGCGGTGCCGACCGTCGTGCCGCGCCGGATGACGGTGATGTCGTCGGCGACCTTCAGCACCTCGCCCAGCTTGTGCGAGATGAAGATGACGGTCAGGCCCTCGGCCTTGAGCTCGCGCAGGTTGTCGAAGAGCGCGTCCACTTCCTGCGGGACGAGCACGGCGGTCGGCTCGTCGAGGATGAGGATCTTGGCGCCCCGGTAGAGGACCTTGAGGATCTCCACGCGCTGCCGGTCGGCGACCCCGAGGTCCTCGACGAGGGCGTCCGGGCGCACGCCCAGGCCGTACGCGTCGGAGATCTCCTTGATCTTCTTGCGGGCCTTGCCGCCGATGCCGTAGAGCTTCTCGCCGCCGAGAACCACGTTCTCCAGCACGGTGAGGTTGTCGGCGAGCATGAAGTGCTGGTGCACCATGCCGATGCCGCGGGCGATGGCGTCGCCGGGGCTGGAGAAGTGGACCTGCTCGCCGTCGATGGCGATGGTGCCCTCGTCCGGCTTCTGCATGCCGTAGAGGATCTTCATCAGCGTCGACTTGCCGGCGCCGTTCTCACCGATCAGGGCGTGGACCGTGCCCTTGCGGACGGTGATCGCGATGTCCTTGTTGGCGACGACTCCGGGGAAGCGCTTGGTAATGCCGTTCAGTTCTACGGCGAGCGGGGGGCTGGACGCGTTGATGACGCACTCTCCTTGGCGCGGAAGGAGCTGGAAAGCCGAGACGGCGGGGGAAAAGGGGCGGAGATCGGCCGGGCGGGTGGGAGGGAGAAGGACGGTATCGCGTCCACGATGCCTCTACGCGCGTAGCTCTGTCGGAAGTGAAAACTTGCGGCCAAGTGGCCAGAAAAAGCGATCAGGAACCGAAGGAGACGGCTCGGGGCCCGGGAGGCGGTAGAGACCGCTGCCCGGACCCCGGAGACCGTGCCGACCCGTCGGCCGGGCCCTTGCGGGCCCGGACGTTACGGGGTGGTCTTGACCGTGATCTTCTTGGCGATGATGTCGGCCTTCGCCTTGTCGACCGCGGCGATGACGTCGGTCATCTTCTTGTACTCGGGGTTGGAGTCGGCCAGGCCGACGCCGTCCTTGTCCAGGCCGTAGCGGACCTCGCCCGTCTGCGGCTTGCCGTCCTCGACCGACTTGATCAGGTTGAAGACGGAGAGCTGGACCTGCTTGGTGACCGAGGTCAGGATGTGGTCCTTGTACTTGACCAGACCCGCCTGGTTGTACTGGTCGGAGTCGACACCGATGGCCCACTTGCCCTTGGCGGCGGTGGCCTCGATGGCACCCGAGCCGGCCAGACCGGCGGCCGCGTAGACCACGTCGGCGCCGGCGTCGAGCTGACCCTGCGCCGTGGCCTTGCCGAGGTCGGGCTTGGAGAAGCCGTCGAAGTTCGGGGGCTGGGTCAGGTAGTGCGAGAGCACCTTGGCGTTCGGGTTGGTGTCCTTGACGCCCTGGGTGAAGCCCGCCTCGAACTTCTTGATCAGCGGAACCTCGACACCGCCGATGAAGCCGACCGTGCCGGTCTTGGAGACCTTGGCGGCGGCGACGCCGGCCAGGTAGGAGCCCTGCTCCTCGTTGAACACCAGGTTGGCGATGTTCGGGCCGGTCACCGAGGTGTCGTCGATGATGCCGAAGGTGGTCTTCGGGAACTTCGGCGCGACCTTCTTGATGGCCGGGGCGTAGGAGAAGCCGACGCCGATGACCGGGTTGTTGCCCTTGCGGGCCAGCTCGGTCAGGCGCTGGACCTTGTCGGCCTCGCCCTCGCCGTCGGTGGGCTCCGCCTCGGCGCCCTTGACCTTGAGGTCCTTCTCGGCCTGCTGGAGGCCCGCGTAGGCGGCGTCGTTGAACGACTGGTCGCCGCGGCCGCCGATGTCGTACGCGATGGCGACGGAAGCTTCCTTCTTGTCGGAGGAAGATCCGGTGTCCGAGGACTTCTTACCGCCACAGGCGGTGGCCGAGAGGGCGAGCGCCGCGGAGGCGATGCCCACGGTGGCGATCCTGGTGATCCGGCGCAAGGGGAGGCTCCTTCAAAACCTGACCGAAGCGCCGGGACCGGCGCTGGTTTCGCCGCGATCGTAACGCGCGTAGATGTCAGTTAAAGACCCGTACATGAGTCGTTATCGGATCGTCGCGAACCGGACAGTGACCGATTGGTAACCGGTCACGCGCCCAGCCCTTGTGTATCAAGGGCCGGACGCGTCCACCCGGAGGTCCCGGGGCGTTGTACGGAGCTTTACCTGATCGGCCTGGCGCGCCGCCCGTCGAGGAGCGCGGCGGCGGTGAAGAACTCCACCCCGACGGCGATCGCGGACTCGTCCACGTCGAAGTCGCCGCGGTGCAGATCGCGCTTGACGGCGTCCCCCGGCACGCGGACCCCGAGCCGGGCCATCGCGCCCGGAACGTGCTCCAGGTACCAGGAGAAGTCCTCGCCGCCCAGGCTCTGCTCGGTGTCCTCGACGGCGTCCACACCGCGCCGCGCGGCCATCGCCTCGCGCAGCAGCTCAGTGACGGCCGGGTCGTTGACCACCGGCGGGACCCCGCGGACGTAGTTGATCGACGACTTGGCCCGGTGCATGGCCGCGATCTCGTCGATCGCCGCGTGCACCATCTCCGGCGCCTCGTGCCAGGCGGCCAGGTCCAGGCAGCGCACGGTCCCGGACAGCTCGGCGTGCATCGGGATGACGTTGCAGGCGTGCCCGGCCTCGATCCGGCCCCAGGTGACGGACATGCCGCTGCGGGCGTCCATCCGCCGGGACAGCAGCGCGGGCACGTCGAGCGCGATCCGGGCCGCCGCCGTCACGAGGTCGGTGGTCAGGTGCGGTCGCGCGGTGTGTCCGCCGGCCCCGTCCAGGGTGACCTCCAGCCGGTCGCAGGCCGAGGTGATCGGTCCGGCCCGCAGCCCGATGCGGCCCGCGTCCACGCGCGGGTCGCAGTGCACCGCGATGATCTTGCCGACGCCGTCCAGCGCGCCGGAGTCGATGGCCTCGGTGGCACCGCCCGGCAGCACCTCCTCGGCGGGCTGGAAGAGCAGCCGTACGGGCTGGGGCAGCAGCCCCTGCCGGTCCAGTTCGGCCAGGACCAGCCCGGTGCCGAGGACGACGGCGGTGTGCACGTCGTGCCCGCAGGCGTGGGCGCGGTCCGGGACGGTGGAGCGGTAGGACACGTGGGTCTTGGCGTCCGGAATGGGCAGGGCGTCGATGTCCGCGCGGATGGCGAGAATCGGCGCCGCCGCGTCCCTGGTGCCGACGTCACAGACCAGGCCGGTGCCGGAGGACAGCACCCGTGGTCGCAGGCCCGCTTCCTCCAGCCGCGCCTTGATCGCGGCGGTGGTACGGAACTCCTGGTGGCCGAGTTCGGGATGCATGTGCAAGTCCCGGCGGAACGCGATCAGTTCGGCACGCAGGTGGTCCGGGAGCGTGCCGGGCAGCTCGGGCTGGGCGGGCTCGCCGGGCAGGGCGGTCAGTGACTCGCGGGACATCAACTGGTTCACCTGTTGAAGGGTAGGCCCACAGGGGGGTCAACTGGCTGGAGATCAGCAAAACTTCAACCCCTTAGGGGAAGAAAACCGGGCCGCAGGTGGCATGAGCACCGGCCCCGGAGGGTAAACTCCGCCGCTCACTGGCCGGCCGGGGCGGTCCGCACGTACAGTCCGCGCACCTCACACCCAGTCTCGGCCACCGCGGCAAGGAACCGCCGGCCCATGGGTGAGCCGCTCCCGTCGCGCGGGCTCGTACCGCCTCCCGGCCCCGCGACGACGCCCCGGACGGCCGAAAGACGCACGGCGGGTCAGGCCGGCGCGTCGAGGGATAGCTCACACCCGCGGGACGCCCGCGCAGCGACCCCTGGCGTGTTCCCGCCGCGGTCCGGCCTCCCCGGCGAGGCGAGAGCCCGCCTCACTCCCCCCGCCGTGATCGACCGACCGCCCTGACGCCCTGGGCCGCCGTTTCCTCCGATGCCTCCGCCCGGCCCGCCCACTCACGCACCGCGAGGAGGTGGCTCGGCTGGAGACCGGTACGGGGATCCGGCTGCAAGAGCAGCGTCGCGCAGCCACGTGCGGTGCGTCCGGCGGCCCAGGCGTGGTCGGCGGCGGTGAAGTCGTCGTCGATCCAGATGGCGGGGGCTCTGCCGAGCCAGGGGTCGACGTGGTCGCGCTTCCAGAGGTACCCGTCGGGATGGCTGGTGGTGATCCGCGGGCGGGGGAGGTCGAGGTAGGGGAAGTCCGGCAGCCCCAGGAGCGGCCCGATGATCGTGGTGGCGTCCTTGCGCCAGCTCGTGCACCACACGGGGGTGACGAGGCCGTCTGTCAGGAGGCGGGTGAGTACGGGGCCATGTCTGGGGTCGAGCCAGATCGGGACGGTGTCGTCCGGGTGCCGACCGGCGGGTAGGACCGTGTGGCGGATGTGGGTGGGCGGGGTGCTGCCGTCTGCCGCCGGGAACGGGATGAGGACGCCGTCGACGTCCAGGAGCAGGTAGGGCAGGGTCATCGGTACCTCCGCGGTCAGCGTTTGCGGGCGGTGATCAGAAGGGTGGTCGGCCACGGATCGCGGCGCGGATGGCGCAGCTCCAGCGCCGCAGTGAGGCGCAAGCCGGTACGAGCGAGGTGGGCGCTCCAGCGGCGGGCGTCGAACTCCCATCGGGCGATGGGCAGCCGGGTTCGGTCGGGCATGGTGACGTAGTCCTCGCGCGGACGGTCGTCCGTGCACGGATGTCTTCCGGCCCGTGCCGGGTACGGGACGGAGAACGCCAAGACGCCGCCGGGCGCCAGCCGCCGGGAGATGGCGGCGAGCAGCAGTTCGGGGGCGACGAGGCCGACGGCGCCGAACACGGAGTAGATCGCGTCGAAGCTCTGGCCATTGCCCTGGAGGTGGCGCAGCGCGTGGCCGGCGGCGAACGTAGCGCCTTCGATGTGGCCGTAGTGGGAGCGGGCGCGGCGAATCTGGAGGCCGACGAGGTCCACGCCGGTGACGCGGGCCTCGTGGTGCTTGGCGAGGTGGGCCACGTGGTGGCCGGGGCCGCAGCCCAGCTCCAGAACACACCGACGGCGCAGGTCCGGGCCGAGGATCTCGGCACCGGGACCGAGGCCCGGGTGGATGCCCCATTGCATCCGGCGGGGCGGGGAGAGGGCGTGAGCCGGGGTGGCGGCCAGGCGCTGGGCTGCGTGGGTGTACCAGGGGGAGACCTGGGCGTGCACCTAGACCTCCAGCAGGTGGACCACGTCACCCACGTGGCGACGGACGGCGGAGATGTACGCGGGGTCCTTGGCCGGGTCGTTGATCCAGCGGATGGCCTGTTCCATGAACAACTCCACGGCCCACATGCGGTGCCAGCCCAGGGCCCACGCCTCGGCGGTCAGGCCGCCCCGGGCGGCGAGGGCGTCCTCGTGGCCGCCTGCGGCGACGTACTGCTCCAGGAGCACCTTCAGCCGGACGGGACTCGGGGCGTCGGTGGTGCCGTGGTACGACGCGCGGTCGATCAGCCCGGGCCCGGTGAAGGCGCGGGCGAAGTCGAGGAGGTGCCGGCGGTGCTCCCCGATGTGGATGCTCGTGGGGTGGAACTCGGAGTGGACCCAGCCGAACGGGTCCAGGGTCGCCCCCTTGACGCGAGCATCGGCCGCCGCGGAGATCTTCCCCAGGGCTGTCTCGATGTCGTCGCAGGCAGCCCACCGGTCGGCCTTCCGCAGTCGCTGGAGGTGATCGAGGGCTCGGCCGGGCAGGGCTGTGAGACCCGCACCGTCGAGGAGGGGCAGGCCGCCCGCCGGTCGGGCGGCGTGGAGCATGACGGCGGCGGCGACGCCGTCGAGGTCGTCGGCGTCCCGTACGGGCGTGCCGAGGTCGTCCATGAGCATCCCGAGCCACTTGTCCCGCATGGCGGTGGCGTGGAGCTCGGGGACCGGAAGTCCACGCCGGTGGGCGATTCGCAGGGCCTGGGCCTCGCGGTCGAAGGGCTCCGCGGCGTACTTGAAGACGGCGCTCTCGCCGTCGGGGAAGGTGACGCGTTCGACGCCGGACATGCTCCAGACGCGGATCTCGGAGCGTTCGGGGAGGGGCTTGCCGACGAGAGTGCACAGGTCATCCAGCAGGGCGGCGGTGAGGCTCTGGTCCATGGGGTCTCCAGGGGCTGGGTGCCCCGGGGCGGGCGTGCGGGTCAGCCCGTCCCGGAGCCGTGCGGGGGGGGTGTACCGGTTACTCAGCTGCGGTCTCGCGGTGGGCGTAGACCTGCTCGATCCAGCTGGCCTTGAACTCGGCCAGGTCGTCGCGGAAGTTCGCCATCGAGGCGCCGTAGGGCGCGACGACCCCGCCGGACTGGTCCGGCACGGACTGGCAGCCGTGCACGAGCCGTCCGCCGAGCGCGGCGTGGGCCTTGATGGACTCAATCCGGCGGTGCTCGTTGAACCAGCCGCCGTGGTAGACCTCGTCCAGCATCCCGCCGGTCTCGTCGTCCAAGTCGAAGACGACGGAGGTGGCGGCGGGGAAGAACCAGCACGGGCCGACGTTGGAGATGTGCCCATCCAGCTCGACCTTGTTGAGCGCCATCAGCGTGGCCGCCCCGCGCAGCATCCGCAGATGATCGGCGGTGATCTGCGGCAGCCCGAGGCCCTCCCGGTGTTCCTCGCGGAAGAGGTACGAGTAGACCTCGTACGCCGTCGCCAGGACGCGGGCGGCATCCGACGTGGACTCGCCGTGACCCTTGATGAAGTCGAGCGCGAGCTGCTCCACGGCTCTCTCGGTCGTCTCGGCCACGTCGAGGAGCTGGGCCTTGACGAGCTCCCAGTCGGCAACGAACCAGGTATTGGACTCGAAGCGGAAGAAGTACGCGGCCGGATCGATGGTGATGCGCCGACCGTCCACGTGGATGCCGGGCAGGCGGCTCCAGCGCGGGTCGAAGGCGTCGGGCAGTTCGACCGTGATGGTCGCGGTGTCGATGGTGGTCACCGTGTCTCCGTCTCTGATCGTCCGGGTCGGGGCATACGAATGCCCGAGCCCTTGGGGCGTAAGGAACTTGGCGTCGCCCGGCCCGAGAGGGGGGCGGCTGTCGATAAGTGAACCGTCGGCTACGCAGAGTGGCTACGGTGTCACCGAGGTCAAGCGGTATACGCGGTTTACAGCTCCGAAGCGGAGGAGATCGTGCCAGGGCCGAACCACCCCAACTCCCGCCTGCGCGACACGATCAACGCCGCAGGGTGTACGTACGAGGCGCTCGCCAAGGACGTCCGCCGCATCGCCGCCGAGAACGGCGAACTGCTCCAGACCAATAAGTCGGCGATCTCCCACTGGACGAACGGCACCCGCGCGCCGTCGGGCCAAGCAGGCCAGTACCTCGCCGAAGCCCTCTCCCGCAGGGTGGGCCGCGTCGTCACCCAAACCGAGCTCGGTCTCTGCTCACCCGATACGGAGTCGCCACCGGACGCCGACCCCGTCACCACGGTCACGGACCTCGGCCGCGCCGACGTCGAACGCCGCCGCTTCCTCGCCATCGCCGCCTTCACCACAGCCGGCGTCGCCATGCCGCTCCTGCACGACCACGAAGCCACGTCCCGCATGCTCCGCGCCCGCACCGCCCGCTCCCTTGTCGGCAGCGACGACATCGACGTCGTACGGCAGATCACCGCAGCCTTCAGTGCTGCCGACGAACGCCTCGGAGGCGGCCACGGTCTGACGACCGTCACCGCCTACCTCGCCGACACCGCAGCCCCCATGCTCCGTGGACGCTTCCCCTCTGAGCCCTTACGCCAGGCCGCCTTCGGTGCCGTCGCCGAACTCGCCTACCTCGCAGGCTGGAAACACCACGACCTCGGCCACGAGGGCGCCGCCCAGCGCTACTACCAGGTCGGCTATCAGCTCGCCTGTGAAGCCGACCCTCACGGCCACGCTGCCTGGATGATGCGCGCCCTCGCCCATCAGGCCCTCAGCCTCAGACAACCCCACCACTGCGTCGACCTCGTTGAAGGCGCCCTCACCCGCGGCCTCGGCCACGTAGACGGCCAGACCGAAGCACTCCTGCACATCACGCACGCCCGGGCCTACGCCGCCACGGGCGAGGATCCCTCGGCCGCCCGTGCCCTCCTCGCCGCCGAAGACGCTCTCCAACGCGAGGACGGGCCCCAGCCCGGCTTCTCCCGCGTCAGCGGTCCGACGGCAGGCACCGTGGCCAGCCACACTGCCCGCACACTGACCGACCTCGCCGACCACATCGGTACCGAACGACAGCACCGAGACGCCCTCACCCGCTGGGACCCGCAGAAGTACAAGCGTGTTCACGCCCTTACCCACGCCGACCTCGGCGACAGCCTCGCCGCCCAGGCTCGCGCCGACGAAGCGGTCGCCGCCTGGACGCAAGCACTCGTCCTCATGGAGGGGATGACCTCGGACCGCACCCGCAAAGCGATCATTTCCATCCGCTCCACCCTCGCGGTCTACCAACACCGCCGCGTCCCCGGAGCCATTGATCTCGCCCGCCGCGCCCGCCAGGCACTCACTTAACATGCCGAACAACCCGCCCGCCGAAGGGAACACCGTGCCCCAGCAGACCGACGACCGCTCCCAAGCCCTCAAGCCCGCGCTCGACTCGATGACCCTGCTGGTCGCGGCCGTCATCGTCCACGACAAGGCCACCAACCGGGTCGTGCTCATCCAGCGCGGCGAGAACGCCAAGTTCGCGCAGGGGATGTGGGACCTCCCGGTGGGCAAGAACGAACCGGGCGAGCCCATCACCGAAACCGCGGTCCGCGAGCTGCACGAGGAAACGGGCCTCATGGTGAAACCGGAGTCCCTCAAGGTCGCCCACATCATCCACGGCGCCTGGGGCGTCGAAGCCCCCAACGGCTTCCTCACCGTCGTCTTCGCCACCCACGAATGGACCGGCGAACCCGAAAACCGCGAACCCCGCAAGCACTCGCAGGTCCGCTGGATCGACGCCACGGCCATCCCCGAAGCCTTCGTCGACACCACGGCCTCTGCCCTCCACCACTACCTGAACCACAGCGCGTCGGTCTCCCTCAACGGCTGGTCGGCAGGCTGACTTGAGCTGAAGCACGGGGCGGGGTCCAGTGATCACGCCGGCGGGGCTGGGGTGTGGCTGCGCCTGCCCGTCGGCAGGCGCAGCACTCCCACCGCACAAGAACCCGAGGCCGCACACCGGACCCCCGCCACACCCAGCCCCGCCGGCGTTCGAGGCGCCGCCGGAGGCAAGGGTCCGGCCCCCGGGTCAGCTCGTCGCGAGTTTGGCCGCGAAGCCGAGGAAGAGGGCGCCCGCCAGGGAGGTGGCGCCGGCCGAGAGGCGGCGACGGCGGGTGAAGGCCGCCGCCAGGCGCGTGCCGCCGAAGATCAGCACGGTCAGGTACAGGAAGCTGCCCAGTTGCAGCAGCGAGCCCAGCAGCAGGAACGACAGCCCGCGGTAGGGGTACGCCGGGTCGACGAACTGCACGAAGAAGGACATCAGGAAGAGGATCGCCTTCGGGTTGAGCAGGCTGATCAGCAGCGCCCGCCGGTACGGCCGCTCCGGGCCGGCGGCCACCTCCGCCGCCCCCGCCGACGGGGCCGGAGAAACCGCCGCCCCCCGCGTCCGCCACATCGCCCAGGCCCCCCGCAGCATCCCCACCGCCAGCCACGACAGGTACCCGGCCCCCAGCAGCTTCACCACCCCGAAGACCACCGCACTGGCCTGGAGCAGCGAGGCCGCGCCCACCGCCGCCAGCGTCATCAGCACGGTGTCCCCGGTCCACACCCCGGCGGCGGCCCGGTAGCCGGTGCGCACCCCGCGCCGGGCGGCCACGGACAGCACGTACAGGGAGTTCGGGCCCGGCAGCAGGATGATCAGGGCCAGGCCGGCCAGGTAGGTGGGGAGGTCTATGACGCCGTACATGCCGGGAGTGTCTCAGAAGCCGGTGGCCGGAACATAGCGGCCCCAGACCTCGCGCAGCGCATCGCACACCTCCCCCACCGTGGCCCGCGCCCGCAGCGCCTCCTTCATCGGGTACAGGACGTTCGCCGGGCCCGCCGCCGCCTCCCCAAGGGCCGCCAGCGCCGCGTCCACCGCCGCCCCGTCCCGCTCCGCCCGCAGCCGGGCCAGCCGCGCGCACTGCGCCGCTTCGAGCGCCGGGTCCACCCGCAGCGGCTCGTACGGTTCCTCCTCGTCCAGCGCGTAGCGGTTGAGGCCGACCACCACCCGCTCGCCGCTGTCGGTCTCGCACGCGATCCGGTAGGCGTTGCGTTCGATCTCGCCCTTCTGGAACCCCCGCTCGATGGCGGCGACCGCCCCGCCCATCTCCTCGATCCGCCCGAGGAGGGCCACGGCC
The DNA here is from genome assembly GCF_040611795.1 of Streptomyces sp. NPDC006529. Classification (NCBI taxonomy): domain Bacteria; kingdom Bacillati; phylum Actinomycetota; class Actinomycetes; order Kitasatosporales; family Streptomycetaceae; genus Streptomyces; species Streptomyces sp. NPDC006529. The sequence continues at coordinate 155,205 of NZ_JBEXPB010000002.1, read as the reverse complement.
GCCTCTTCCAGCTCGTCCGTCATGCGCTCGACGGCGTACGACCCGGCGAACGGGTCAACGGTGTGCGCGACGTCCGTCTCGTGGGCGAGGACCTGCTGGGTGCGCAGCGCGAGCCGGGCCGAGGCCTCGGTCGGCAGGGCGATGGCCTCGTCGTAGGCGTTGGTGTGCAGCGACTGCGTGCCGCCGAGGACCGCCGCCAGGCCCTGGACGGCGACCCGGACGAGGTTCACCTCGGGCTGCTGAGCGGTCAGCTGCACCCCGGCCGTCTGGGTGTGGAAGCGCAGCATGAGCGATTTCGGGTCCCGGGCGCCGAAGTCCTCGCGCATGATCCGCGCCCACATCCGCCGGGCGGCCCGGAACTTGGCCACCTCCTCCAGCAGGGTGGTGCGGGCGACGAAGAAGAACGACAGCCGGGGCGCGAAGTCGTCGACGGCCATCCCGGCGCCGATGGCCGTACGGACGTACGCGACGCCGTCGGCGAGGGTGAAGGCGATCTCCTGCGCGGGCGAGGCCCCGGCTTCGGCCATGTGGTAGCCGGAGATGGAGATGGTGTTCCAGCGCGGGACCTCCCGCGCGCAGTAGCGGAAGGTGTCGGCGGTCAGCCGCAGCGAGGGACCGGGTGGGAAGATGTAGGTCCCCCGCGCGATGTACTCCTTGAGCACGTCGTTCTGCACGGTCCCGGTCAGCCGGTCCGCCGCGATCCCCCGTTCCTCGGCGACCAGCTGGTACATCAGCAGCAGGAGCGCGGCGGGCGCGTTGATGGTCATCGAGGTGGAGACCCGGTCGAGCGGGATCCCGTCGAAGAGCACCCGCAGGTCCTCGACGGAGTCGACGGCGACCCCGACCTTGCCGACCTCGCCGCGGGCGAGCGGCGCGTCCGAGTCGTAGCCCATCTGGGTGGGCAGGTCGAAGGCGACGGACAGGCCCGTGCCGCCGTCGGCGATCAGCCGGCGGTAGCGGGCGTTGGACTCGGCGGCGGTGCCGAAACCCGCGTACTGGCGCATCGTCCACGGCCGTCCGGTGTACATCGAGGGATACACACCCCGGGTGAACGGGTAGGCGCCGGGTGCGCCGAGCCGCTCCGCCGGATCCCAGCCCTCCAGGGACTCGGGCCCGTAGACGGGTTCGATGGGCAGGCCGCTCTCGGTGCGGCGGCGTTCGGTGTGCGCCATGGCCCGGACTCCTTCGTGGAAGGGACGGAGGCGGCCTGGTAGAACGTCACGTCGAGATCACGGCAACGTCACGGCAGCGGCCTCCGGTCACAATGGCGCAACATCCCGGCAGCGCCCGCAACTATCCACGCCCGCGCGGCATCGTCTAGTTACACGTCGTAGATACCGGGGGACCCCAATGCACCGCTCGCACCGTCAGAGAGTCTTCGTCCGCACGCTCGGGGTGGCCACCGCGGTCGCGCTCGCCGCCACCGCGACCGCCTGCGGGTCGCAGAAGTCGGAGTCGAAGGGTCCGGGGTCCACCACCCCGTCGGCTTCGGCCCCCGCCTCTCCGTCGGCCTCGGACGACAAGCCGGGCGACGCCTCCCCCTCGGCTTCGGCGTCGGCCTCGGCGTCCGCTTCCCCCTCGGCGTCGGCGTCCACCTCCTCGGCCCCCAAGGTGAAGTACCTGATGGCGGAGGGCACGGAGGACGACCAGGTCCGGGAGCTGCAGGCGCGGCTGAAGCAGCTGGGCGTCTTCACCGCCTCGCCCACCGGTTTCTACGGCTCCAAGACGATCGCCGCGGTCAAGTCCTTCCAGACCAGGCACCAGCTGACGGCGTCCGGCTCTGTGGACGACGCCACCTGGAAGAAGGTCCAGTCCCTCAGCAAGAAGCCGACCTCCGAGGAGATGTCGCCGACGACCAACCAGGTCGACGCACCGGACCCGCGCTGCATGACGGGCCGGGTGATGTGCATCAGCAAGGAGAGCCGCACCCTGGCCTGGATGATCGACGGCAAGGTCGTCTCCACGATGGACGTGCGCTTCGGCTCGGAGAACACCCCGACCCGCGAGGGCGAGTTCCAGGTGGGCTGGAAGTCCAAGGACTGGGTCTCGACGATCTACCACACGCCGATGCCGTACTCGATGTTCTTCAGCGAGGGCCAGGCCGTGCACTACTCGTCGGACTTCGCGGCCCGGGGTTACGCGGGTGCCTCGCACGGCTGCGTGAACGTGCGCGACAAGGCGAAGCTGTCGGCGCTCTACGACCAGGTGAAGGTCGGCGACAAGGTCGTCGTCTACTGGTGAGGCCGCGCCCGCCGGTGTGCCCGCGGCACGCCGGCGGCGGGCTCGCCCGGGGGCGGGAGTGGAAGGACGTTAAGAGGCGCGGGCAGGGCCGGGGGAACGAACCCCGCCCGCGCCAGGTTGCGCAGAGCCCAGGGGTACGGGGGGAACCCCGGCTCATGCGCGGCCGATGACCAGTCGGCTCACTTGTTACTGCGCCACCCGCTCGAAAAGTGTTACAGCCAGGTCAGAGCGGGTGTGCGGGCAGCCGTCGAGGGGTTCAGCGGCGCAGCCGCAGGCCCAGGGAGCCGGTCGCGCCGGAGGGGTTCGAGGAGCCGGGAAGCGGGACGGGGACGGGCTTGGTGTCCGGCGGAACGGTCCCCTTGGGGCCCGGTGCGGCGTCCAGCAGGTCCTCGCAGTAGCGCTTGACCTGCTGGCGGCCCTTGGCCAACAGGTTCAGCCGGTTCTCCCGGTCCTTGCTCAGCTTTCCGGAGCGGTAGTCGCGGCACAGGTCCGCCGCCCCGCGCAGGGTGTCGTGTGCCTCGCCGCCGCCGGTGAGGCCGAAGTGCTCCCGGCCGTCCTTGTCGGGGCCGGTGCCCGTGGTGGCGCCCGTACCGCCGGCTCCGCCGCCCGCTCCGCCGTCCGCCGCCGCGCCGGTGGCGCCCGGCGTCGTACGTCCTTCGGGGGTGCTCGGGGTGCGTGCGCCGCCGGAGGCGCCGAAGCCGTCGACGGTGCCCGGAGGCTGGGGCCGCCGGGTCGCGCCGGTGCTCGGTCCGGACGTACCGCCGACCGGGTCCGGGACGACCTCGAAGGTGCTCTCGGCCGAGGGCAGGGGGCCCGCGTTCAGGTGCAGGGCGCGGTCGAAGAGACCGGTGCCCGCGGCGGCCGCTACCCCGCCGATGGCCACGCCGGCCACGGCCGCCGCGAGACCGAGGCGCCACGCGCCCACCCGGCGCGGGGCGGGCCCGCGGGCGGGTCCGGAGGCAGCCGGTACGCGGACGATGGCGACCAGCGGCTCCCCGGCGGAGGCGGGACCGGCGTGGGCGGGGGCGGCCTGCGCCGCGGCCCGGTCCGGGCGCGCCGCGCGGAAGGCGGCCAGGGCGGCGGCCTCCCCGGGCAGCTCCGCGGCGCCCGCGAGGGGGCCGGGAGCGAGGGAGTCGAGGGCGTCGCGCAGCCGGGCGGCGTCCGCCTGCGCGCGGGCGTCGCCCAGCCGGTCCACCGGTTCGCCGCGCAGCAGTCTGTCCGCCGCGGCTTTGTCCAGCCACCTGGTGCGATCGTCGGCCATCACATGTCCTTCTGCGTCCGCCAACGTGAATGCGTCACACCGGTTCGCTCCGCGAGTCCTCCGAACCGGCCGCGCTGGGCGGGTACGGCGTCCAGATCCCGACCGCCACCGGTGTCCCCGGCGCCTCCGGTGCCACTGCCGTCGCCGGTGTGGCCAGGGCGATTATCTACGAGGCCGCCCCCGCGCCGGGCGCCCGCCCCCGCTTCCGCTTCACCGCCCGCCGAGCGACCCGCCGAGGGATCGGCCAAGGGATCCGCCGACGGGCCGGCCGGGGCGTCGGCCCCGGCGTCCGTTTCGTTCACGAGCAGTTCGGCGAGCCGCTTGAGCCCCCGGTGCGCCGCCGTCCGTACCGCCCCGGGCCGCTTGCCCAGGGTCTCGGCGGCGGTCTTGGCGTCGAGCCCGACGACCACCCGCAGCACCACGGCCTCGGCCTGGTCCTGCGGCAGCTGGGCGATCAGCGCCATGGTGCGGCCGGTGGAAAGGGCTTCCATGGCCAGGACGGCGGTGTCGCTGTCGGCGGCGTGTCCGGTCAGCTCGCTCTCGTCCCCGCCGATGGCGGGGCGGCGGCCGCGCATGCGCATGTGGTCGAGGGCGCGGTTGCGCGCTATGCGCGCGGCCCAGCCGCGGAAGCGGTCGGCGTCGCCGGTGAAGGAGTCGAGGTCGCGCGAGATCTGCAGCCACGCCTCGGAGGTCACGTCCTCGGCGTCGCCGTCTCCCACCAGCGTGCGGACATAGCCCAGCAGGCGCGGGTGCACGGCGCGGTACACAGTCCGGAACGCGCTCTCGTCGCCGTCCTGCGCCGCGAGCACCGCGGCGGTCAGCTCCGCGTCGTCCCCCAGCAAAGTCCCCAACCCGTTCACTGTCCCGTACGTCTGGCGCAAATCAGCACGTTACGGCGTGTCGCGCCTTCCGTCCACGCGTTGTACAACCTGCAACCAACCGTGCGCGAAGCGAGGTGTGACACAAAACGCACTCCCGGCGCTGACAGGGGTACGGGCTTGTCGCACGAGCCCGTAACGGATGGCGGCCGGGGCCTCTCCTGTGGGGGGTGGCGGTCTCGGTCGCCTTCCCCATCAAAACCCCTCCCCACTCCTCCTTTCGGCTCTCTTCCGGGTGAAATCCGCGGTTGGGTACGTCCTTGCGGCCGCCGCGTCGATAGCGTGACGTAACACCCCACCCCACCCCGAGGAGCCCCACGCTGTCCAGCCACCTTCCGGCGCAGATCCGCGGCAGCGCGCTGGCCCGGTTCAACGCGGCGTCGGCCGAGTCCGCCCGGGAGGCCCTGCTGCGCTGCTGCGGCAGCCACCGCTGGGCGCAGCGGGTGGCCGAGCACCGCCCGTACCCGGATCTGGACGCGCTGCTGGCCGCCGCCGACGAGGCGGCGTACGACCTGCGGCAGGCGGACCTGGCCGAGGCGCTGGCCCTGGAGTCCTCGGCGGAGCTCGACCGCGACGCGCCGTACGCCGCGCACCTCGCGCTCGGTGCGGCGCACGCGGAGTACGAGCGCAAGTTCGGCCACGCCTTCGTGATCTGCCTCGACGGGCACCCGCCCGACGAGCACGCGCACCAGGTGCTGGCCGCGATCCGGCGCCGGATGGCGCACGAGGTCGACGAGGAGCGGGCCACCTCGGCCGACGAGCTGCGCCGCGTGGCGTGCTCGCGACTCGCCCGGCTGGTGGGATTCCCGCCGACGCCGGATCCGAGGGGTGGCGGAACCACCGGGGATGCGCCTGAATTGGGGCGTTTCGCTCCTGTGGGATAGTCCGTCCGTGCCTGTTTGATCACACCGATGGCCCCCGCGCAAGGGAACCGACAAAGCGTCGCTACGATGTCCGGGGCCGGAGGACCGTACCCGGCCGGGCCCGACCGACAAAGAAGCCGGCTGGCCCCCGCCCCGCTTCCGGAGGGTTTTCCGTGCCGGCTGGAACGTTGTACCGCGGCCGGGAAGGAATGTGGTCCTGGGTGGCTCATCGAGTCACCGGCGTCCTCATTTTCTTCTTCCTGTTCGTACACGTCCTCGACACCGCTCTCGTCCGCGTCTCCCCCGAGGCGTACGACGACGTGGTGGCTACCTACAAGACGCCGATCGTCGCGCTGCTGGAGTACGGCCTCGTGGCCGCCATCCTGTTCCACGCGCTCAACGGTCTGCGTGTCATCGCCGTGGACTTCTGGTCCAAGGGCCCCCGCTACCAGAAGCAGATGCTCTGGACCGTGGTGGGCGTTTGGGTCGTGCTGATGGCCGGGGCGGTTTACCCCGTCCTGCACCACGCCTACCTCGAACTGTTCGGGAAGTGACACGCATGTCTTCTGACACTTCTTCCGCCCAGGCGGTCACCGACGTGGAGAGCGTGAGCCTCTACGACGTCGACAACCCGGCGCCGTACATCGAGGCGCCGCGCAAGCGCACCGGCAAGACGCCCCGCTCGACCCGCGGCAACTTCGAGATGGCCGCATGGCTCTTCATGCGCCTCTCGGGCATCGTGCTGGTCGTCCTGGTGATCGGCCACCTGCTCATCCAGCTCGTGCTGGACGGCGGCGTCTCCAAGATCGGCTTCGCCTTCGTGGCGGGCCGCTGGGCCTCGCCGTTCTGGCAGGTCTGGGACCTGCTGATGCTGTGGCTGGCGATGCTGCACGGCTCCAACGGTCTGCGTACCGTCATCAACGACTACGCGGAGCGCGCCAACACGCGGCTGTGGCTGAAGGGCCTGCTCTACACCGCCACGGTGTTCACCATCCTTCTGGGCACGCTGGTGATCTTCACCTTCGACCCGAACATCCGCGGCATGGGCTGAGGCGAATCCTGATGAAGATCCACAAGTACGACACCGTCATCGTCGGCGCCGGCGGCGCGGGCATGCGCGCCGCCATCGAGGCGACGAAGCGCAGCCGCACCGCGGTGCTCACGAAGCTGTACCCGACCCGCTCCCACACGGGCGCCGCGCAGGGCGGCATGGCCGCCGCGCTCGCCAACGTGGAAGAGGACAACTGGGAGTGGCACACCTTCGACACGGTCAAGGGCGGTGACTACCTGGTCGACCAGGACGCCGCCGAGATCCTGGCGAAGGAGGCCATCGACGCCGTCCTCGACCTGGAGAAGATGGGCCTGCCGTTCAACCGCACCCCGGACGGCACCATCGACCAGCGCCGTTTCGGCGGCCACTCGCGCAACCACGGCGAGGCGCCGGTCCGCCGGTCCTGCTACGCCGCGGACCGCACCGGTCACATGATCCTCCAGACGCTGTACCAGAACTGCGTCAAGGAGGGCGTCGAGTTCTTCAACGAGTTCTACGTCCTGGACCAGCTCCTCGTCGAGGAGGACGGCGTCCAGAAGTCGGCCGGCGTCGTCGCGTACGAGCTGGCGACCGGCGAGATCCACGTCTTCCAGGCGAAGTCCGTCATCTACGCCTCCGGCGGCACGGGCAAGTTCTTCAAGGTGACCTCCAACGCGCACACCCTCACCGGTGACGGCCAGGCGGCCTGCTACCGGCGCGGTCTGCCGCTGGAGGACATGGAGTTCTTCCAGTTCCACCCGACGGGCATCTGGCGCATGGGCATCCTGCTGACGGAGGGCGCCCGCGGTGAGGGCGGCATCCTCCGCAACAAGGACGGCGAGCGCTTCATGGAGAAGTACGCGCCGGTCATGAAGGACCTCGCGTCCCGTGACGTCGTCTCGCGCTCCATCTACACCGAGATCCGTGAGGGCCGCGGCTGCGGTCCCGCCGGTGACCACGTGTACCTGGACCTGACGCACCTCCCGCCGGAGCAGCTGGACGCCAAGCTGCCCGACATCACGGAGTTCGCGCGTACGTACCTCGGCATCGAGCCCTACACGGACCCGATCCCGATCCAGCCCACCGCGCACTACGCCATGGGCGGCATCCCGACCAACGTCGAGGGCGAGGTCCTGCGGGACAACACCACCGTCGTCCCGGGCCTGTACGCGGCCGGCGAGGTCGCCTGCGTCTCCGTGCACGGCGCCAACCGCCTGGGCACCAACTCGCTGCTGGACATCAACGTCTTCGGCAAGCGCTCGGGCATCGCGGCCGCCAGGTACGCGGCGGAGAACGACTACGCCGAGCTGCCGGAGAACCCGGCGCAGATGGTGATCGACCAGGTCGAGCGGCTGCGCAACTCCACGGGCAAGGAGCGGGTCGCCGACCTGCGCCTGGAGCTCCAGGAGACGATGGACGCCTGCGTGATGGTGTTCCGCACCGAGCAGACGATCAAGACCGCGGTCGAGAAGATCGCGGAGCTGCGCGAGCGGTACCTGAACGTCTCCGTCCAGGACAAGGGCAAGCGGTTCAACACGGACCTGCTGGAGGCCATCGAGCTGGGCAACCTGCTCGACCTGGCCGAGGTCATGGCCGTCTCGGCCCTGGCGCGCAAGGAGTCCCGCGGCGGTCACTACCGCGAGGACTACCCGAACCGCGACGACGTCAACTTCATGCGCCACACCATGGCGTACCGCGAGGTCGGCGACGACGGCAAGGAATCCGTCCGGCTGGACTACAAGCCCGTCGTCGTCACCCGCTACCAGCCGATGGAGCGTAAGTACTGATGGCCACCCCGACCCTCAGCAAGAACGACCAGATGGAAGCGGCGGCCGCGGCCTCCCCGTTCATCACGGTCACGTTCCGGATCCGGCGCTTCAACCCCGAGATCTCGGACGAGTCGACCTGGCAGGACTACCAGATCGAGATCGACCCGAAGGAGCGCGTGCTCGACGGTCTCCACAAGATCAAGTGGGACCTCGACGGCACGCTGACCTTCCGGCGGTCCTGCGCGCACGGCATCTGCGGCTCCGACGCGATGCGGATCAACGGCAAGAACAGGCTCGCCTGCAAGACGCTGATCAAGGACATCAACCCGGAGAAGCCCATCACCGTCGAGGCCATCAAGGGCCTCACGGTGATGAAGGACCTCATCGTCGACATGGAGCCCTTCTTCCAGGCGTACCGGGACGTCATGCCGTTCCTGGTCACCACGGGCAACGAGCCGACGCGCGAGCGCCTGCAGTCCGCCGAGGACCGCGAGCGCTTCGACGACACCACCAAGTGCATCCTGTGCGCCGCGTGCACGTCCTCGTGCCCGGTGTTCTGGAACGACGGCCAGTACTTCGGCCCGGCGGCGATCGTCAACGCGCACCGCTTCATCTTCGACTCGCGCGACGAGGCCGGGGAGCAGCGCCTGGAGATCCTGAACGACAAGGACGGCGTGTGGCGCTGCCGCACGACCTTCAACTGCACCGACGCGTGCCCCCGCGGCATCGAGGTCACGAAGGCCATCCAGGAAGTCAAGCGGGCACTGATCACCCGCCGCTTCTGACCCCAGGGTCACCGCTCGTACGAGGGCCCCGCCCCCGGTGTTCGCACCGGGGGCGGGGCCCTCGCCGTACCGGTCCCCCGTACGGCGCGAAGACCCGGGTCCGCTACGGCACCCCCGTCACGATCCCCGACGGCCCCGCCAAGGGTCTGACGATCACCGCAGACCTCACCGCGCGGTAGGCAGCGGGCACCCGGACCCGTGGGCCGTGTGCGGGGACTGTGGAAAGATCGGCCATATGAGTGAGCAGCAGCCGAACCCGTACGCAGGCGAGCCCGGCCAGGGTGGACAGGGCGCGCCCAAGTGGGGCCCCGGCAACCCCGGTTACGGGTACCCCCAGCCCTATCCCGACGCCCCGCCCTACCAGCCCACCGTCGGCGGTGCGGGCGTGCCGTACGCGCTGCCCGCCGCGGGCGCTCCGGGAATGGCGTCCCTGAGCCTCGGGGACATCACCATCGCCGGGGACCAGATCATCACCCCGAGCGGTCCCATGCCCCTCAAGGGCGCGATGTGGAACGCCACGGACTTCTCCCGCACCGAGGAGAAGATCCCCACCTCGTCCATCGTGCTCGCGGTCGTCTTCGCCGTCTTCTGCCTGCTCGGCCTGCTCTTCCTCCTGATGAAGGAGAAGATCACCACCGGCTACATCCAGGTGACGGTCACCAGCGGTGGCCGCCACCACTCCACGATGATCCCGGCGACCGACGTGAACACCTTCCCCTGGGTGATGAACCAGCTCAACTACGCCCGCTCGCTGAGCATGTGACGAGCGCAGGGCCCGGGCGCCCGGGGCTCAGCGCTTCGTCAGCAGCAGGGCCCCGCTGACCAGCACGGCCACGACGTGGACCAGCCACGACGTGGCCGTCAGCAGCTCGGAGAAGAAGGTGATCGGGCCGCTGATGCGGCGGCGCCGGTTCGCGCCGCCGAACCAGACGCAGCCGCCGCCCACCAGGCCGAGGACGAGGATCGCCCGCAGCGGCGGGTTGCCCCCGCCGAACGCCAGCAAGCCGATCAGCCAGCCGTTCAGCAGCGAGAGCACCAGCAGCAGGAACTTGACCACTTTGCGCGACAGCCGGGGCAGGGGGCGCAAGAGGCGCCTGACGCCCGCGGGAAGGCCCCCGGGGCGCCCGGCGGGGCGGGGCGGCGTCACGGGTACGGGCGGCAGCGCGCGGGCCGGAGCGGGCTGCGTGGGCGCCATGGCGAGCGCGGAGGTCCGTACGACCTCCGTCGGCGGGTGCGAGCGGGCCCCGACGAGGACCGCCGAGCGCATGGTCGCGGCGTCCGGGAAGCGGTCCTCCGGCCGCTTCGCCAGCGCCGTGGTCAGCAGCCCCTGTACGGGCGCCGGTACGCCGATGCCGAGGGCGGCCAGGGTCGGCGGCTCGGCGTGGACGTGCAGGTAGCCGACGGCGAAGCCGGAGTCGGCCTCGAACGGGACCCGGCCGGCCAGCATCTCGAAGAGCACGACCCCCAGCGCGTAGAGGTCGGAGCGCCCGTCGACGCCCGCACGGCCCTCGATCTGCTCCGGTGACATGTAGGGCGGGGTGCCGATGGCCGTGCCGGCCCGGGTGAGGGCGGTCGCGCCGGACTCGGCGGTCGCGGCGATGCCGAAGTCGGCGACCTTGGCGGTGCCGTCGCCGGTCAGCAGGACGTTGCCCGGCTTGATGTCCCGGTGGACCAGCCCGTGCGCGTGCGCGGCGGCCAGGGCGGCGAGCATCTGCGCGGCCAGGTCGAGCGCCTCGGCGACGGGCAGGGGGCCGCGCTCGGCCAGGTGCTCGGCGAGCGTGCGGCCGGCGATCAGCTCCATGACGATGAAGGGGACGGGTCCGGCGCCGTCCGCTCCCGGCTCCTCGCCCGTGTCGTGGACGGCCACGACATTGGGATGGCTCAACGCCGCCATCGCCCGGGCCTCGCGGCGGAAGCGGGCCGCCCAGCCGGGATCGTGCGGGAGGTCGCCGCGCATCGCCTTCAGCGCCACGGTGCGCCCCAGCCGTTCGTCGTGGGCGCGGTAGACCTGCGCCATGCCGCCGCCGCCGAGCAACCCCTCTATGCGGTAGCGGCCCTGGGCCACGGTCGTCCCGTTCTCGAACACATCCCCCATGCCCGGATGGTAGGTCAGGCCGCGCCGCCGCAGGGGGGCATCAGATGGCTTGAACGTGTTCAAAATTAGGTCTAGAGTCATCGACGTCAGCATTTGAACGCGTTCAAGGAAGCGGGCTCATGGATCTCACCGTGCTCACCTACGTCATCTACCTGCTCGTCAGCGTGGCGCTCACCGTCTGGGTGGCCCGCACCCTCACCCGCAACGGCCGCATCTTCATCGCCGACGTCCTCCAGGGCAACGAGAAGCTGGCCGACGCCGTCAACCACCTGCTGGTCGTCGGGTTCTACCTCGTCAACCTCGGATTCGTGGCCCTCTACCTGCAAGCCGACGAAGCCGTCACCGAGGCCCGCGGGATCTTCGAGGCCCTCTCGCTCAAGCTCGGCGTCGTCCTGCTCGTCCTCGGCGTGATGCACCTCGGCAACGTGTGGGTCCTCAACAAGATCCGCCGCCGGAGCATCATGGAGCGCCAGCAGACCCCGCCGGTCGCGCCCCAGGCGTGGACCGCTCCGGCCGGAGCCTGACCGGTGACCGCCGACCGCCCCGCGGGTGCGCCCGTACGCAAGCTCGTCGTCCTCTACGACGCCCGGTGCGCGCTCTGCGTGCACATCAGGAACTGGCTGACGACCCAGCGCTGCCTGGTCCCCGTGGCGCTCGTCCCGGCCGGCTCGCTGGAGGCCCGGCACCGCTTCCCGCGGCTCGACCACGCCGCCACGCTCCGCGAGATCACCGTGGTCGGCGACCGGGGGCAGGTGTGGACCGGAGCGGACGCCTTCATCGTCGCCCTGTGGGCCCTGGCCGACCACCGGCCGAAGGCCAACTGGCTGGCCACGGCGGCCGGCCGGCCCTTCGCCCGCGGCACGGTGCTCGCGGCGGCCGCATGGCGCGGAGCCGTCCGCACGACGCCGGGCGCCGGCGCCGAGGCGGTCTGTGACGACCAGTGCGCCGTACCCCGATAGGGTCGGACACCGTGACTGATCAGAAGGCTCCCAAGAGCGAACACACCCGCACGCTGATCCTCGAAACCGCGCTCAAGCTCTTCCAGGAGCGCGGTTACGACAAGACGACCATGCGGGCCATCGCCAAGGAGGCCGGGGTCTCGGTGGGCAACGCCTACTACTACTTCGAGTCCAAGGAACACCTGGTCCAGGGCTTCTACGACCGGATCGGCAGCTCCCACCAGGCCGCCGTCCGGCCGATCCTGGAGCAGGAGAGCGACCTGCAGAAGCGGCTCGCGGGGGTCTTCACGAGCTGGCTGGACATCGCGGAGCCCTTCCACGAGTTCGCCGCGCAGTTCTTCAAGAACGCGGCGGACCCGGAAAGCCCGCTCAGCCCGTTCTCGGCCGAGTCGGAACCCGCCCGGCGCCAGGCCATCGACATGCACCGGGAAGTGCTGGCCGGGGCCAAGACCAAGGTCCCCGAGGAACTGGCCGACGTACTGCCGGAGCTGATGTGGCTCTCGCAGATGGGCCTGGTCCTCTACTGGGTCTTCGACCGCTCCGAGAACAGCGAGAAGACGCGGCGGCTGGCCGAGCGCGGCGCGCAGCTGACCACGCGCGGGATCGTGCTGGCCCGGTTCCGCGTGCTGCGGCCGCTGGTGCGCGAACTGCACGAGCTGTTCGCGGACTTCCTGCCCGGCATGGCCCAGGCGGCGGCCGCCACGAAGAAGGCCTCCCGGTTCTCCAAGTCGGCCAAGGCGGGCGCGCCGGACGCGCCGGAGGGACAGGACACGGAAAAGGCGTCGGACGGCTGAGCCGTCCGACGCCTCCGGGGGCCCTGCGGCTCCCCTACAGCCAGTTCAGCTCCCACAGGCGCCACACGCCCGTGCCGTCGGAGAGGTACTGCGCACCGGTGACGGCCTCGCGGGACAGGACGTAGTCCTTCTTCTGCCAGATGGGCACCATCGGGATCTGCTGCGCGACCTGCCGCTGGAGTTCGCGGAAGTCGTTCGAGGCCTCGCCGCGGTTGGAGAAGGACTGGGTACGGGTGATCAGGTCGCCCACCTGCTTGTCGGCGAAGCCGGTGTTCATGCTGGAGTCGGCGCCGATGAGCGGGGAGGTGAAGTTGTCCGCGTCGGGGAAGTCGGGGATCCAGCCGACGGTGTAGGCGTCGAACCTGCCCTCCGCGTAGCCCTTCTGGAAGTCCTCCCAGACGGGCACGGCCTCGGTCTGCACCTGGAAGAGGCCCGAGGACTCCAGCTGCCGCTTGATCTCGGCGGCCTCGGGGACGTTCGCACCGCGCACGTTGAACCCGAGCTTGAAGCTGACGGGCGTGGTGATGTCGGCGTCCTTGAGGATCTTCTTCGCGGTGGCCGCGTTCGGCGCCGGGTAGAAGTCGAAGAACGGCGTGCTGTGGCCCGCGATGCCCGCCGGGACGATGGAGTACAGCGGGGTGACCGTGCCCTTGTACGTGTCCCCCGCGATCTTGGACCGGTCCAGCAGGGCGGCGACCGCCTGGCGGACCGCCTGCTTGCCCATCGGCGAGCTCTGGCGGACGTTGAAGAACATGCTGCGGATCTCGGTGCCGCCGGACTCCTGGTAGCGGGTGTCCTTCAGGCTCGGGGTGAGGCCCGCCAGGACCTCCGGGGGCATGTCGCGGTGGGCGACCTGGATCCCGTGGTCCTTCCAGGCCGCGTTCAGCGTGTCGGAGTCCTTGAAGTACTTCACCGTGACGGGGGCCTTGGCCTCCTTGACCGCACCCTTGTACGCGGGGTTCGGCTTCAGCTCGGCGCTCGCGCCCTCCTTGTAGGCGCCCAGGACGTACGGCCCGGAGCCGTCCACCTTGTCGTCGTCGCGCAGCGCCTTCGCCGGGTACTTGTCCTTGTCGACGATGGCGGCGGCGCCGGTCGCGATCTTGAAGGGGAAGGTGGCGTCGCGGGCGGAGAGGTTGAAGGTGACCGTGCGGCCCTCGGCCTTGACCGACTCCAGGGTGTTGAACAGCGGCGCGGGGCCCTGCTTGGAGTTGATCGCCTTGATCCGGTCGACGGAGAACTTCACGTCTTCGGCCGTGATCGCGCGGCCGTTGGAGAACTTCACGTCGGTGCGCAGTTCGCACTGGTACGTGGTGAGCTTGGCCCCGATGAACTTGCAGGCCGTGGCCGCGTCCGGGACGGGCACGTCCGAGCCCGGCTTGATGGTCAGCAGCGACTGGTAGACGTTGCTGTACAGCGCCCAGGAGCCGGCGTCGTACGCCCCGGCCGGGTCCAGCGAGGACACGGCGTCGGTCGTACCCACCGTGATCGCGCCATGTCCGGCGGCGTCGTCGGGCAGCAGCACCCAGGCGCCCGCCCCCGCGACGCCCAGGACCAGCCCGGCCGCGATGATCTTCGAGCGGACAGACCGCAGCATCCCTGAACTCCTCATTGCCCACCCCGCGCCCCGCCGCGTGTCCGCTGCTGGCGCATGTTTATCCGATTACCGGTCACCCAATCACGGAAAATTGGGAGGTGGAAGGGCGTTTCGGTCTCGGTTCCGACGAATTATGTCTGGTATGAGGCAAGTTGGACGATGGTGATGTCGGAGGGTGCACCGACCCTCACGGGCGGTCCCCACGCACCGGCTCCCCGCGACACATAAAGCTGAGTGTCCCCGTAACGCTCCAGCCCCGCAACGGTCGGGTTGGCGAGTTCCGCAAGGTAGTTTCCCGGCCACAATTGGCCGCCGTGCGTGTGGCCCGACAGCTGGAGGTCCACGCCGTGGCGGACGGCGTCGTGGATCACGATCGGCTGGTGTGCGAGGAGCACCGCCGTGCGGTGGGCGCGGTCGCGGCCGCCGAGGGCCCGCTCGAAGTCGGGGCCCTGCCCCTCGCTCTCGCCGGCGACGTCGTTGACGCCCGCGAGGTCGAAGTACGGCAGCTCCCGGCGGGCGTTCTCCAGCGGGTGCAGGCCCAGCTCGCGGACGTGGTCCACCCACTGCCGGGCGCCCGAGAAGTACTCGTGGTTGCCGGTGACGAAGAAGCTCCCGTGCCGGGCCTGCAGCCGGGCCAGCGGCTCGGCTGCGGACCCGAGGTCGTGGACCGAACCGTCCACGAGGTCGCCGACGACGGCGATCAGGTCCGGCTGGGTCGCGTTGACGGCGTCGACGATGCGGGTGGTGTGGGCGCGGCCGAGGATGGGGCCGAGGTGAATGTCGCTGACGACGGCGATGCGGTAGCCGTGGGCCGCGCGGGGGAGTTTGGCCAGGGGGACGGTGACCCGCTTGACCCGGGGGCCGCGGAGCACGCCGTACGTGCCGTACGCGACCGTGCCGCCCGCCGCGGTCACTGCCGCCGCCGCCAGCGCCCGCGCGACGAACACGCGGCGCGTGCGCGTGCCGGTGGCTTCCGCGGCTCCCGTTGGCGGCGGGTCCGCGGAGCGCCCCTCCCGTGCCTCCGGCGGCGCCTCAAACGCCGGCGAGGCTGGATCGGTCGCAGCGTCAGGGTCACCCAACTCAGCCCCGCCGACGTTTGAGGCGCCGCCGGAGGCGGGACCCGCCGCACCGGCGTGCACCGGGTCGGCAACATCAGCCTCGCCGGCGATTGAGGCGGGGGTGCGGCGACGGCGGAGGAGGAGCAGACGTACCGGTTCCGCCACCAGCACGGCCAGCACCAGGTACAACAGCACCGCCAGCCACATGAACCCCGGCCACGCCACCACCCGCTGCACCCAGAACGGCGCCCCCGCCCGCCCCACGAGCAGGGCCGCCAGCGACAGCACCGGCAGCGCGAACGCGCACCCGGTCAGCACGCGGCGCGCCCACCCGCCCGGGGCGGTCGTGTCGCGGACCAGGCGGACCCACAGCCACCGGTGCACCAGCACCAGCAGCGCGAGCACCGCCAGCACCGCCAGCACCACCAGGACGACCACCAGGACGGTCACGCGACGTCCACCGGGCCCGACCCGGAGCCCGACCCCGCATCCGCATCCCGTGATCCGCGCCGCAGCGCCCGTACCCCGAGCAACCCGATGACCCCTACACCCGTCCCCAGGAGAAAGGACGTGACGGCGAGCAGCAGGTGCACCCAGAAGTACGCGGTGGGCTCACCGGCGGCGTCGAAGGCCAGTCCACTGCCGTCCTTCCACAGGTTCCGGACGAAAGACACCCAGATGAACCAGCTCCACACCCCGAAGGCGAGCAGGAACCAGGATGCGGCGCGGCTGAGTCTCATGGGCCCAGTATCGGTTCCGTCCCCGGGACGGACGCGCGGGGGTGGGCTGTCCCGGCGGTGGTTGCGGCGGGTTGGCCGCAGCGGAGCGGCTGACGCGGCGTTGCGATGTACGTTCGCGTCCGTGTCTGCCAAAAAGACCGCGCTGACGGTCCTCTCCGCCGCGTTGCTGCTGCCCGCCCTGGCCGTGGCCCCCGCGTACGCCGTCACTCCCCCTCCCACCCCCGCGCCCACCCCGTCCGGGGACGCCAAGGGCGGCAAGCCCCCCGTGAAGGCCCCCGCGCCGCCCGCGGGGATGTCCCAGGTCGGCGGGATCCTGCTGGGCCAGCCGGGACCGCAGGTCAATCTGCTGCCGGGGGCGCCCGCGCTGCCCGCGAACCTGTCGGGCCGCTCCTGGATCGTGGCCGACGCGGAGAGCGGCGAGGTGCTGGCCGCCCAGAACGCGCACTGGCGGCTGCCCCCGGCCTCCACCCTGAAGATGCTGTTCGCGGACACCGTGCTGCCCTCGCTCCCCAAGGAGCAGGTGCACAAGGTCAGCCAGGAGGAGCTGGCCGGGGTGGGCGCGGGCAGCAGCCTGGTCGGGGTGAAGGAGGACCTGGAGTACACCGTGCACGACCTGTGGCTCGGGGTGTTCCTGCGCTCGGGCAACGACGCCGTGCACGTGCTGGCGGCCATGAACGGCGGCGTCGAGAAGACCGTCAAGGACATGCAGGCGCACGCCGAGGAGCTCCAGGCCCTCGACACGCACGTGATCTCCCCGGACGGCTACGACGCCCCCGACCAGGTGTCCAGCGCGTACGACCTGACCCTGATCGCCCGCTCCGGGCTGCAGAAGAAGGACTTCCGGGAGTACGCCGCCACCGCGAGCGCGAAGTTCCCGGGCGAGCAGAAGCCCGGCCAGCCGCGCGACGCGTTCGAGATCCAGAACACGAACCGGCTGATGACGGGCGTGGGCGGGGTCAGCCCGTACAAGGGCATCGCGGGGGTGAAGAACGGCAACACCACCATGGCCGGCTCGACCTTCACCGGCGTCGCCCAGCGCGGCGACAAGAAGCTGGTGGTGACCGTGATGAACCCGAGCGCGGGCGGCCTCAACTCGGTCTACGAGGAGACCGCGACCCTCTTCGACTGGGGTTTCGCGGCGGCCGGGAAGGTCAAGCCGGTCGGTCAGCTGGTGCCGCCGAAGAGCGCGGACACCTCCTCGGTCGGCTCCCCCGCCGAGGTGCACGACACCAGCCCCGCCTCGGCGGACGAGGAGAGCGGCGGCGGGCTCGGCACCGCGCTGGGCATCACGGGC
Organism: Streptomyces sp. NPDC006529; assembly: GCF_040611795.1. Taxonomy (NCBI): domain Bacteria; kingdom Bacillati; phylum Actinomycetota; class Actinomycetes; order Kitasatosporales; family Streptomycetaceae; genus Streptomyces; species Streptomyces sp. NPDC006529. The sequence continues at coordinate 137,844 of NZ_JBEXPB010000002.1, read as the reverse complement.
GGTGTGGTGGCGGCGATGGCCGCCGGGGCGTTCCTGATCAACCGGCGCTGGCCGCGCGGGCGTCAGGGGCGGGACCGGGATCCGAGCTGACCTCCTCGTCACCGGTGGCCGTCCAGGCGGAGCAGAAGAGGAGCAGCTTCGCGGTGAAGTTGATCCAGAGCAGCAGCGCGATCGGGACGCCGAAGGCCCCGTACATGCTCTTGCTCGCGACCTCCCGCATGTAGCCGCTGAGCAGCAGTTTCAGCAGTTCGAAGCCGGCCGCGCCGATGAGGGCCGCCGCCAGCAGGCGGCGGCGCGGCGGCTGCACGCCGGGCAGCAGGGTCAGGACGTACAGCAGGAGCAGGAAGGCGGCCAGCACCCCGACCGCGAAGGCGGCGGCGCGCAGGACCGCGCCACCGCCGCCGTGGTCGGGGATGCCCAGCCACGCGCCGACGCGGCCGACCGCGCTGGAGCCGATGATCGACGCGGCGGCCGAGCCGAGGGCCGCGCCGCCGAGGCCGATCAGGACCAGGGCGTCCTTGCCCTTGCGGACGAAGGGGTTCCCGTCGTCCTCGTCGTCCTTGTCCCAGACCGCGCGCAGACAGCCGCGCAGGGATCCGACCCAGCCGATGCCGGTGAAGAGCAGGATCCCGGCGGCGACGAGGCCGACCGTGCCCGCGTTGGCGACCAGCGCGTCGAGGTCGAGCTGGTCGGAGATGCCGGGGACCTGCTTGGCCAGGTTGGCCTCCAGCCGGTCGAGCTGGTCGCGGGTGAGCAGCGCCGCGCCGATGGCCGCGGCGACCGTGATGAGCGGGAAGAGCGCGAGGAAGCTGATGAAGGTGACGGCCGCGGCGAGCCGGCTCCACCGCACCCGGTCCAGGCGCTCGTACGAACGCCAGGCGTGGGTCCGCATGAGGCGGCTCACCCAGGGCCCGATCAGCGGGAGTTTCGTCAGCCAGTCCATGGGGTCACCGTAATTCAGCGTCCGGAAATAGCCGGGATTGCCGCTTTTGGACGCTACGGTCGTCGATTGTGACTTTTCGCATCTCGACGACCGACCGCCCGTTCCACGACCTGCTCCTGCGCTCGCTCCGCTTCCGCACCCGGCGGGCCCTGCGCCCGCTGCGCGGCCCGGCCGGCCGGAGCCGGGCGGCCGGGGCGCCCCGGGCGGACCTGGCGGGCCGGGTGGACGCGGGGGGTCAGGCGCGGTGCGCGGTGGGCTCGTCGACGGGTGAGCCGGCCTGCGCCGGCACGCCCGTCGGGCCCGTCCCGAAGGGGTACTCGCGCAGCTTGCGCCAGACCCCGTCGGAGCCCTGCTCGTAGAGCGCGAAGCCGGTGCAGCGCCACTCCGCGTCGTAGTCGGCGAGGGACTCGAAGGCCAGGTCCATCGCCTCTTCGGAGATCCCGTGGGCGACCGTGACGTGCGGGTGGTAGGGGAAGGCCAGCTCGCGGCTGACCGGGCCGTGCGGGTCGCGGAGCTGGGCCTGGAGCCGGGTGCAGCCCGTGGCGCCCTCGACGACCTTGACGAAGACCACGGGCGAGAGCGGCCGGAAGGTACCCGTGCCGCCCAGCCGCATCGCGAACGGGCGGAAGGCCGCCGCGACCTCGGCCAGGTGGGCGCGGATCGCGGGCAGCCGGTCCGCGTCCACCTCCGTCGGCGGCACGAGGGTGACGTGGGTGGGGATGCCGTGCGCGGCAGCGTCCCCGAAGCCGGCGCGCCGCTGCTGGAGCTGGCTGCCGTACGGCTCCGGGACCGCGATCGAAACGCCGAGCGTTACGGTCCCCACGTATGTCTCCTCCGTCATCTGATGCGGTCGTCCGGATGCGTCTGTGCGCGGCCTGTGCGAGGTCTTCCGCCCCCAGTGTGAGGGCAGCTCTGCCAAACGGCCAGAGTCGCAGGTCCCAGCCGTTCGAGGGCCCTCGGTCAGTGCTTGGCGGGCAGGAAACCGAGCCGGTCGTAGGCGCTCGCGAGGGTCTGCGAGGCGACCGCGCGGGCCTTGTCCGCGCCCTTGGCGAGTACGTCGTCCAGCGTCGCCGGGTCGTCGAGGTACTCCTGGGTGCGCTGCTGGAAGGGGGTGACGAAATCGACCATGACCTCGGCCAGGTCGGTCTTGAGCGCGCCGTAGCCCTTGCCCTCGTACTTCTCCTCCAGGACCGGGATCGCCGTACCGGTGAGGGTGGAGTAGATCGTGAGCAGGTTGCTGACGCCGGGCTTGTGCACGGCGTCGAAGCGGATCTCGGCCTCGGTGTCGGTGACCGCGCTCTTGATCTTCTTCGCGGTGGCCTTGGGCTCGTCCAGGAGGTTGATCAGGCCCTTGGGGGTGGACGCCGACTTCGACATCTTGACCGCCGGGTCCTGGAGGTCGTAGATCTTCGCGACCTCCTTGACGATGTGGGCGGCCGGGACGGTGAAGGTCTCGCCGAAGCGCTGGTTGAAGCGCTCGGCCAGGTCGCGGGTCAGCTCGATGTGCTGGCGCTGGTCCTCGCCGACCGGGACGGCGTTCGCCTGGTACAGCAGGATGTCGGCGACCTGGAGGATCGGGTACGTGAACAGGCCGACGGTGGCGTTGCTCGCGCCGGACTTCGCGGACTTGTCCTTGAACTGGGTCATCCGGCCGGCCTCGCCGAAGCCGGTGATGCAGTTCATGACCCAGCCGAGCTGCGCGTGCTCGGGCACGTGGCTCTGCACGAAGAGGGTGCAACGCTCGGGGTCGAGGCCGGCGGCGAGCAGCTGGGCGGCGGAGAGCCGCGTATTGGCGCGGAGTTCCTTCGGATCCTGCGGCATGGTGATCGCGTGCAGGTCGACGACCATGTAGAAGGCGTCGTGTGATTCCTGCAGGGCGACGTACTGCCGAATCGCTCCGAGGTAGTTCCCGAGGTGGAACGAACCGGAGGTGGGCTGGATACCGGAGAGCGCGCGGGGACGGTCAGAGGCCATGCCGCCATTCTCTCAGGTGCGGGGGCGGTCTTCGGCCCGCGCTGGCCTGAACCGGGCGCCTCCGGCGGGGGGGCGGGGGTGGGGGTGGCCGCCGGTGCCGCGTCGGCGGCCGTACCCGTGCGTAGGGGGTCGGCTTGATCTTGCGCGAATCAAGCGACCGCTTTCCGCCGCCGGCGCCGGGGCCGTGGGCGCCACCGGCCGCCCGCCGGGGGCGCGCCTCAAACGCCGGCGAGGCCGGGGACGGTGCCGGTCGGTGCCCCGGCTGACCCTCCGCGGGCCGCCTCAAACGCCGGCGGGGCTGGAGGGGTGGCACCGGGCAGTACCCGGCTGACCCTCCGGGGGCGCCTCAAACGCCGGCGAGGCTGGAGGGGTAGCGCCGGACGGTGCCCGACTGACCCTCCGGGGACGCCTCAAACGCCGGCGAGGCTGGAGGGGTAACGCCGGACGGTGCCCGGCTGACCCTCCGGGGACGCCTCAAACGCCGGCGAGGCTGGAGGGGGTTGCGGTCATCCAGCAGCGCTGGCCGCGAATCCGGTCTCGCCGACCTCGTCGGCGTTCGCGGGGTCCCGGCCCGGCAACCTCAGCTCCGCTGGCGATTGAAGCCCCCGCCCCGGCAAATTCAGCCCCGCCGGCGATTGAGGCGCCCCCGGAGGGCAGAGCAAGCCGCAGGCAGGGCAGCACCCCCGGCCCCCATCCAGCCCGCCGGCGATTGAGGCGCCCCCGGAGGGGAGGGCCGGCCGCAGGCAGGGCGGCACCGGCGGCCCACCCGGTCCCGCCGACCCGGCAAATTCAGCCCCGCCGGCGATTGAGGCGCCCCCGGAGGGGAGGGCGGGCCGCAGGCAGGGGCGCCGCCCCGCGACCCGCCCGACCAGCCCGGAGAAGGGCGCAGGGGCGTCAGGCCACCGGGAGGCCCGGGGCCGGGAAGGTGGCCATCAGGGAGGTCACCTCGGCGCGGATCGCCGCCAGCGCCGCCTCGTCGGCCGCGGCCCCGGCCGCGACGCCGCGCGCGATCCAGTCCGCGACCACCGGCATGTGCTCCGGCCGCAACCCCCGCGACGTCAGCGACGGCGTCCCGATCCGCACCCCCGAGGGATCGAACGGCTTGCGCGCGTCGTACGGCACCGTGTTGTAGTTCACGACGATCCCCGCCCGGTCCAGCGCCTTCGCCGCCACCTTCCCCGGCACCCCGCGCGAGGTGAGGTCCATCAGGATGAGGTGGTTGTCCGTACCGCCCGACACCAGGTCGAAGCCCCGCTCCAGCAGCGCCGCCGCGAGCGCCTTCGCGTTGGCGACCACCCCGTGCGCGTACGAGACGAACGCCGGCTGCGCGGCCTCGTGCAGGGCGACCGCGATGCCCGCCGTGGTCTGGTTGTGCGGCCCGCCCTGGAGCCCGGGGAAGACGGCCTTGTCGATGGCCTTCGCGTGCTGCTCGCGGCACATCAGCATCGCCCCGCGCGGCCCCCGCAGGGTCTTGTGCGTGGTGGTGGAGACGACGTCCACGTGCCCGACCGGGCTGGGGTGCGCGCCACCGGCGATCAGGCCCGCGATGTGCGCGACGTCGGCCACCAGCACCGACCCCGCCTCCTCGGCGATCTCGGCGAAGGCGGCGAAGTCGATGGTCCGCGGCAGCGCCGTGCCACCGCAGAAGATGACCTTCGGCCGCTCCTTGAGGGCCAGGTCGCGGACCTCGTCGAAGTCGATCAGGCCCGTGTCCGCGCGCACCCCGTACCGCACGCCCCGGAACCACGTCCCGGTCGCCGACACGCCCCACCCGTGCGTCAGGTGCCCGCCCATCGGCAGTGCCATGCCCATCACGGTGTCGCCGGGCTCGGCGAAGGCGAGGTAGACGGCCAGGTTGGCCGGGGAGCCGGAGTACGGCTGGACGTTCGCGTGGTCCACGCCGAACAGGCCCTTGGCCCGCTCGATCGCGAGCGCCTCGATCCGGTCGATGTTCTGCTGGCCCTCGTAGTAGCGGCGGCCCGGGTACCCCTCGCTGTACTTGTTCTGCAGCACGGTGCCGGACGCTTCCAGCACGGCCGCGGACACGTAGTTCTCGCTGGGGATCAGGCGCAGGGTATCGGCCTGCAGCTGCTCCTCCGCCGCGACGAACGAGGCGAGTTCGGGGTCGGTCGCGAAGAGGGCGGGGTGGCGGCTCGCGGACATGGCGGCTCCTCCGGGGTCGATGTCGTGGTCGTCCCCGCGAGGCCCAGGCGAGCGGCCCTTGATGCGGTCCTGCGCGCACGACTTCCCCGGAGTTCGTTCTCCGTGCGCCAGTCGCCGTGCGTGCCGCCCAGCTTAGCGGCCGCGCCGCGGATGAGGTTTCCGCGTCCGCCTGGTGAGCGAGATAGACAATGACGCCACCCTCGTCACTGTCCCGCACGGACGAAACGGAGACCCCGTGTCGACTCAGACCGACGCACAGAGCAATGCCGCCACGTCGGCGGCGATCAGCGCCGCCGACGCGCACAGCGCGCACAACTACCATCCGCTCCCCGTCGTCGTCGCCTCGGCGGAGGGCGCGTGGATGACCGATGTGGAGGGCAAGCGCTACCTCGACATGCTCGCGGGCTACTCGGCCCTGAACTTCGGCCACGGCAACCGGCGCCTGATCGACGCGGCGAAGGAGCAGCTGGAGCGGGTCACCCTCACCTCGCGGGCCTTCTTCCACGACCGCTTCGCCGACTTCTGCGGCGAGCTGGCGGCGCTGTGCGGCAAGGAGCTGGTGCTGCCGATGAACACGGGCGCGGAGGCGGTGGAGACCGCCGTGAAGACCGCGCGCAAGTGGGGGTACGAGGTCAAGGGCGTCCCGGACGGCCAGGCCCGGATCATCGTCGCGTCGAACAACTTCCACGGCCGGACGACGACCATCGTCTCCTTCTCCACCGATGCCGAGGCCCGCGACCACTACGGGCCCTACACGCCCGGGTTCGACATCGTCCCCTACGGCGACCTCGACGCCCTCGCGGCGGCCGTCACGGACACCACCGTCGCCGTGCTGCTGGAGCCGGTCCAGGGCGAGGCGGGAGTGCTGGTGCCGCCGGCGGGCTACCTGGCGGCCGTACGGGAGCTGACGCGCGAGCGGAACGTGCTCTTCATGGCGGACGAGATCCAGTCGGGGCTCGGGCGGACCGGGAAGACCTTCGCGCTGGACCACGAGGGGGTCGTGCCGGACGTCTACATCCTCGGCAAGGCGCTCGGCGGCGGTGTGGTGCCGGTGTCGGCGGTGGTCGCCGACCGGGACGTGCTCGGGGTCTTCCACCCTGGCGAACACGGCTCGACCTTCGGCGGCAACCCGCTGGCCTGCGCGGTCGCCCTGGAGGTGATCGCGATGCTGCGCACCGGCGAGTACCAGCAGCGCGCCACCGAGCTGGGCGACCACCTGCACCGGGAGCTGGGGCTGCTGGTGGGCGGCGGCGCGGTGACGGCCGTGCGCGGGCGCGGGCTGTGGGCCGGGGTGGACATCGATCCGGCGCTCGGCACGGGCCGGGAGATCTCCGAGAAGCTGATGGAGCGGGGCGTCCTGGTCAAGGACACCCACGGGTCCACGATCCGGATCGCCCCGCCGCTGGTCATCAGCAAGGAGGACCTGGACTGGGGCCTCGACCAGCTGCGGGCGGTCCTCTCCGCCTGACGCCGGCGCCGGGAAGGGACGGACTAGAGGATGACGTGGGGCAGGAAGCGGGCGTACTCGTCCGTGACCGGCCCCGCCGATTCCCGGATGCCGAGCCCCGCCGCCTCGTCCTCGACGACCCACGCGCCGAGCACCACCCGGTTGCCGTCGAAGTCGGGCAGCGCGGCGAGGCCCTGGAAGCACACCGGGCCCTCGTCCGCGTCGGCGGCCGGGGGCTCGTACGGCGGCGCGCCCACCGGGTGCAGGGTGACGCCGGCGCCCTCGCGGCCCAGCAGCGGCTTCACGGCGTACCCCGTGGTGCGGGCCAGCTCGCGCGGGCCGTCGAGGTAGGCGGGGAGCAGGTGGGGGTGGTCCGGGTACAGCTCCCACAGGATCGCCAGCAGGGCCTTGTTGGACAGCAGCATCTTCCAGACCGGTTCGATCCACAGCGTGGAACCGGAAGCTCCGCCGAGGTCCATGGTGTCGAGCACCTGGGGGCCGAACGCGTCCTCGGCCAGCCACTCCCACGGGTAGAGCTTGAAGCAGCTGCGGATGAAGCGGAGCTTCTCGTCGACGAACCGGCCGGAGAGCCGGTCCCAGCCGATCCGCTCCACGGAGAGGGCCTCGGTCGCGAGCCCGGCCTGCGCGGCGGTCTCCTGGAGGTAGGCGACCGTCATCAGGTCCTCGCCCAGTTCGTCCGCCTCGGAGTGCGCGAAGTGCACCGGCCCGGGCGGCAGCAGCGGGGCCTGGCGGCGCCAGGCCTCGACGAGCCGCTCGTGCAGCGAGTTCCACTGGTCGGCGCCGGGGAAGCGCTCCTCCATCCAGAACCACTGCGGACCGGCCGCCTCCACCAGCGAGGTCGGGGTGTCCGCGTTGTACTCCAGCATCTTGGCCGGGCCGCCCGCGCCGTCGTAGCGCAGGTCGAACCGGCCGTACAGGGAGGGCTGTTCGGCGCGCCGCCGCCAGGACTCGGCGATCCGGGCGACGAGCCGCGGGTCGGTGATCCCGAGGTCGGCGTAGCGGTCGTGCGCGACGATGTGCGCGGCCGCGGCCAGGCACATCGTGTGCAGCTCCTCGACGACCTCTTCGAGCGCCTCGACCTCGGGGAGGGTGAACGAGTAGTACGCGCTCTCGTCCCAGTAGGGGCGCAGGGAGTCGTCGGGGTAGCGGGTCAGCGGGTAGACCAGCCCCTGCTCCTCGACGATGCGCTGCCAGTCGGGGCGGGGCTCGATGGTGTGGCGGCGCACCCTCAGCCGCCGCTGCTCTTGGAGCCGCCGCCGATGCCGCCGCGGCTGACCGCGGACTTGTCGAAGCTGCCGCCGGTGGCCTTGCCGTTGCTGGTGGTGCCGCCGTAGTAGTAGGTGCCGTGGCCGCCGCTGCGGCACTCCTTGTCGTCGAGCTTGTTCAGCGAGGTCTTCGAGACGCACCGCCGGTCGGGCTCGTCGCTCGATCCGCAGGCGACGAGGGAGGCGGCGAGCAGTCCCACGCCGCCGAGGGCGACGGCGCCGGAGCGCATGCGCCGCCGTGCCGTACCGCTGCTGTTGTCCATGGACGGGCTCCCCCTGGCCGGTGCTGTTGGCCCCCACCCTAGAGCGGGGCGCCCCACCGATGGAATCCGGCCGTCTACAGTTCGTCGCGTGCTGATCGGGATGGTGTGCGCGCTCGCTTCCGCGGTGTGTTTCGGTACGGCGTCCGTGCTCCAGGCGGTGGCCGCGCGGGCGGCCGAGCCGGGGACGGGGTCGGGGGTCGACCCGGCGCTGCTGCTGCGGGCGCTGCGGCAGTGGCGGTATCTGGCCGGTCTGAGCCTGGACGCGGTCGGCTTCGTCTTCCAGATCATCGCCCTGCGCTCGATCCCCATCTACGCCGTGGGCGCGGCGCTGGCCGCCAGCCTCGCGGTGACCGCGGTGGTGGCGGCGCGGCTGCTGAAGGTCCGCCTCAGCGGTACGGAGTGGGCGGCGGTCGGCGTGGTCTGCCTCGGGCTCGCCCTGCTGGGCCTCGCCTCCGGGGAGGAGGGGTCGCGGCCGGGGAGTACGGCGCTCAAGTGGTCGATGCTGGGGGCCGCGGCGGCGGTGCTGCTGGTGGGGGCGGCGGCGGGGCGGCTGCCGGGGCGGGCGCGGGCGCTGGTCCTGGGGCTGGGTGCGGGGACGGGCTTCGGGGTGGTGGAGGTCGCGGTCCGGCTGATCGACGGCTTCGCGCCGGGGGCGCTGGTTTCGAACCCGGCGACGTACGCGCTGCTGCTGGGGGGTGGGGCGGCGTTCCTGCTGCTCACCTCCGCCTTGCAGCGCGGGTCGGTGACGGCGGCCACGGCCGGGCTGGTGCTGGGGGAGACGGTCGGGCCGGCGGTGGTGGGCGTGGTGTGGCTCGGGGACCGGACGCGGGAGGGGCTGACCTGGCTCGCGGTCCTCGGCTTCGTGGTCGCGGTCACCGGTGCCCTTGCCCTGGCCCGCTTCGGCGAACCGCCCCCGCCGCCGCCCCGGCCCCGGGCCGACTGACCCCGGACGCGGCGCGCCCGCTGTGCCCCTGGCGGCGCCTCAAACGCCGGCGGGGCTGAATCCGCCCCGCCTCCCGGATCCTGCTCCGCCGAGCCGGGCCGGGCAGCCGACCTCCCCACCGCTCGCCTCCGGCGGCGCCTCAAACGCCGGCGGGGCTGGATTTGCCCCCTCCGCCGAGCCGACCTCGCCGAGCTGCCGACTCCCCCAGCCCCGCCGGCTGGATTTGCCCCCTCCGCCGAGCTGCCGACCCCCCAGCCTCGCCGGCGTTTGAGGCGCCGCCGGAGGCAAGGGGCTCGGCGCGGGTCTTACGGCAGGGTCGCTCGGAGGGCCGCCAGGGTGGGGGTCCAGGCGCTGTCGGAGGGGGTGCCGTAGCCGACGATCAGGGCGTCGCGCGGCGGCATGGCGGCGTCCGGGTGCCGGAAGCGGGCCAGGCCCTCCAGGGCCAGTTCCTGCCAGGCGGCCGACTGGAGGAGCGAGCGCTCCGTCCCCACGGGAAGGTCCAGCACGGCGTGCAGACCCGCCGCGATGCCGGACACGGCGACCCGCGACCCCACCGCCGCCACCAGCTCGTCGCGCCGCCGCCGGTACCGCAGCCGCATCCCCCGCACGTGCCGGTCGTACGCCCCCGACGTGATGAACTGCGCCAGCGTCAGCTGATCCAGCGCGCTGGACGTCCAGTCGGTGCGGCCCTTGACCGCGAGGAGTTCGTCCACCAGTCCCGGCGGCGCCACGATCCAGCCCATGCGCAGGCCCGGCGCGAGGGACTTGCTGGCGGTGCCGAGGTAGACCACCCGGTCCGGGTCGAGGCCCTGGAGGGCGCCGACCGGCTGCCGGTCGTAGCGGAACTCGCCGTCGTAGTCGTCCTCCAGGATCAGGCCGCCGGTCGTCCGCGCCCAGTCCACGGCGGCCGCCCGCCGCCCGGGCGTCAGCGCGACCCCGGTGGGGAACTGGTGCGCCGGGGTGAGCAGGACCGCTCCCACCCCCGCCCCGAGCCCGGCCAGCTCCCCCGTCCGCGCCCCGGAGGCGTCCAGCCCCAGCGGCCGGGTCCGCAGCCCGCCGCGTGCCAGGAGGTCGCGGTGCACGTCCAGGCTGTACGCCTCCACGGCCGCCTCCCGGACCCGGCGCGCCCGCAGCAGCCGGGTCATCAGCTGGAGCCCGTGCGCGAAGCCGGAGCACAGCACGATGCGTTCGGGGTCGGCGTAGACCCCCCGCGCCCGGGCCAGGTACCCGGCCAGCGCCTCGCGCAGTTCCACCCGGCCGCGCGGGTCGCCGCCGTAGCCGAACGCCTCGTTCGGGGCGTCGGTGAGCGCCCGCCGGGCCGCGCTCAGCCAGGCCGCGCGGGGGAAGCCGCCGAGGTCCGGGGAGCCGGGCATCAGGCTGTACGAGGGCCCCCGGCGCGCGGGGCGGCGTACGGGCGCGGCCGCGGCGGCCCTGCGCGCCCGCGCCCGCTCGGCGACCCGGGTCCCGGAGCCCTGGCGGGCGGTGAGCCAGCCCTCGGCGACGAGTTCGGCGTAGGCCTCGGCGACCGTGTTCCGGGCGATTCCGAGGTCGGCGGCAAGGGTACGGGAGGAGGGGAGCCGGGTTCCGGGGGCGAGCCGTCCGCCCCGCGCGGCCTCGCGCAGCGCTTCGGTGAGACCGGCCCGCAGACCGCGTCCCGCGGACAGCTCCAGATGCAGGTCAGCGCCGAAAGTGGCCCAGGAATCCGTCATGAACATGGACCATATCGCTGGGCCGTCCGGTCCGTACGGTGAACCCATGACCACGAACGCACCGCACACCGCCCACGTCCACCACGCCCCCGAGCACACCCCCCGGATGCAGATCGCCAAGCTGGCCCCCGAGGTCTACAAGGCGGTCCTCGCCCTGGAGATCGCCTCGAAGAAGGGCCTGGACCCGGCCCTGGTCGAGCTGGTGAAGATCCGCGCCTCGCAGCTGAACCACTGCGCGTTCTGCCTGGACATGCACTCCAAGGACGCGATCGCGGCGGGCGAGAGCGTCGAGCGGATCGTCCAGCTCGCGGCCTGGGAGGAGTCGCGGCACTTCTACACCGAGAAGGAGCTGGCCGCGATCGAGCTGACGGAGGCCGTGACCGTCCTGACCGACGGTTTCGTTCCCGACGCGGTGTACGAGAAGGCCGCGAAGCACTTCGAGGAGGCCGAACTGGCCCAGCTGATCGCCGTCATCGCGACGATCAACGTCTGGAACCGGTTCGGCGTCACCACCCGTCTGGTGCCGGGGCACTACACCCCGGGCATGTACAAGAACTGACTGCGGACCGGCTACGGACGGAAGGCCCCGACCGCCGCCGTGAGGTGGTCCTGGGTGGTCTCCCACTCGCCGGCCGGTCCGGCCGCCAGCAGGGCCCACTTGTTGCCGTCCTGGGCGAAGAAGACCCGTTCGACGCCCCGGCGGCGGCCGTGGGACTCCGCGCTGTCGTACTCGTAGACCAGCTCGCAGGCGCCCGAGCCGCCCGGGACCGCGCCGACCTTGACCTCCGTGTAGCCGCTGGTGCGGTTGCGCAGGTCCGCCGAGGCCCCCTTGACCGCGTCGAGGGGGCTCAGCTCCGGTTCGACCACCCGGAAGACCTGGAGCAGCGAGGAGCGGTCGGCGGAGCGGTAGAAGACGCCGTTGCCGGGATCGTCGCGAGTCCAGCCCCGGGGCACGGCGACGGTGAAGCCCTTCGGGTCCTCCAGCGTCACGTGGCCCGCCGAGGACGCGGACGCCGAGGCGGACGCGCTGGGCCCGGCGCTGGCGCTCGCGACGGCCGAGGGCCCGTCGGAGGCGCTCCCTGTCGGGTCCGGGGAGGCGGAGGCCGAGACGCTGGGCGTCCCGGTGCCGTGCGCCTGGTCGGGCGCGGCGCCGCCGGAGTCGCGCAGCACGAACCACACGACCGCCGCGCCGATCGCGACGGCGGCCACCGCGATGCCCGCCGTGGCCGGGGTCAGCCAGCGCCGCGGCGGCCCGTCCGGGCCCCTGCCGTCCGGGCCGGGGTAGAGCGGCGGGGCGGGCGGGTACAGCGGCTGCGCCTGCACCGGCAGCTGCCGGTCGGGGCCGGCCGGGGGCCAGGCCCCCGGGTCCGGGGGCCCGTACACCGGACCGCCGGGCGGCGGCCCGTAGAGCGGCACGGCGGGCGGCGCGGCGGCCGGTTGCGTCGGCGCGGCGGCCGGTTGCGCGGGCGGTACGGGCGGCTGCGCGGGCACCGTCGGCGGGGCGGCGGGCGGCGCCGCGGAGCCCGGGGCGGCGGGGGCGGAGTCCCAGATCCAGCGCTGGGCCTGCGAGTCCCAGCGGGGCGTACCGGGGGCTGCGGGGGGCACGGTTCAGCCTCCCAGGGTGACGAGCAGGGCGCCGAGCGCGGTCGCCGCGTTCAGCGGTTCGATCAGCGGGGCCCAGCGGGTGAGGGCCGCGCGCAGCCGCTCGGGCAGCCCGGGCCGGATCACGGCCGCGTCCTCCAGATCGCCGGCGACCTCGTCGAGTTCGGCGTCGAGCGCGCTGCGCTCCGCGCCGCGGGGCAGCCGGACCAGCGCGGCGCGCAGGTCCCGTACCGCTTCCAGCAGTTCCTCGGGGCCGGGCACGGCCGCGGCGCCGCCGACGTGGTGGTGGACCGTGTTGGTGTTGCCGCTGCCGCCGATGCTGAAGGCGCTGTCGCTGACATCGCCGAATCGGACGGCTGGTCCGGCGTCCTCGCCGTGTCCCCCGCCGTTCCCCCGGCCGGGTGTCCGGCCCTGTTCCTGCTGCTCACCGCTGGTGGCCACCGCTGCTCCTCCTCCTGCCCGCGTGGGTGGTGTTGGTGTGTCCGCTGCCGCCGATGCTGAAGGCACTGTCGTTCACCGACTGGATGAACACCCCGCCCTCGGCGACCGTGACCGCGCGCTGGGCGAACTCCTCGGTGTGCCAGCCCGCTTCGTGCAGGGCCAGTGTCACACCGCTGACCACCCGGTCCTGAATGGTTTTCAGGTACCGGTCGAGGTCCATGAGGTGGAAGAGCGACCCGTTGTCCTGGGAGGCCAGTTCGCGCACCGAGAGACCGGGGCCCTCGGGCAGGGCGCCGCCGTGGCCGCCGGTGGCGATCCGCCACCAGCTGGCGGTGCCGCGGCCGAGGATGGCGACGGACGAGGCGAGCGAGCCGGGGGTGTGGCGCACCGCCCAGGCCGCCTTGCCCAGCCAGTTGTTGTGGAGGTAGCGGTGGGCGTCGGCGTCGGCGTTCTGGAAGACGGTGCGCAGCGGCAGCAGGACGTGCGGGGCGACCTCCAGCATCATCATGCCGCCCTGGGTGTGAACGCGGACGAAGAGGGTGACGACGAGGTTCTCGTCCCAGCCGCCGACCCGGATGCGCAGGAAGTGGCGGCGGCGTTCGCCGCCCTCCTCGACGGCGCCGTTCAGGTGCTCGGTCCAGGCGTCGGGGGTGAGCGGGACAGCGTCGCGGTGCGGCAGCCCGCCGGCGGGCAGGAACACGCACTCGTCGACGACGAGTTCGCGCAACCGGTCCAGTACGGCGGCCTCGGCGGCCGGGGAGCCGTGCGGCGAGGGCACCCGCAGGGCCTGGAGCAGCGGGACGATCCGGCGCACGAGGTGGCTGTTGGTGACGGGGACGGCCTTGCGGTCGGGGCCGAGGTCCTCGCGCGGGCGCAGCTCGACCGAGAGGTGCCACGGGTAGTACGGATCACCTGCGCCGCAGAACGGGTCGTTGACGTTGTACATGATCAGCGGGTTGTGCTGCTCGGCGCGGACCCGGCCGCGGATCCGGGTGAAGCGGACGCCCTGGGCGGTCTCGGCGGGGTCGCCCGCGAGGTCGGCGTACCGGCCCGGGGAGAGTTCGCCGGCGATGGCGCGGGCGGCCTGGCCGCGCTGCAGCCAGACGAGCGTGACCAGCGCGAGGAAGACGGCGAGCACCCACCACAGGGGGGAGCCGCCGGGGCCGGAGGAGCGGGCGGACGCGTAGTCGTCGTAACCGGAGTAGTAGCCGTCCGAGGGGCCGGTGACGGAGCCGGAGAAGCCGTCCAGCAGGGTTTCGGCGCCGAAGCCGCCGAGCCCCCCGAAGGTGTTGGCCGCCCCCACCAGCGCGGTCACCAGGATCACCAGCAGCACCCAGGTGTAGACGCGCAGCACCACGCCGAGGAAGCGCACCAGCCTGCTGTCCTGGCGGCGCAGCCAGCCGGAGAGGCTCAGCAGGAGGAAGGGCAGCAGCAGGGCGACCAGGGCGCCGCCGGTGAGGATCATGCCGACGAACCAGGCGCCCACTATCCCGGCGGCCCAGCCGAGTTCGGCGCGGCGGGCGCGCAGCGCGTGGGCGAGGACGCGGGCGGCGTCGAAGCCGTACGAGGGGGCGACGATGCGCTCCGCGTGGACGTACAGCTCGTCGATGACGCGGTCGCGGTAGGCGGCGTCGAGGTAGGTGCCCGCGCACAGCATCCGGCCCGCTTCGCTGAGCGCGGGATGGACGGGGGGCCGGCCGCCCCGGACGTCGTCCCCGGCGGCGCCACGGTCGGCAGGTGTGGGCTGGTGGGGAAGAGGGAGGTCGGTCACCGGGCGACCTTAGATTTCTTTTACCTCGCCGGACAGTCGGATCCCGGCCAAAACAGTCCTGTTCACGCCGAAGCGCCCCGGCCGGGTCCGGCCGGGGCGCACAGGGGGCGGGGTCACCGACGTGACCGCGCGGGGGTGGTGGCGTCGACTAGATGAGGCCCAGCTCGCGGACCGCGTCGCGCTCCTCGACCAGCTCGGCCACGGAGGCGTCGATGCGGGCGCGGGAGAACTCGTTGACGTCCAGGCCCTGGACGATCTCGTACGAGCCGTTCTTCGTGGTGACCGGGAAGGAGGAGATGATCCCGGTCGGGACGCCGTAGGAGCCGTCCGAGGGGATGCCCATGGAGGTCCAGTCGCCCTCGGCGGTGCCGTTGACCCAGGTGTACACGTGGTCGATGGCGGCGTTGGCGGCCGAGGCGGCCGAGGACGCGCCACGGGCCTCGATGATCGCCGCGCCGCGCTTGGCGACGGTCGGGATGAAGTCGTCGGCGAGCCAGGCCTGGTCGGCGATGAGTTCGGCGGCGTTCTTGCCCGCGATCTCCGCGTGGAAGATGTCCGGGTACTGGGTGGCCGAGTGGTTGCCCCAGATGGTCAGGCGCTTGATGTCGGAGACGGCGGCGCCGGTCTTGGCGGCCAGCTGCGAGATCGCGCGGTTGTGGTCGAGGCGGGTCATCGCGGTGAAGCGCTCGGCCGGTACGTCCGGGGCCGCGGCCTGCGCGATGAGCGCGTTGGTGTTGGCCGGGTTGCCGACGACGAGGACCTTGATGTCGTCCGCGGCGTTGTCGTTGATGGCCTTGCCCTGGGGCTTGAAGATGCCGCCGTTGGCCGCGAGCAGGTCGCCGCGCTCCATGCCCTTGGTACGCGGGCGGGCGCCGACGAGGAGGGCGACGTTCGCGCCGTCGAAGGCCTTGTTGGCGTCATCGGTGATCTCGATGCCGCGCAGCAGCGGGAAGGCGCAGTCGTCGAGCTCCATGGCGGTGCCCTCGGCGGCCTTGAGGCCCTGCGGGATCTCCAGGAGGCGCAGGTTGACCGGCACGTCCGGGCCGAGCAGGTGACCGGACGCGATGCGGAAGAGCAGCGCGTAGCCGATCTGGCCGGCGGCGCCGGTGACGGTGACATTCACGGGAGTGCGGGTCATGGCCTTCTCCGTTAGACAGCTGGCGGTGGGGCGTCCCCGCCCCATGTGCTGGAGGACGCCGCTCCATATCCGCAGTACATCTTGACGTGAAGAGACATCCGTCGTCAGGCTATCCGACCCGGGGGCGGCCCATGCGCCGGGTCCCTGTGGTCCACGGCACACGCACGGGTGCGCCGGCCGGGATTCCCCCGGCCGGCGCACTCGTTCAGGCTGCGGCCCGGCCCTGCTGCCTGGCTTCCGCCAGCAGGTCGGCGAACCTCCTGCGGGCCACCGCGATCTCCCCGGCCAGCGCCCGCGCGGTGCGCTCGGCCGGTACGCACCTGCGCGGCCGGGGGTGGCCCGCGGCGGGCTCCGGGGCGGGAGCGCCCTCCGTGGCCCCGGGGTCCGGGGCCGGGCCCTCCACGGTGAGGTCCCAGGTGTTCCACCAGGTGCCGCCGGCCCGGCGGTCCTGGCCCAGCTCCCGGAACACCGCTTCGATCCGCAGCGCCAGCCCGGCCGGTCCGTGCGCCCCGACCCAGATGCTGAACTCTGCCTCGGGGACCTCCAGCCGGATCTGGCTGCCGATGAAGGAAGCACTGATCAGACCGGGGATGCGCTGGGCGGAGACCGCGGCGGCCAGATGGATCGCCGGGCCCTGCACCTGGACGGGCCGCCGGTTCATTCCGACCCCTCCCGGGAGCGGCGCGGTCCGCCCGAGGCCCCGACGGACACCGGGGACGGTCCGGGGGTGGCGACGGGTGCGGGCGCTGTGACCGCCCGGGCCGCCTCGGCCTGCTCGGCCACGGCTTCCGGCGAGCGCCGCGCGTTGCGCATCGCCTCCCGCGCCACCGACAGGAAGAACGCCGGGTAGCTGCGGTCGACGTACTTCGCCAGGGTGGTGACCTCCTCGTGCCGCGCCCGCAGCCGGTTGATGGACACCGTCATCGCCGCGTGGTGCTCGACGTGCAGGTTGTTGCCGTTGGTGTACCAGGTGCTGAACCAGCTCCCGGTGATGGAGCGGGTGTTGCGCAGCACGTCCGTGGTCTCCGTGTCGCACAGGATGTGCTCCGGCAGCTCCAGGAAGAAGTGCATCGGCGCCGCGACGAGCAGCGGCAGCACCCACAGTTCCAGCACCGGACCGCCGTACCCGGCGAGCGCCAGGGCCACCGCCGCCACCGGCAGGACGGCCATCCACCGGTACTCGGACATGATCTCGCCGCGCCTGCGGTCGGAGATGTCCCCGGCGTCGTACTCCCAGGTGCCGCGCCAGCTGCGGACGATCTCGCGGCCGATCACCCACAGCCGGGTGTAGTCGAAGGCGCCGCGCGCCAACATCCCCCAGGTGAGGGGGGCCCTGGTGTCGAAGCCGAAGAACTCCGAGTCCTGCGGGGTCCCGAGCGCCTTGTGGTGCTGCAAGTGGCGCACCCGGTAGTGGGTGTACGACACGAGCAGCGGCAGCCCGAGCGGGATCCCCACGATCCGGTGGGGCTTGGCGGAGGTGAAGGCGGTGTGGTGCAGCGCCTGGTGCTGGAGCTCCACCATGTGCGTGTAGACGGCGGCGAGCAGCACCACGCCCGCCGCGGAGGGCAGCAGTCCGTCCTGCGCCGTGAGGAGGACGCCCGCGGCGACGAGCGCGGCGGCGACGAACAGTTTGATGAGGTAGACGGTCTGGTCGTGCCCGGTCACGCGGGCTCGTGCGTACAGGAGCTGCGGCTTCCGGGGTATTTCTGCGATCGGCATCGATTCCACCCGTTCTCGACGTTCCCTGTCCCGGCTGTCCGGCCCTTCGGGGCCCCGGCTGCTAGCGGAGGGCCTTCATGGCGTCCCAGATGCGCGCGTAGTAGCCGTTGGCCACGCGCACCCGGGTGAGCACCCCGAGGGAGATCTCCCGGAGCAGGCCCGGGGAGCGGTCCACGAGCGGTACGAAGACCCCCTCGAACCACTCGGCGCCGTGGTCGGCGTCCACGTGGACGTGGATCCGCTGGTAGTCGATGACGTCCTCGGGGACGCCGAGCCGGCGGCAGCCGTCGACCATCGCCTGGAAGCGCGGCGAGGCACTCTGCTCCAGGACGCCCATCGCGCCGAGCGCGCGGGGGTTGAGGTGGCGGTGGATGCCGTACTGCAGCAGCAGCGAGGCGTTCTCGTACGCCTCGGGGAACTGCAGGTTGGAGTAGTCCACGCCCGACTTGGCGAGGTGGGTGCGCATGTACTGGGCGGAGTGCTCGAACATCCGGGTGTGGATGTGCTCGATGTTCCCCTCGCCCATCTCGTCCCAGTAGTTCTCGGCGATGGTGAGCTTGGTGGGGCCCTGGGTGCCGATCTGCACCATGGCCATCAGGTCGTCGAACTTGCTGTCGACCAGCTCCTCGCCCATGAAGAAGAGGGCGATCTCGTTGAGGTCGGCGTCCTCCGCGAGGTAGGCGCAGAACTCCGGCTGGGTGTGCTGGTCCGCGGTGGTCAGGAACCAGCTGCGGAACTCCGTGCCCGTCTTCGGCAGCGCGTCGAGGTCCACCTGGCCGTCCTCCCACGACAGCCAGGCGTCCTCGATGGCGGTGATGCCCGGGTCGCCGTTGAGCCGCGGGATCGAGGAGAAGTCCTCGGGCCCGGCCATGTAGGCGACGTAGTGGGCGTGGAGCCGTTTGAAGAGCTTCAGCCGCACTTCGCGGTCATGTGGCCCGGACTCCGGAAATGCCTTCTGCAGGTCGTTCGCAAGGTCCTGGTCAAAGGAATTCTCGGAACCCTTTACGGAGGAAATGAGAGGGGCAGCAAGGGCAGTCGCCATTGGTACCGTTCCCTTCTTGTGAGTCTCGTCCTACTGAGACTCTGCCGTGCCGGGGGCACGGCCGAGAAGGCCCCTCAAGGTTCAGATAACCGCACTGCCGGAATACGCAGGACGGCTCCCGGCGGATTCTCCGGAAGGCTCTCCGGAGGATTCCGCGGTCACCTCGCCTCCTTTCCCGACGGGTTTCTCCTTGGCCACGACGAAGACCCCGGCGACCACCAGGACCATGCCGACCAGGTGGTAGGCGCGAAGCTGCTCGCCGAGCAGCAGGACGGACAGCACGGCGCCGCTGACCGGGGTGAGGGCCGTGAAGGCCGCCACCACCGTGGTGTCCATGCTGTCGAGGCTGTCGTACATGAGCACGACCGCGATCCCGTTGATGGCGATCCCGGTGTAGGCCATCAGCGCCCAGGTCTGCCAGCCGACCCCGGCCAGGTCCGCCCCCCAGTGCGATTCGACGCCCGCCGGGACGAGGAACATCAGCGCGCCGGCCACCGACAGGATCAGCGACAGGCGGGCGGGCGCGATGGGCGTCGTCAGGAGCTTGCCGAAGGTGACGAAGACGGCCTCGCAGAGCACCGAGCAGACCAGCAGCAGCACGCCGAGCGCCGCGTGCGCGCCGGCCGTGCGGCCGCCGCCGCTCATCACGTTGATGCTGACGGCCCCGAGCACGGCCAGGGCGATCCCCAGCCCGCGCCGCCCGGTCAGCCGCTCCCCCAGGAAGACGATGGCGACCAGGCTGATCGAGATGGGCACCATGCCGAGGAGCACGCCGGCCTCGATGGCCCCGGTCATCTTGACGCCGTACATGGCGAACACGCTGAACAGGAACACCCCGAGCAGCGTCTGCGCGAAGAGCACCAGGCTGTCGCGGCGCCCCGGCCGGGCGGGCCGCGCACCCCCGCCGCGCTCCGGCGGCCGCAGGCGGACGTACACGGCGAGCACCAGGACCGCGGCGATCAGGCGCACGAAGGTGGCGGTGAAGACCGGCACCTCGCGCAGGATCAGTTTGCTCGCGACGAGGTACGAGCCGAGGAGGACCGTCGCGACCGTCATCTTGACGTGGACGGCGCGCATCACGCCCGCCCGGCGCCCGCGCCGGCCGCCTCGGCGGCGGGGACCGGCTCCGCGTCCCCGGCGTGGGCCAGGGCGTACTCCACGATGGCCTCGGTGTGCACGTGGACCGTGTCGATCACCGGAGCGTCGAAGTCCTCCGGGCGGACCACGAGCGGCACCTCGGTGCAGGCCAGGACGAGCGCCTGCGCGCCCTGCGCGAGGGCGTCGTTCGAGATCCGCAGGAAGCGGTCGCGGGTGGCCTGGGAGATGGTGCCGGTGCACAGCTCGCGCTCGATGGAGTACTGCATGAAGGCGCGGTCGTCCGCCTCCGGGACGACCACCTCGATGCCGCGGGCGGTGAACTCGTCGCGGTAGAAGGACTCCTCCATCGAAAAGGCGGAGCCCAGCAGGGCGACCTTGGTGAAGCCGCGGCGCTCGGTCTCCGCCGCGGTCACCTTGCAGATGTTGATGAGCGGGAGGTCGGTCTGCGCGGTGACCAGGTCGGCGTACTCGTGGACGGTGTTGCAGCAGATCGCGAAGAAGTCGGCGCCGCCCGCCCCCAGGCGGCGCGCGGCGCCCGCGATCTGACCGGCCACCGAGTCGCCGTCCCGGGCCGCTATCGCTTCCACCATCGGCTGGAAGTCCAGGCTTTCCAGGGCGATGCGCGGAGAGTGCGCGAGACCGAGCCGACGGTTGATCTCACGGTTGATGCGGTAGTAGTAGGTGATCGTCGACGGGAAACTGAGGCCCCCGACCAGACCGATTTTCAGTACCCGGGGAGCCGTTCCCGTTCCTGTTCCTGTTTCCGCGCCCGTGCCTGTTCCCGAGCCTTCGTCCGTTGCGTTCATCAGTGCCCTCCGTAATCCGGAAAATTCCAGAGATACCTACCGACTGTGCAGTGCACGGACGGAGCTCGGAAGGCCTGCCATGGTTCGGCTTTACGCAGTGCGGTTATCGACGTGATGAACGGTCCCGGCAGTCCGGGCATGATTACCCGACGCGGAACACCTGTCCGGTCTGGTGGCCCTCGATGGACTTCACGTAGGCGGCCGCGGCCCGGCTCACCGGTACGGCGTCGAATCCGGCGAAGATGTCCCCGTAGACGTCCATGGACTCCTCGAAGACCGTCGGGCTGACCGCGTTGATCCGCTGGCGGCCCGGGAGTTCGATGGCCGCCGCGCGGACGAAGGCCTCGACGGCGCCGTTGGCGAGGGAGGAGACCGCGCCGGTGAGCAGGAACTCGCGGGCCAGGATGCCGGTGATCAGGGTGTACGAGCCGTGCTCGGGCAGCCGCTCCAGGCCCTGGAGGACCAGCTCGATCTGGCTGACGGCCTTGCCTTCGAGGCCGGCGCGGATGTCCTGGGTGGTCAGCTCGCCGACGGGCTTCCAGGGGACGCTGCCCGCCGCGCTCGCCACCGCGTCGACCGGGCCCACCTGGTCGTACAGGGCGCGGATCGAGGCGGGGTCGGTGATGTCGACGGAGAAGTCCGCGTCCTTGCGGGAGGCGGTGATGACCTCGTGCCCGCGCTCCCGCAGAGCCGTGTGGACCGCTCGTCCGAGGGTTCCGTTCGCGCCGATCAGCAGAATCTTCAGAGTCGTCATGGACCGAGGATGGCGCGAGGAAGACCGTGAAGTCCAGCTACTCAGGCTTCAACCATCATTAAGATGAACTCATGCTTGATGTGAAGCGCATGGTGATCCTTCGTGACCTGGCACAACACGGGAAGGTGACCGCGGTCGCCGATCTGCACGGCGTCACCCCGTCCGCCGTTTCGCAGCAATTGCGCGCCCTGGAGAGCGAAGCGGGAGCTTCCCTGATGCGGCGCGAGGGGCGCGGGCTGCGGCTCACCGCGGCAGGGGCGGCCCTCGCGGCCGAGTGCGAGCACGTACTGGCCGCGCTGGAGCGGGCCGAGGGGGCGGTCCGGGCGCTCGACGACGACCTCAGCGGGGAGCTGAGCATCGGCTGCGCCCCGAGCGCGCTCGGCCCGGTGGCGGCCCCGCTCGTCGCGGAGCTGGCGCGCCGTCACCCGCTGCTGCGGCCCCGGATCGTCCAGGCCGAACCGGAGGACGCCGTGCCGCGGCTGCGCCGGCGCGAGCTGGACCTGGCGGTCACCTACCACTACCACCTGCTCGGCGCGCCCCCCGCGATCGGCACCACCTCGGTGCCCCTCTTCGACGACCCGCTGTGCCTCGCGTTCCCGGAGGCCCTGCGGCCGGCCGTGGCGCGGGACGGGGTGGCGGCGCTGCGCGACCGGGCGTGGATCTCCGCGCCGCCGCCCAGCAGCTGCCGCGAGATGCTCCTGCACGCCTGCCGCAACGCCGGTTTCACCCCGCGGATCGAGCACGACTGCGGGGACCTGCGCGGGGCGCTGGGACTGGTGGCCACCGGGCACGCGGTGACGATCCTGCCGCGGCTGCTGTGCGACAGCCCGCCGCCCGGCACCGCGCTCCTCACGCTGCCGGGGCGCGGCCGGACCGTCGAGGCGCTGGTCCGTACGGGCGCCAGGGCGCAGCCCGCCATCGCCGCGACCCTGGCCACCCTGACGGCGCTCGGGGCACCGGTGACCGGCGCCGCGCCCGTCAGCGGACGGTGAACCGCACGGCGTCCGTCAGGAACGGGATCTCCAGCCACGGCTTCGGTTCGGTCACCAGGGCGAGCAGGATGATCGCGACGCCGAGGAGGCCGTAGGTGACCATGTCCGTGAAGCGGGAGCGCACCGCGAGCATGCCCACGGACGGCAGCACCCGCCGCAGCACCGCGGCGGCGACCAGCGCCACCCCGATGAACAGGCAGCCGACCCGGGACTGCCCGAACGCGGTGACGAGCAGCCCGGTGGCGGTGGCGCCGAGCACGCTGAGCATGGGCCACTGACGGGCCGGCGCGGGCGCGCCCCCGGGCGCCGCCCGGCCGCCGCCCTCGGGGCGGGCGGTGTCGAGCGTGACCCGCGGCGGCCGCCGCGACGGCCGCGCCCCGGCGGGGTCCTGCCCCGCGGCGGCCGGGGGCTCCGCCGCCGCGGCGAAGGCCCCGGCCCCCGGCTGGTCGGGCGTGCTCACGCGGTCCCCGCCGCCGGAACCAGCCGCTCCGCCGCCTCCACCACATTCACCAGCAGTTGCGCCCGTGTCATCGGGCCGACACCGCCCGGGTTCGGGGACAGCCAGCCGGCCACCTCCGCGACCCCCGGGTGCACGTCGCCGACGATCTTCCCCTGCGCGTCCCGGCTGACACCGACGTCCAGGACGGCCGCTCCCGGCTTCACGTCCTCGGGCTTGACCAGGTGCGGCACGCCCGCCGCCGCCACGATGATGTCCGCGCTGCGCAGCAGGGCGGGCAGATCGCGCGTACCGGTGTGGCACAGGGTGACGGTCGCGTTCTCCGACTTGCGGGTCAGCAGCAGCCCGATGGACCGGCCGACGGTGATGCCGCGGCCGAGCACCACCACGTGCGCGCCGTTGATCTCCACGCCGTGGTGGCGGAGCAGTTCCACGATCCCGTACGGGGTGCACGGCAGCGGGCCCGGCTCGTTCAGCACCAGCCGCCCGAGCGACATCGGGTGCAGCCCGTCCGCGTCCTTGGCCGGGTCCATCAGTTCGAGGACGCGGTTGGTGTCGATGCCCTTGGGGAGCGGCAGTTGGACGATGTACCCGGTGCACGCCGGGTCGGCGTTCAGTTCGCGGACGACCGCCTCGATGTCCTCCTGGGAGGCCGTCGCGGGCAGTTCGCGCTGGATCGAGGCGATGCCGACCTCGGCGCAGTCCTTGTGCTTGCCGTTGACGTACCAGCGGCTTCCGGGATCGTCGCCGACCAGCAGGGTGCCCAGGCCGGGGGTGATGCCCCGGGCCGTGAGGGCCGCCACGCGGGCCGTCAGTTCGGACTTGATCGCGGACGCGGTGGCCTTGCCATCGAGAATCTGGGCGGTCATGGACCCATCTTCCCGGATGGAGTGCCCCCGGTTCCAGTCACGGCCGGTCAGGCGGCTCAACCGGGCGCCGGGTTCATTGCACTTGCACAACGAGTCCGGGGACGCGCGGGAACCAACTGGACAAGTCGCGGCCGGTCCGACGACGATGCAGGACAAAGAGTGCCGCGGGCAGTGCCGGGGGGCGTACCGCAAGTCGCAGAGTTCCTCCGTGCGTGCCGTGCGTCCCTGCACTTCCACGGAGGAACACCTCAAGATGAGCTTCGGCGACCCGAACAACCCGTACGGACAGCAGCCCCAGGCACCGCAGGGCCAGCCCGGTTACGGCTACCCGCAACAGGCCCCCCAGGGCATCCCCCCGCAGGGCCAGCCGGGCTACGGCTACCCCCAGCAGGGTGCCCCCGCCGGTTACCCGGGCAGCTACCCGGGCGCGCCCGTCGAGATGCCGGGCGGCGTCAAGGGCGCCCGCGTCATGCTGTACATCCTGGGCGGGCTCCAGGCCATCGGCGCGGTGGTCGTCATGATCGCCTCCGCCTGGGTCGCGGACATGATCTCGGGCGCCGACACCTCGTCCACCTCGGGGCTGAGCACCGCCGACACCGACAAGGCCGCCGCCTTCGGCGCGGGCGCCATGATCGCCATGGGCGTGCTCATCCTGGGCTTCGCGCTGTGGGCCATCCTCACCGCCGCCAAGCTGGGCAAGGGCGGCAGCGGCGTCCGGATCTCGGCGATCATCTACGCCTCGGTCATCACGCTGTTCAGCCTCATCAGCCTGCTGACCGCGAACATCTTCGCGCTCGTCAGCCTGGTGCTCGGCATCCTCATCATCGTCTTCCTCGCGAAGAGCGATGCGAGCCAGTACTTCAACCGCCCGCGGTACTGAGGCGCGTCGCACCACGGCAGACGGCGAAGGCCGCGCCCCGCACTCGCTGCGGGGCGCGGCCTTTGCCGTTCTCACCAGTACCGCTGGACGGGATCAGTGGAAGAAGTGGCGCGTCCCGGTGAAGTACATCGTGACGCCCGCCTTCCGCGCCGCCTCGACGACCTGCTCGTCACGGACCGAACCGCCCGGCTGCACCACGGCCTTGACGCCCGCGGCGGTCAGGATCTCCAGCCCGTCCGGGAACGGGAAGAACGCGTCCGAGGCGGCGTACGAGCCCTGCGCGCGCTCGGCGCCCGCCCGCTCGACGGCGAGCTTCGCCGAGTCGACCCGGTTGACCTGACCCATGCCGACGCCGACCGAGGCGCTGTCCTTGGCCAGCAGGATGGCGTTCGACTTGACGGCGCGGCAGGCCTTCCAGGCGAAGGCCAGCTCGGCGAGGGCGTCCGGCGACAGGGCCTCGCCGGTGGCGAGCGTCCAGTTCGCCGGGTCGTCGCCCTCGGCCTGGAAGAGGTCGGAGTGCTGGAGCAGCGCGCCGCCGCTGATCGGCTTGAGGTCGCCCGGCTGGTGCGGGTCGCCGTCCACCTTCAGGACGCGGATGTTCTTCTTCTTGGCGAGGACCTCCAGCGCGCCGTCCTCGTAGGCCGGGGCGGCGATCACCTCGGTGAAGATCTCCGCGACCTGCTCGGCGAGCGCGACGGTCACCGGGCGGTTGACGGCGATGACGCCGCCGAAGGCCGAGAGGGGGTCGCAGGCGTGCGCCTTGCGGTGCGCCTCGGCGACGTCCGCGCCGATCGCGATGCCGCAGGGGTTGGCGTGCTTGATGATCGCGACGCAGGGCTCGTCGTGGTCGTAGGCGGCCCGGCGGGCGGCCTCGGTGTCGACGTAGTTGTTGAAGGACATCTCCTTGCCGTGCAGCTGCTCGGCGTTGGCGAGCCCGCCCGGCTGTCCGTCCGTGTACAGCGCGGCGGCCTGGTGCGGGTTCTCGCCGTAGCGCAGGCTCGCCTTGCGGTCCCAGGCGCCGGCCAGGAACTCGGGCAGCACGGCGCCCTCTTGCGGCGCGTACGCGTTCGTGAACCAGGAGGCCACGGCGACGTCGTAGGCCGCGGTGTGCTGGAAGGCCTCGGCCGCCAGCCGCTTGCGCGCGGTCAGGTCGAAACCGCCGCCCTTGGCCGCGTCCAGGACGTCGGCGTAGCGCTCGGGGCTGGTCACCACGGCCACCGACGGGTGGTTCTTGGCGGCGGCGCGGACCATCGAGGGGCCGCCGATGTCGATCTGCTCGACGCACTCGTCCGGGCTCGCGCCCGAGGCGACGGTCTCGCGGAAGGGGTACAGGTTGACGATCACCAGGTCGAAGGGCTCGACCTCCAGCTCGGCGAGCTGGCGGCGGTGGTCCTCCAGGCGCAGGTCGGCGAGGATGCCCGCGTGCACGCGGGGGTGCAGGGTCTTGACCCGGCCGTCCAGGCACTCGGGGAAGCCGGTCAGCTCCTCCACCTTGGTGACGGGCACCCCGGCGGCGGCGATCTTCGAGGCGGTGGAGCCGGTGGAGACGAGCGTGACGCCCGCCTCGTGCAGGCCGCGGGCCAGCTCTTCCAGTCCCGTCTTGTCGTAGACGCTCACGAGCGCGCGCCGGATCGGCCGCTGGGTCGTCACGGGGTCGTTGCTCTCTGCGGTCTCTACGGCGGTCACTGGATCGTTACCTTTCGTCCCTCAATGCGGTAGCCGTGCCGGGCCAGGCGCCCCACGACATCGACGAGCAGCGTGCGCTCGACTTCCTTGATGCGCTCGTGCAGAGCGGCTTCGTCGTCCTCGTCCCGGATCTCGACCACACCCTGGGCGATGATCGGACCGGTGTCCACGCCGGAGTCCACGAAGTGGACCGTGCAGCCGGTGACCTTCGCGCCGTACGCGAGGGCGTCCCGCACGCCGTGCGCGCCGGGGAAGGCGGGCAGCAGGGCGGGGTGGGTGTTGATGAACCGGCCGCCGAAGCGGTCGATGAACCGCTCGCCCACGATCTTCATGAACCCGGCGGAGACCACCAGGTCCGGTGCGAAGGCCGCGGTGGCCTCGGTGAGCGCCGCGTCCCACTCCGCGCGGTCGGCGTACTGCTTGACGGGACACACGAAGGTGGGGATGCCGGCCTTTTCGGCCCGCTCCAGCCCCACGATGTTCTCTCGGTCGGCTCCCACGGCGACGACTTCGGCGCCGAGGTCGACGGCATCGAGCAGGGCCTGGAGATTGGTGCCGGAGCCGGAAACCAGCACGACCAGGCGGGAGGCGGCCATGGGAGGCCCTTTCTTGCGGAATGCGGGTTTCGTCTTTGTACGGTCGTACGAAACTCGGGTACCCCGACATACGGGGGACCATACGAAGCCACCGACCGCCTGCAACGATACCGGCACACCGGACGGCCCCCGAGGGACGGGGGGACGACCGGCAGGTAGCGTCAGGCATACACGTCGTTCACGACCTTTCGCCCGCGCCCCGCCCACCACGAACACACCGCACGCGCACCGCACTCCACGCCGCACATCACGACACAGGGGAAGAAACGCACCCGATGCCGGACCGCCGTCAGCCCTCCTCTCCCACTCCCCCGTCCGCACCCGACCGCGACCCGCGGCAGGACAACCCCTACGCGGCACCCCCGGAGGGGCGGCCCGACCAGCTCTGGGAGCCGAGGAGCGGCGCGGACGGGCACGAGCGCCGGAACCGGGACCGGGACGGCGGTGACGGACCGGGCGGCCCCGCGGGCGGACCGGCCCGCTGGGACCCCACCGACCCGGTCCAGCGCCGCGCCCGGTACGCGCTGCTCGCCGGCATGTGGGGCTTCTTCCTCGGCGTCTTCGGGATCCCGTCGGCGGGCCTGCTGCTGGGTGCGCTCGCGCTGTACTGGGGCGTGAGCGCCCTGCGCGGCAAGCGTCCCGCCCCCCGCGAGGAGCCGTCCGCTCCGGGCGCCGCGCCGGCCCCCGCCACCCCCGCTCCGGCCGAAAGCGGCCTGGCGGCCCTCGGCCCGGCGGCCCGCCCGCAGCGCGCGGCCGCGGTCAGCGGCCTGGTGACGGCGTCCCTGGCCCTGATCCTGGCCCTGGGCACCTACGGCCTGCAGATCGCGTACAAGGATTTCTACATCTGCCGCGACGACGCCCTCACCCGCACCGCGGAACTCCAGTGCAACACCCAGCTGCCGGACAACTTCCTGGGCGACGTCCTGAAGGTCCCGGAGTAGGACCGCCAGACACCCCCTGGCGGCCCCCCGGGCCCGGCTACTCTGCCGCTTCCGGCGGCACCCGCCTGGTCATGACCCGCGCCCCCACCACCCCGGGCGACAGGCCCGCGGCCCCGAGGGAGCCGGTGTCCTCCTCCCCCGGCAGGGCGGCGCCCGGAGCGGGGGCGGGCGCTTGCGCAGAGCCCCCGGTCACCGGCGTCACCGGCGTCACCGGCGTCACCGGCGTCACCGGCAGCGGTACCACCGGACGGGTTCCCGCTCCGGGAAGCAGGTCGGCCGCGCCCGGGACCGCCCCGGACGACGGGAGCGGCCCACCGCGCAGCGGCACCACCCGCACCCCGGCCAGCGTGCCGCCGGGCAGCGGAGCCGCGCCGCGGCCCCCCTGCCCCGGGCCCGGCCCCGGCAGCGGCTTCGGGCTTGCCCCCGGCCCCGGGGGCGGGGCCCAGGGGGACGGGAAGTCCGGGACCAGGGTGCCCGCGGCCTTGCGGAGGGTGGCCCACCGGAGCTCCCGGACCCCGCTGTCGTGCCAGTTCCCCGCGTCCTTGCGCGCCGCCCGGGTCCCCCGCACCGGCCGCTCCCGCCACCCGTGCACCACCAGCGCCACCGGCACCGCCAGCCCCACGGACCACCCCGCCGCCGCGGCCCCGGTCGCCCACCACACCGGACCGAAGTCGGCCAGTTCCCGGGAGCCCAGCGGCCCTCCGGCCAGCGCCGCGAGCGCGCCCAGCAGGAGCCCGCACACCAGCCCGCCCAGCGCCGCGGTCAGCGCCGTCTCCGCGTAGGAGACCTCCCGCGCCCGCCGCACCGCGAACCACCCGACGACCAGCCCGGCCACCAGCGGCACCCCGCCGACCGCCCAGGTCAGCGGCGACCCGGACCCCTCCGCCGGGAGCGCCGCCAGCAGCGGGAACCCCGGCATCGCGGGCGATCCCGCGAAGCCGAGCGGGGTTGCGGTCGCCCCGGTGCCCACGGCGAAACCCGGTCCGAGCGCGTACGCCGCGCCCCACACCGCCGCGTTCGGCACCAGCGCCAACGCCACCAGGAGCACCGCGAACCGGCCCGACCACACCCCGGTCAGCGACAGGAACGACGCCTGCGCCTCGCCCCCGTGCCACACGAGCGAGGCCGCGAGCAGCAGCGCGCCCCCGCCGACGAGTACGAGCGCCCCCGCGCTCCCGGCGCGCAGCGCCAGCGCGTACCGGGGGCGTGCGAGGGCTCTCCGTACGCCCCTCGGCACCCAGGACGGCCAGTGCGCTCCCGGCCGGCCGCGCGCGGCCCAGACCCCGGCAGCGGCCGAGACCACCGCGACCAGCGGCACGTGCCAGGCCGCGCTGAGCGGATCGGCCGGCACCGGCCCCCGGGCGGCGTACACGGTCGCGCCCGCCCCGACGGCCAGGTAGCCGCAGAGCACCGCGGCGAAGACGGTCCCGGCCGACAGCACCTCACCGCCGGACCTGCCTCCCGGCCCCGGCGCCGCGCCACCGGCGCCACCGCCGTCGTCGGTCGCGAGCCGGGCTGCCCGCCGCATGAGGAGGATGGGCAGGCCCAGCAGCAGCAGGGGGGTGATGCCCACCGGGGCGGGCACTCCGGAGAGGGTGTCGTACCGGATCAGCTCGGTCCCGTGCGCGAGCAGCCACAGCCCGGCCGCCACGTGCAGGGCCCCGCCGGGGCCGCTGTCGGGATACGGCGAGCTGATCCACAGCACGATGACGAGGACGGCGACGCAGCCGAGTCCCAGTCCGGCGGCGACGGCCCCGCCCAGCACACACGCGGCGGCCGCCGATGGGCGCCGTCCGCCGGCTCGCGGCGCCGTCGGCAAGGACGTCCCGCGCTCGGTCACTTGGGTCACCCCGCCATGGTGCCAACGACACGCGCTATGGGCGGGTAACACGCGATTGCCCGTGGTGTCGCTCAATATACGTTTATGTACTTTATCGCCCAGGACTGCCAGGTCGCGGGGAGTGTGGCATGACACAAAGCATCGAGACGACCTCGAAGCTGGGCCTTCCCTCCCCGAAGGAGCGCCGCAGACTGCGCGAGGCGGCGGGGCTGACCCAGGACGACGTCGCCGCGGCCATCGGCGTGACCCCGTCCACGGTCCGCTCCTGGGAAACCGGCCGGACGGCACCCCGGGGCCGCAAGCGCGAGGCCTACCTGAAGCTGCTGACCGCCGCGGCCGGCGGCGGTACGCGGGCCGTCCCCGAGCCGCCACCGCCCCCACCCGAGCCGGCGCCCGAGCCACCGCCCGCACCCGCGCCCGCGGATCCCCCGGCGACCGGCGCCGCGGGCGACCCGGTGCACAACGCCCCCGCCGACGGCGCCGCCCGGTTGCCCGCGAAGCCACCGCCCCCCGAGGCGGCGACGGCGGTGACGGCCGCGGCAGCCGACCCCGCTCCCCCGGGCCCGTCCGCCCCGCAGCCCCCGCCCGAACCGGCTCCCGAGCCCGCACCCGACCCGGCGGACGCGGCCGACCCAGGACCGGCGGCCGAGGCCGAACCCGACCCCGGGCCGCCGCCCGCGCCCGTGCCCCTCGGCCCCGTCGAGGCCTTCGACGCGCTCTACGCCTACGCCGCGCCCGCCCTCGTCCGGCAGACGTACCTCCTCACCGGACGCCGCGGCCTCGCCCGGATCTCCGTCGAGCGGGCCTTCCACCAGGCCTGGCGGTGCTGGCCCGAGGTCGCCACCGACCCCGACCCGGTCGGGTGGGTGCGCGCGGCGGCGTACGAGTACGCGCTCAGCCCCTGGCACCGGCTCAGCCGGGCCCACAAGCACCCCGACAAGCCCCCGGCCGAGCCCGCCGACCGCATCCTCATGGACGCCATGCTCGCGCTGCCCCCGGCACACCGGCGCACCGTGCTGCTCTACGACGGCATCGGCCTCGACCTCCCGGACACCGCCGCCGAGACCGAGGCCACGACGCCGACCGCGGGAAAGCGGCTGGTCAACGCCCATGCCGAGCTGGCGAACCGGCTGCCCGAGCTGGTCGACGTACCGCCGGAGAAGCAGTCGGCGCTGCTGCGCGAGCGGCTCGGCTCGCTCACGCCCGCCGTGTCGCTCGAACCGCGCCCGGCGGCCGACGTCCGGCGCACCTGCGAGCACCGCAACCGGTTCTGGACCCGCGCGGTGGTCGGGCTGACGGCGGCGATCACGGCGGCGACCGCCTACACGGTCGTCACGGCGCCCACGAAGTACGAGCCGCTGCCCGCGCCCGGCGCCGTCGTCGCCGGGGTGCCCGCGCCGCACAACGGTCCGCCCCGGCTCAGCGACGAGAGTCGGCAGCTGCACGAGAAGCTGCGCTCGGAACCGGCCGCCGGACCTCACCGGCTGCACCCGAGGGGCGAATAGCACGAACGGGCGTGGCCCGCACCCACCAGGGGTGCGGGCCACGCCCGTACACGTACGCCGGACGTACGGCAGTACGTCGCTGCTCAGCGGCGCCGGAGGATCAGGCGCCCGCGG
The DNA here is from genome assembly GCF_040611795.1 of Streptomyces sp. NPDC006529. Classification (NCBI taxonomy): domain Bacteria; kingdom Bacillati; phylum Actinomycetota; class Actinomycetes; order Kitasatosporales; family Streptomycetaceae; genus Streptomyces; species Streptomyces sp. NPDC006529. The sequence continues at coordinate 106,865 of NZ_JBEXPB010000002.1, read as the reverse complement.
CGTTCAGGATCTCGCGCGCCAGCTTCGCCGTCTCGGTCGGCGTCTTGCCGACCTTGACGCCGGCGGCCTCGAGGGCCTCCTTCTTGGCCTGCGCGGTGCCGGAGGAGCCGGAGACGATGGCGCCGGCGTGGCCCATGGTCTTGCCCTCGGGCGCGGTGAAGCCCGCGACGTAGCCGACGACCGGCTTGGTGACGTGCTTGGCGATGTAGTCCGCCGCACGCTCCTCGGCGTCGCCGCCGATCTCACCGATCATGACGATCAGGTCGGTGTCGGGGTCCGCCTCGAACGCCTCCAGGGCGTCGATGTGCGTGGTGCCGATGACCGGGTCGCCACCGATGCCGACGGCGGACGAGAAGCCGATGTCGCGCAGCTCGTACATCATCTGGTAGGTCAGCGTGCCGGACTTGGACACGAGACCGATCCGGCCGGGCTTGGTGATGTCGCCCGGGATGATGCCGGCGTTGGACTGGCCCGGCGTGATGAGACCGGGGCAGTTCGGGCCGATGATGCGCGTCTTGTTGCCCTTGGCGGACGCGTACGACCAGAAGGCGGCGGAGTCGTGCACCGCGATGCCCTCGGTGATGACGACGGCCAGCGGGATCTCGGCGTCGATGGCCTCGACGACGGCGGCCTTGGCGAAGGCCGGCGGGACGAAGAGGACGGAGACGTTGGCGCCCGTCTTCTCCATCGCCTCGGCGACGGAACCGAAGACCGGGATCTCGGTGCCGTCGAAGTCGACGCTGGTACCCGCCTTGCGCGGGTTCACGCCGCCGACGATGTTGGTGCCGTCAGCCAGCATCAGCTTGGTGTGCTTCATGCCCGTGGCACCGGTCATGCCCTGGACGATGACCTTGCTGTCCTTGTTGAGGAAGATAGCCATGTGAGTCTGTGACCTCTGCCCTTACTTCGCAGCCGCGAGCTCGGCGGCCTTGTCGGCCGCGCCGTCCATGGTGTCCACGCGCTGGACCAGCGGGTGGTTGGCGTCCGAGAGGATCTTGCGACCCAGCTCGGCGTTGTTGCCGTCGAGGCGGACGACGAGCGGCTTGGTGACCGCCTCGCCCTTGCTCTCCAGCAGCGCCAGGGCCTGGACGATGCCGTTGGCGACCTCGTCACACGCGGTGATGCCACCGAAGACGTTGACGAAGACGGACTTGACGTCCGGGTCGCCGAGGATGATCTCGAGACCGTTCGCCATCACCTCGGCGGACGCGCCGCCGCCGATGTCGAGGAAGTTGGCCGGCTTGACGTTGCCGTGGTTCTCACCGGCGTACGCGACCACGTCGAGGGTGCTCATGACGAGACCCGCGCCGTTGCCGATGATGCCGACCTCGCCGTCGAGCTTGACGTAGTTGAGGTTCTTGGCCTTGGCGGCCGCCTCGAGCGGGTTCGCGGCGGCGTGGTCCACGAACTCCTCGTGGCCCGGCTGGCGGAACTCGGCGTTCTCGTCGAGCGAGACCTTGCCGTCGAGCGCGATGACGCGGCCGTCGGCCACCTTCGCGAGCGGGTTGACCTCGACGAGGAGCGCGTCCTCGGCGATGAAGGTCGCCCACAGGGTCACCAGGATCTCGGCGACCTGCTCGGCGACGGCCTCCGGGAACTTCGCCTGGGCGACGATCTCGCGGGCCTTCTCGATGGTCACGCCCTCGTTGGCGTTGACCGGGACCTTCGCGAGGGCCTCGGGGGTCTTCTCCGCGACCTCCTCGATGTCCATGCCGCCCTGCACCGAGGCCATGGCCAGGAAGGTGCGGTTGGTCCGGTCGAGGAGGTACGAGACGTAGTACTCCTCGGCGATCTCGGGAGCCGTCTCGGCGATCATCACCTTGTGGACCGTGTGGCCCTTGATGTCCATGCCGAGGATGTCCGTCGCCCGGGCGACGGCCTCGTCCGGGGTCGCGGCGAGCTTGACGCCACCCGCCTTGCCACGGCCGCCGACCTTGACCTGCGCCTTGACGACGGACTTGCCGCCCATGCGCTCGGTCGCCTCGCGGGCTGCCTCAGGCGTGTCGATCACTTCACCGGCCAGCACCGGTACACCGTGCTTGGCGAAGAGGTCCCTCGCCTGGTACTCGAACAGGTCCACGCGCGTCCGTCCCTTGTCTTCAAAGATTCGCAGTGATTCGCGGTTTTCTGCTATCTGCGTGGGCGTGCCGCGAAGGGCAACGTGACGGCGCTGTCACAAGGGGAGCGCACACGGTGACCGTGGACGCGGCATGTCCGTCTCGCAGGTTATCCCCGTGGGACGTGGGTCCCTAAATCACAGATCACACCTGAGCGGTGATACCTGTCACAGATCGCCTCACGCGTGAACTGCAGATTCGTGCGATCCGCCCCTGTCCAGCGGCTGGGGACGTGGTCCAGGGGCGGTGGGCCGGCCGGGTGCAGGACGGTCGGCGGGCGGCCCGGCGCGCCGCCTCAGGAGGGGATCGGCAGCGGTCTGCGCTCGATCGCGGCCGCCATCACCTCCGGAAAGAGGTCGGGCGTGCAGGCGAAGGCGGGGACGCCCAGGGCGGCGAGGGCCGCCGCGTGGTCGCGGTCGTAGGCGGGGGCGCCCTCGTCGGAGAGCGCGAGGAGGGCGACGAAGCCCACCCCGGCCGCCTTCATCGACGCCACGCGGCGCAGCATCTCGTCGCGGATGCCGCCCTCGTAGAGATCACTGATGAGGACGACGACGGTGTCCGCCGGGCGGGTGATCTTCGACTGGCAGTAGGCGAGGGCGCGGTTGATGTCGGTACCGCCGCCGAGCTGGGTGCCGAAGAGGACGTCCACCGGGTCGTCCAGCTGGTCGGTCAGGTCCACGACGGCGGTGTCGAAGACGACGAGGCGGGTGGCGATCGCCCGCATGGAGGCAAGGACGGCGCCGAAGACGGAGGCGTAGACGACGGAGGCGGCCATCGAACCGGACTGGTCGATGCAGAGGATCACCTCCTTCTTCACGGATCGGGCCGCCCGGCCGTAGCCGATCAGCCGTTCGGGGACGACCGTGCGGTGTTCGGGGAGGTAGTTCTTGAGGTTCGCGCGGATCGTGCGGTCCCAGTCGATGTCCCGGTGGCGGGGCCGGCTGATCCGGGCGGAGCGGTCCAGCGCGCCGGTGAGGGCGGACCGGGTGCGGCCGGAGAGTTTGCGCTCCAGCTGCTCGACGACCTTGCGGACCACCGTCCGGGCGGTCTCGCGGGTGGTGTCGGGCATCGCCTTGTTGAGGGAGAGCAGGGTGCCGACGAGGTGCACGTCCGGCTCGACGGCCTCCAGCATCTCCGGTTCCAGCAGCAGGGCGGACAGCCCGAGCCGCTCGATGGCGTCGCGCTGCATGACCTGGACGACGGAGGCGGGGAAGTACGTACGGATGTCGCCGAGCCAGCGGGCGACCGCCGGGGCGGACGCCCCGAGTCCGGCGGACCGCTCCCCCGCGCGGCCGGGCGGCTTGCGACCGCCGGCGCTTCCGGAGCCGTAGAGCGCGCCGAGGGCCGCGTCCATCGCCGCGTCCCCTCCGGTCAGCGCGTGTCCGGTGCCGTCCGCCTCGCCGCCGCCGAGCACCAGCCGCCAGCGCCGGAGCCGCTCGCCCGCCGGGGGCTGCGCGTCGGCCGGGCCGGGAGCCTGCGACGCGCTGGCGTCCGGGGCGGCCGCGCCTGCCGTGTCCGTGCTCGTGTTCATCGGGCCGCCTCCACCAGGTCGTCGTCTGCGCCGCGGGGTCCCGCCAGCAGCATCCGGACGAGCGCCACCACCGCGTCCGCCCGCTCCGGGTCCAGCTCCGGGCCGAAGCCCTCGGGCGCCGCACCGGCCGCGGCGGGGGTCCCGCCCGCGGCGGGCCCGCGCCGCACCAGCTCGCCCAGGGTCCGCTTCACTCCCGGCTCGTACGCGCCGAACGTGCGCCGCAGCAGCGGCAGTACGTCGACGAACGCGCGCTCCGGCACGCCGCTCAGCCAGGAGTCGATCAGGCCGAGCAGCCGTTCGTCGTGGACCAGCAGCGTGCCGCCGCCGGAGGCACCGCCCGCGAAGCCCTCGATCCAGCCCGCCGCGTCGGCGGGCGCGGCGGCGGGGGAGAGCGCGAGCCCCATCAGCCGGGCGGTCTCCTCCGCCGCGAGGGCGCCGTCGTCGAGCAGCAGCCGGACCGCCCGGCCCCGGATCAGCCCGGGCACGGTGTCCCGGCCGGCCAGCGTCCGCAGGACCGCGGCCCAGCGCCCCCGCAGCCCCCCGTCGGTGCCGTCGTCACCGTCACCGTCATCAGCCCCGTCGGTGGTGTCGGCGTCGTCGCGGCCGAGCAGCCCGATGGCCGCGTGGACCGCGTCCACGTGGCCGCGCAGTTCGGCCGCGGCGTCCGCGTCGAGCCCGGTCGCGCAGGCGGGCGGCAGCGCGACGCAGATCCGCTCGGCGAGCCCGGCCGCCACCCGGCCCAGCGCGGCCGTGTCCGTACCGCGCACGTCGCCGTAGCGCAGGGAGCGGGCCAGGGCGGGCAGGGCCCGGGCGAGCCGGGCCACGTCGGTGTCCAGCGCCGCCCGGTCGGCCAGCGCCCGCAGGACGGCGGGCAGCGCCCGGGACAGCCCGGCCAGCAGGCACTGTTCGGCCAGGGCGGTGACCTCGCCCAGCTCCGCGGCGGCCGCCGCGTCGGCCTCGGCCTTGGCGGTGGCCGCCGCGAGCACGGTGGTGCCCCAGATCCCGGCCTCGGCGATCCGCACCGACAGCTCCGGTTCCCAGCGCAGCCGCCAGCTCTCGCGGAAGGTGCCGGTGCTGCCGCGCGAGGCGGTCGGCGTACCCCACCCGATGCCCAGCAGCCGCAGCCGGTGCAGCAGCAGGCTCTTGGCGCTGTCGGTGTCTTTCCGCAGGTCCAGCTCCAGCTCCCGGTCCTGGGCTTCCGCCTTGAGGCGCAGGGAGCGCTGGAGCCGGGTCAGGTCGCGCTGGAGGGGCACGACGGGCGCCGCGTCGGGCACTTCGCCCAGGACGTCGCCCACGACCAGCCGGTCCTGGATGAGCGCGAGGGGTACGTCGGAGCCCTCGCACATCACCGCCCGGGCCGCTTCGAGGGTTTCGCCGAGGCCGGGCAGCGGGCGGCCGCGCATCGCGGCCAGGGTCTGCGCGAGCCGGACCGCCTCGATGACGTGCGCCGAGGAGACCTGCCGGTCCTCCGCGCGGAGCAGTCCGGCGACCTTGGTCAGCCAGCGCTCCACGGGCCGGTCGGGGGCCGCGAAGAGGTGGGCGTACCAGCCGGGGGAGGCGATGCCCGCGCCGTACCCGCCGGAGCGGGCCAGCCTGCGGTGCGTCCAGGGCACCCAGGTGGTTTCCACCTTGACCTTGGGCAGGCCGGTGAGCAGCGCCTTGTCGGCGGCCGCCGTGGTCTTCGCGCGGAGGGCGGGCACGTGCCAGGCGCCGCAGACCACCGCGTGGTCGTCCCCGAACTCGCGGCGGGCGGCCCGTATCCGCTGGCGCATGTACGCCTCGCGGACCGGGTCGCGGGGGTGGCCGCCGTCGCCGTAGACCTCGCGCAGGGCTGTCATCGCCTCGCCGAGCGCCTCGAAGGCGGCCAGCGGCGCGGTCCGGCCGCCGCTCCCCCGGTGCTCGACGACGTCCTCCCACCAGCGCTCGGGGTCCTCGTACCCGGCGGTCTCCGCGAGTACGGCGAGGGGGTCGAGGCGGACCGCGGCGGCCGGGCCGTCCTCCTCCTCGGCTTCCGCGTCCGCGCCGTCCTGCGCCCCGCCCGGCGGGCGGTCCGGGGCGGCGGGGGCGAGCGAATGGGCGGCCGGGAGGTCGATGAAGCGGACCGGGACCTGCCGGCTCTGCGCCCAGCGGATGGCGACCCACTCCGGGGAGAAGTCGGCCAGCGGCCAGAACGCGGCCCGGCCCGGATCGTCGGCGACGTGCGCCAGCAGGGCCACCGGCGGGCGCATCCCGGGGTCGGCGGCCAGCGGCAGCAGCGCGTCCCCTTCGGGCGGCCCCTCGATCAGCACGGCCTTCGGCTGCGCGGCGTCCAGCGCGGCCAGGACCGCCCGGGCCGAGCCGGGCCCGTGGTGGCGCACGCCCAGCAGCAGCGGCCCCGCGGCGCGCGGGCTCACGCCGTCACCTCCCGGCACGCCCGGTAGAAGTCCTTCCAGCCGTCGCGCTCGCGGACCACGGCCTCCAGGTACTCCTGCCAGACCACGGTGTCCGCGGCCGGATCCCGGACGACCGCGCCGAGGATGCCGGCGGCCACGTCGGAGGGGCGCAGGACGCCGTCGCCGAAGTGGGCCGCCAGCGCGAGGCCGTTGGTGACGACAGATATCGCCTCGGCGGTGGACAGGGTGCCGCTCGGCGACTTCACCTTGGTGCGGCCGTCGTCGGTGACGCCGCCGCGCAACTCGCGGAAGACGGTGACGACGCGGCGGATCTCGTCCAGGCCCTCGGGCGCGGACGGCAGGTCCAGGGCGCGGCCCATCTGGTCGACGCGGCGGGCGACGATGTCGACTTCGGCGTCGGCGGTCGCGGGCAGCGGCAGGACGACGGTGTTGAAGCGGCGGCGCAGCGCGCTGGAGAGTTCGTTGACCCCGCGGTCGCGGTCGTTGGCCGTGGCGATGAGGTTGAAGCCGCGGACGGCCTGCGCCTCCTGGCCCAGCTCGGGTATGGGCAGGGTCTTCTCGGAGAGCACGGTGATCAGGGTGTCCTGGACGTCCGCGGGGATCCGGGTCAGCTCCTCGACGCGGGCGGTCAGCCCCTCGGTCATGGCCCGCATGACGGGGCTGGGGACGAGGGCTTCGCGGCTGGGGCCGTGGGCGAGCAGGCGGGCGTAGTTCCAGCCGTAGCGCATGGCCTCTTCCGGGGTGCCCGCCGTGCCCTGGACGAGCAGGGTGGAGTCTCCGCTGACGGCGGCGGCCAGGTGTTCGGACACCCAGGTCTTGGCGGTGCCGGGGACGCCGAGCAGGAGGAGGGCGCGGTCGGTGGCCAGGGTGGTGACGGCGACTTCGACGATGCGGCGCGGGCCGACGTACTTGGGCGTGATGACGGTGCCGTCGGGGAGTTCCCCGCCGAGCAGGTAGGTGGCGACGGCCCAGGGCGAGAGGTTCCAGCGGACCGGGCGGGGCCGGTCGTCGGCGGCCGCGAGGGCTTTCAGTTCGTGCGCGAAGGCGTCTTCGGCGTGCGGGCGCAGCACCTCGGCACCGGCGCTGTTCTCGGGCATGGTCATGGTCCCCCTCCAATGCTCGGCAGCCGCTTCCGGCTGCTGTGACCACGGTGCACCACGGCACTGACAACGCGCCTTGTACGCAGCATCGTTGCAGGTCAGGGCGATTGTCAGTGGGGGTCCCTACGGTGGGACACATGACTGAGCAGGGGGTCCGCTGGACAGCGGAACAGGTACTGGCTCTGGCTCCTGACGTGGCGTCACGCAAGGCGGGGGCCAAGCTGGGGGGAACGGGTCCGTGGTCGCAGACCGGAGGTTCCGCTTCCGGTGCGGTGTGGGGGTGGTGCAAGGGCAGTGGCAAGGCGCCGTACCGGACGGTCGTGGACCTGACGGGCCCGGCGTACACCTGCTCCTGCCCGAGCCGGAAGTTCCCGTGCAAGCACGCGCTCGGGCTGCTGCTGCTCTGGGCGGCGGAGGGTTTCGGGGCGCCGGCCGAGGCTCCGGAATGGGCCTCGGCGTGGCTGGCGGCGCGGGCCGCGCGGGCCGTCGGGTCCGCCGCTTCGGGGGCGGCCAAGACCCCGGCGGACCCGGCGGCGGCCCGGCGCCGGGCCGAGCGCAGAGCGGCCCGGATCGGAGCGGGGGTGGGCGAGCTGGAGCGGCGGCTGGCCGATCTGCTGCGCGGCGGACTGGCCGGTCAGGAGCACGCCGGATATTCCCTGTGGGAGGAGACGGCGGCCCGTATGGTCGATGCACAGGCACCCGGACTCGCCGCCCGGGTCAGGAAGTTGGGCACCATACCGGCCTCCGGTCCGGGCTGGCCCGGCCGGATGCTGGAGGAGTGCGCGCTGCTCCATCTGCTGGACCGGGCCTGGCTCGGGGTGGGGGAACTGCCGGGGCCCCTGGCCGCGACGGTCCGGGCCAGGGTCGGCGTGGCGGGCACCGCGGAGGGGGACGCGGTGCGCGACCGGTGGCTGGTCCTGGCCCAGTACGACACCGTCTCGCCGGACGGCCGTCTCACCACGCGCCGGATCTGGCTGCGCGGGGCGGTGAGCGGACGGTCCGCCCTGGTTCTGGACTTCGGTCCGCCCGGGCGGCCGCCGGGGCTCGCGCTGCCGGTGGGTCTGGCGCTGGAGGCGGAAGCCCGCTTCCGGCCCGGATCGGCGGGGCTGCGGGCGGATCTCGGGGAACGGTTCGCCGCGCCCGTTCCCTGGCCCGCGGTACCGGCCGGGATATCGACCGGGGCCGCGCTCGACGCCTATGGAACGGCGCTGCGCGAGGACCCGTGGCTGGACGCCTGGCCGGTGGTACTCGGCCCGGTGGTCCCGATACCCGGCGAGCGGGGCTGGCAGCTGGCGGACGTGGAGGGGACGTCCGCCCTGCCGGTGACCGTGGCGGCGGGGCGGTCCCGGTCAGGGCTGTGGCAGCTCGCGGCCCTGTCCGGGGGCGGCCCGGTGACGGTGTTCGGCGAATGCGGACACCGCGGGTTCACCCCGCTGACCGCCTGGGCGGAGGGCTCGTCCGAGCCCGTCGCCCTGAACTGAACGACGCACGGCCGAGCACGGGGGCCGCGCGGCAGGACCGGCGGCGCGGGGGCGCCGCCGGGCACGAACGAGCAAGCCGGGGGGCTTCTGTGAACGACAACCACGCCAGCTAGCAACGCACGAGGGCCGTACTGAGACTGCGCCGGTCCCGCGGAGGGGGCGGGACCGGCGCGCACGGCACGGAAGCACGACGACGAGGAACACGCGGGAGGGGTGGGGCACATGAACGGGGACGCACAGGGGCCCGGGCTCGGGGCCGGAGCCCGGGTCGGAAACGAGGCGGGGGCCGGGAGCGGGGCCGGGCCGGGTTCCGGGACCACGGCTGGGAGCGGGCCGGGCTCCGGGACCGGGGCCGCGGGCGAAGCCAAGCACGGGGACTGGGAGGAGTTGGTCGGGGCGGCGCTGCTCGGTACCGAGCGGCGGCGCGGCCGGGGGGTGACCGGTTCGCCGGAAGCCCTGCTGGACGCGGCGGCCGTCGCCGCCGTCCGCCGCCGGGCGGGGCTCCGCCCGGCGCAAGCGGGCCCGCGGCCGGAGCCGGTGGCGCCGGATCCGCGGCCCGCCCCGCCGGATGCGGCCGGGCGGCGGCTCGCGCAGCTCCTGGCGGGCCGCGTCGCCGGGGGCGGCCGGCGCGGGGCGGCGCCGGACCTCACGGAGCTGCTGCCCCAGTGGCTGGCCGCCGCCGTGCGGCACGGCTACCGGGCGCCCGCCGCCCTGGTGCCCGCGCTGCTGGACGCCGCCCGGGCGCGTACGGATCTGCGGCCGCAGGCCCTCGCCCTCGCCGGGGGGCGGGGGCGCTGGCTGGCGCGGCTCAATCCGGAGTGGCGGTTCGCGCTGCGCAGCGGGGCCGGGGGCGGCGAACTGCCCGCTCCCGACGACCGGCCCGCGGTGGAACGGCTGTGGCAGGAAGGCCTGTTCGCGGAACGGGTGGCGCTGCTGGGCGCGGTCCGGGCGCACGACCCGGCGGCCGCGCCGCTGCTGCTGTCGACCACCTGGACCACCGAGCGGGCCGAGGACCGGCTGATGTTCCTCGATTCGCTGCGCTCGGGCCTCTCGGAGGAGGACGAGCCCTTCCTCGAACGGGCCTTGGGCGACCGGAGCCGCAATGTGCGGGCGACGGCGGCCGAACTGCTCTCCGCGCTGCCCGGTTCGGCGCTGGCGGCCCGGATGGCGAAGCGGGCGCTGGCCTGCGTGGGCCCCGAGGGGGTCGTGCCGCCGGTGGAGTGCGACGCCGGGATGCAGCGGGACGGCGTGGTCGAACGGCCGCCGGCCGGGCGCGGGGAGCGGGCCTGGTGGCTGGGCCAGCTGGTGGAGGCGGCTCCGCTGTCGTGCTGGCGGGAGCGGTTCGGCGGCCTGGACCCGGCCGGGATCCTGGCGCTGCCGGTGGCCGAGGGCTGGGCCGAGGAACTGCACGCGGCCTGGTGCCGGGCGGCGGTCCGCCAGCGGGACCCGCTCTGGTCGAAGGCCCTGCTCGGCTCGGCGTCCGCGCCGCCCGCCGCGGGCCCGGCCACGGCCTCGCTGGCCGAGCGGGCGAAGCTGCTGGAGACCCTGCCCGAGGGGGAACGGGCCGCGTGGGTCGCGGAGTTCGTCCGGGCGCACGGACTGTCGGAGGCCTTCCAGCTCCTCGGGGTGTGCGTGGTGCCGTGGGCCGCCGAACTGGGCGGCGCGGTGGTGGACGCGCTGGACTCGGCGCGGAACGCGGGAAGTTACCCGTGGAGTTTCAGCGGGGTGATGGGCCTGGCGGAGCGCTGCCTGGACCCCGCGGCGGCGGACCGGCTGGAGTCGTTGCTGGCGGTGGCCCTGGCCGCGGAGATATCCGTGGAGACGGGGGAGGCGGCCGCGGGCGCTGCGCGGCCCGGGCAGGCCGGGCACGCTTCGGCGCTCGCGGAGGTGACCCCGGGGGCCGAGGCGTACTGGGCCGAGGCCTTCCAGCGGCTGGTGTCCACCCTGCGCCTGCGCGCGGCGATGCTGGCGGAACTGGCCCCCGCCCCGGCGGCCTGACCCGCGGCGGTGCGGGGGGCCGGCCGCGGGGACCGGAGCTCAGGGCTGCTGTCGGCCCAGGACTGCCGTCGGGCAGGACTGCCGTCGGATCAGGACTGGCGGACGTTCGCGCGGACCCACTCCACGATGGCGGTGGTCGTGGCGCCCGGGGTGAAGATCTCGGCCACGCCCTTCTCCTTGAGCGGGCCGATGTCGTCGTCCGGGATGATCCCGCCGCCGAACACCTGGATGTCCTCCGCCTCGCGCTCCCGCAGGAGTTCCAGGACGCGCGCGAAAAGCGTGTTGTGGGCGCCGGAGAGGATCGAGAGGCCGATCGCGTCGGCGTCCTCCTGGATGGCGGTGTCCACGATCTGCTCCGGGGTCTGGTGGAGGCCGGTGTAGATGACCTCCATGCCCGCGTCCCGCAGGGCTCGCGCGATCACCTTGGCGCCACGGTCGTGGCCGTCAAGACCCGGCTTGGCCACCACCACACGGATCGGACCGGTCACACCCATCGCACTGCCTCCCGAGTGAACGAACGTTAAGTACAGCATCGCGCACCCCGCCGTTTCGCGGTCCACCGGGAGGGGGAAATCACACGTGGGAGAACATTGATTCCACTCGGGACGCCCGCACCGTCGGTCGCCGGGGAAGCCGCTTCCCGCCGCCCCGCCACCGTGCCGTCAGCCGCACGGCACGGCGGCGGGGCCACGGGCGGCCACGCAGCGCCCACGCCGAGCTGCGCCCGAGCGCCGACGGCCACACCCGGAAGCCGCCAGGGGGAGGCCGTCCATGGGGCTGCCATTCGTCTTCACGTCCATACCCGCGACCGGCGCCGCACTGCGCGCCGCCGCGCTCGAAATGGTGGTCCTCGCCGGACACCTGCTCCTCTACCCGACCGGGATCCTCCCGGAACGGCCGGCGGCGCGGACCGGCCGCGGATCCTGCGCCGCCGCCCCGCCGGGCACGGGGGCCCGGCCGCCGGCGCTGCTGCTGCACGGCTTCACGGACAACCGCGCCGTCTTCGTGCTGCTGCGCCGCGCCCTCGCCCGGGGCGGCCACCGACGGGTGGAGACGTACGACTACTCGCCCTTCACCCGGGATGTGCGCGCCGCGGCCCGGCTGCTCGCCGACCGCGTCGACGACCTGTGCGCGCGCACCGGGGCACAGCGGGTGGACCTGGTCGGGCACAGCCTCGGCGGCCTCATCGCCCGGTACTACGTCCAGCGCCTCGGCGGCGACACGCGGGTCCGTACGCTCGTCACTCTCGGTACTCCCCACGCGGGCACCCGGGTGGCCCCCGGCGCGGGCGCCCACCCCGTGATCCGCCAGATCCGGCCCGGGTCCGCGGTGATGACCGAGCTGGCCTCGCCCGCGCCGGGCTGCCGGACCCGGTTCGTCGCGTTCTGGAGCGAGTTCGACCAGCTGATGGTTCCGGTGGAGACGGCCCGGCTCGACCATCCTGACCTGCGGGTGGAGAACGTCCAGGTCACCGGCATCGGACACCTCGCGCTGCCCAAGCACCCGGCGGTCATCGCCGCCGTCCACCGGGCCCTCGACGGCCCGGCCCTCGTCGCTCCGGCCGCTCCGGGAACCGCCTCCGTCGCCTGAACGCGAGCCGCTCGACAGTCGAACGCATTTCGAACCCAGGGCCAAGGCTGTGTCTTCGCGCGACCGAAAGACGGCCGAATGCCCGGTTCCGGAAACTCGGGAACCCCTGGAAGATTGTCGTTGCCAGTAACCGACGGGTACAGTCGCGCCACTGCTCTCCCCGGGGTCCCCGCACCCCCCGGCCACCCAGGCTCCCCACCGCCGAGGCGAAAGAGATGTTGGTGAACGACAGCCCCACGTCGGGCCAGTATCCGGATAACGGATATGACGGCCTTTCCACCACCACCTTCGCTGGTAACGACCCCTACGTTTCCTTCGAAACGCAGGGCCAGGGATACAACTACGGCGCCTACGCGGCCTCGTACGACACCGCCTCCCACGAGACCGGTGCCTACGACACCACCGCGTGGAACGTCCCGGTCCAGGACGGCTACCTCGCCGCCATCCCCGCGCAGACCGCCGCCGAGGACACCACCGGCCAGTGGGACACCAGCGCCTGGAGCACGCAGTACCAGCCGGCGTCCTTCGGCTACGACGGCGCGGCGGCCCACGGCGGCGCGGCCCACGACGGCTCCTTCACCGAGGACCCCTCCGCCTCCGGCCAGTGGGCGATGCCGGGTTACGGCACGACGGGCACCGAGACCGGCGCCTACGACGCGACCGCCTGGAACACCGTGACCCCGGAGGAACTGCCGCAGCAGCTCCAGCCCGAGGCGGCCTACGCCTACCCGTACGCGTACGACGCCACCACGGTCAGCCCCGCCTACGACGCCGGTTACGCGAACGGCTCCTACGAGAACGCCGCCTACGGGGACACGGACGGGCACGCCGACGCGACCGTGGACGTGGTGTCGTCCGAGGACGGCGCGGCGGAGCGGGACGAGGAGGCCGGTCTCGCGGCCGCCCTGCACGCGGACCTGCCCACCCAGACCATGGCGACGACCCCGCCCGCGCCGCGCTCCGCACGCCGGGCCGCGCCCGCCAAGGGCGGCGCGAACGGCAGCCCGGCGGGCAGCGGGGGCGGCGGCAGCGCCGGCCGTCGCCGGTCCCCGGCCAAGCGGTCCGCGCTGCTGACCGTCGCCGTCCCCTCGGTCTGCGTCATAGGAGTCGCGGGCGTGGCCGCCGCCGCCGTGGGCGGACTGCCCACCGGTGACAAGCCGTCGAGCGACACCACCACGATGGCCGCGCCCGATCCGGCCTCGGTGAAGCCGGTCGCCGCGAACAGCAAGCTCGACACCCAGCTCGCCGCGCTCAGCGCGGACGCGGGCGACTTCGCCGACCGGGCCAGCCGCACTCAGGAGCGCATCGACCTGAAGGAGCGGCAGGACCTGGAGAAGAAGAAGCGCGCGGAGGAGGCGGCGGCCAAGGAAGCGGCCCGCCCCAAGTTCTCCCTCCCGGTCGACCAGCACGGCCTCAGCGCGGGCTTCGGGCAGGCCGGCGGCATGTGGATGTCCGTGCACACCGGCATCGACTTCCCGGTCTCCTACGGCACCCCGGTCATGGCCGCCACCGACGGGACCGTGCGCACCCAGTGGAACAGCGCCTACGGCAACATGGCCATCGTCGTCTCGCCCGACGGCACCGAGACCTGGTACTGCCACCTGAGCAGCACCAAGATCCGGTCCGGCAAGGTGAAGGCCGGTGACGTCATCGCGTACTCCGGCAACTCCGGCAACTCCACCGGCCCGCACCTGCACTTCGAGGTCCGGCCGGACAGCGGCTCCCCGATCGACCCGCAGGCGTGGCTGCGCACCCACGGCCTCAACCCGAACTAGCCGCTCGCGTACGGAAAGGGGGCGGGTCCCGGGGCGTTCACGCCGGGGCCCGCCCCCTTCCGTACGCCCGCGCGCCGCGGCCCGCGCGCTACAGCTTCTGCACGGGCGCGTAGCGCAGCAGCAGCCGCTTCGGCTTCTCGTCCCCGAAGTCGATGGTGGCCTGCGCGTCCGCGCCGGTGCCCTTGACCTCCATCACCGTGCCCAGGCCGAACTGGTCATGCGTGACCCGGTCCCCCACCAGCAGCGTGATGACCGGCTTGTCCGAGGTCCGGCGCGTCGCGAAACCGGACGGGCCCGTCCTGGAGCGCGAGGAGGACAGGAAGGACTCGGGCGACGTGCCGAAGGCGGCCCCGCCTCCCCCGCCCGAGCGCGAGCCGGACGTGCTGCGCATCGGGCCCGCGGGCTTCTGCGCACCCGTCCGCTTCCACTGGAGGTACTGGTCCGGGATCTCCTCCAGGAACCGCGAGGGCGGGTTGTACGAGGGCGTGCCCCAGGCGCTGCGCATCGAGGAGCGGGTCAGGTACAGCCGCTCGCGCGCGCGGGTGATGCCGACGTACGCGAGGCGCCGCTCCTCCTCCAGCTCCTTGGTCTGGCCGAGCGCCCGCATGTGCGGGAAGACGCCGTCCTCCATGCCGGTCACGAAGACCACCGGGAACTCCAGGCCCTTGGCCGTGTGCAGGGTCATCAGGGTGATGACGCCCGTGCCCTCGGTGTCCTCGTCCGGGATCTGGTCGGAGTCGGCCACCAGCGCGACCTGCTCCAGGAACTCCGCCAGCGTGCCCGGCCCCACCACGGGGGCCGCGGCCCCGGCGTCCGGATCGGCGTCGGCGCCCGCCGCCACGGCCGCGTCCGCGGCAGCCGTCGCCGCGTCCGTGGCAGCAGCCGCCGCGGTGGCGTCCGTGTCCGCGGCCGGTGCCGCGTCCGCGGCCGCCGCCCGCGCCTGCTCGAACTCCAGGGCCACGGCGGCGAGTTCCTGGAGGTTCTCGATCCGCGTCTCGTCCTGCGGGTCGGTGGACGCCTGGAGTTCGGCGAGGTAGCCCGTACGCTCCAGGACCGCTTCCAGCACCACCGCCGGGCCCGCGCCCGAGTCGACGATCGTGCGCAGTTCCTCCATGAGCACGTTGAACCGCTTGACCGCGTTGGTCGAGCGCGCGGCCATGCCGTACGCCTCCTCGACGCGCTTGAGCGCCTGCGGGAAGGTGATCTTCTCGCGCAGGGCCAGCGCGTCGATCATCGCCTCGGCGCGGTCGCCGATGCCGCGCTTGGGCACGTTCAGGATGCGGCGGAGCGGGACCGCGTCCTCCGGGTTCGAGAGCACGCGCAGGTAGGCCAGGACGTCCCGGACCTCCTTGCGCTCGTAGAACCGCACGCCGCCGACGACCTTGTAGGGCAGGCCGACCCGGATGAAGATCTCCTCGAACACGCGGGACTGGGCGTTGGTCCGGTAGAAGACGGCGACGTCGCCCGCCTTCGCGTCGCCCGCGTCGGTGAGCCGGTCGATCTCGTCGGCGACGAACTGCGCCTCGTCGTGCTCGGTGTCCGCGACGTAGCCGGTGATTCCGGCGCCCGAGCCGGCCTGCGTCCACAGGTTCTTCGGGCGGCGGTTCTCGTTGCGCTCGATGACCGCGTTGGCGGCGGAGAGGATCGTCTGGGTGGAGCGGTAGTTCTGCTCCAGCAGGATCGTCTTCGCGTTCGGGTAGTCCTCCTCGAACTGGAGGATGTTGCGGATCGTCGCGCCGCGGAAGGCGTAGATCGACTGGTCCGCGTCACCCACGACGCACAGCTCGGCGGGCGGCAGGTCCGGGTAGCCGGTGCCGACCAGCTCGCGCACGAGCGTGTACTGGGCGTGGTTGGTGTCCTGGTACTCGTCGACCAGGACGTGCCGGAAGCGGCGCCGGTAGTGCTCGGCGACGTCCGGGAACGCCTGGAGCAGGTGCACCGTGGTCATGATGATGTCGTCGAAGTCGAGGGCGTTGGCCTCGCGCAGCCGCGCCTGGTACATCGCGTACGCCTGGGCGACGGTCTTCTCGAAGCCGTCGACGGCCTGCACCGCGAACTCGTCGGCGTCGATCAGCTCGTTCTTCAGGTTGGAGACCTTGGCGCTGAACGACTTGGGCGGGAAGCGCTTCGGGTCCAGGTCCAGGTCCCGGCAGACGAGCGCCATCAGGCGCTTGGAGTCCGCCGCGTCGTAGATCGAGAAGGACGAGGTGAAGCCGAGGCGCTTGGACTCGCGGCGCAGGATGCGCACGCACGCGCTGTGGAAGGTCATCACCCACATCGCGTTCGCGCGCGGGCCGACCAGCTCCCCGACGCGCTCCTTCATCTCACCGGCGGCCTTGTTGGTGAAGGTGATCGCCAGGATCTGGCCCGGGTGGACGCCGCGCGCGCCCAGCAGGTGGCCGATGCGGTGGGTCAGGACCCGGGTCTTGCCGGAACCGGCGCCGGCCACGATCAGCAGCGGGGAGTCCGCGTGCACGACGGCGGCGCGCTGCTGTTCGTTGAGGCCGACGAGCAGCGCCTCCGGGTCGATGACCGGCCGGGGGGACCCGCCCCGGTAGTACGCGTCCCCGTGCAAGGGCGCGTCGAAGCGGCCCCCGAAGAGGTCGTCGGCGCCCGCTTCCGGGGCGTGGTCCTCGGGCGGCGGCGGAGGCTCCTCGTGAGAGGGGGTGAGGTCCGCCAGGAAACTGTCGTCAAAGAGGCTGCTCATCGCCTTCCGAGTCTAGGGCCCGGGACCGACAGCCGGTCCCGGCCCTGGAAATCCGGTCCGTCACACCGCGGTGACCAGCGGTCGATCGGTCCAGGTCGGCAAGGGTCGGACCTGATCAATCAAGGTCAGCTGCGGACAGTTCGGATCATCTCGTCATCCACCCGTTACTTTCAGGTTTAGCGTCCTCCCCCAAGACCGCACGCAGTCACCACCGCGCGCACCGGATCATCAGGGAAGGACGTGAGGCCCCCGTGGCCAGTCATCGAAAGCCCAGGCAGCGCCCGCTCCTCTCCGGCGGCACCTTCCGCACCGCCGCCACCCTCGCCCTCGCGGGCGCTGCCACCGCCACCGCCTGCGAAGGCACCTCCCAGGCCGACCCCCAGCTCACCCCGGACCAGGTCAAGTCCCAGGTGGACCGGCTCTACCAGGAGGCCGAGGCGGCGACGGAGCAGTACAACGGGGCGAAGGAGAAGGCCGAAGCGGCGCAGAAGTCCCTGGCCGGGCTGCGCGACGAGGCGGCCCGCAAGACCGACCGGCTGAACAGCGCGCGCGCCGCCCTCGGCTCGCTCGCCGCCTCGCAGTACCGCAGCGGGAGCCTGGGCACCGCCGTGCAGCTCGCGCTCGCGGAGGACCCGCAGGAGTACCTCGACCGGGCCGCGTTCATCGCGCGGGCCGGCGACCGCAGCGCCGCCGAGGTGGCCACCGTACGGCGACAGCTCGACGAGGTCGGGCGCCTGCGGGACAAGGCGGCGGGCCGGATCGCGGAGCTGCGCGCCCACGAGGCCGAACTGGCCGACCGCAAGGCCGTCATCGAGGGCAAGCTCGACGCCGCCAAGCAGCTGCTCGCCAAGCTCACGGCCGAGGAGCGCGCCCGGTACGAGGCCCGGGGCGCGGCGTCCGGCGGCGCGACAGGCTCCGGTACGGCGCCGGCTCCCCCGCCGGCCGCCGACGGTTCCCGCGCGGCCAGGGCGGTGGCCTTCGCCTACGGGGCGCTCGGCAAGCCGTACGTCTGGGGCGCCACCGGGCCCGGTTCCTTCGACTGCTCGGGGCTGACCCAGGCGGCCTGGCAGGCGGCCGGGGTGTCCCTGCCGCGCACCACCTACACCCAGATCAACGCCGGCCACCGCGTCTCCCGCGACCAGCTCGCCCCCGGTGACCTGGTGTTCTTCTACTCCGGGATCAGCCACGTCGGCCTCTACGTCGGCAACGGCCAGATGATCCACGCCCCGCACCCCGGAGCCCCGGTCCGACTCGCCCCGATCTCCTCGATGCCGTGGGCGGGCGCCTCCCGCCCGGCGTGAACGCCGGGCCGCCGCCGCGCCCTCCCTGCCCGCCGGGGAGGTCAGACCAGGCGGCGCGCCGTCGCCCAGCGGGTCAGCTCGTGCCGGTTGGAGAGCTGGAGCTTCCTGAGCACCGCCGAGACGTGCGACTCGACCGTCTTGACCGAGATGAAGAGCTGCTTGGCGATCTCCTTGTACGCGTACCCGCGGGCGATGAGCCGCAGCACCTCCCGCTCGCGCTGGGTCAGCCGGTCGAGGTCCTCGTCGACCGGCGGCGCGTCCGTCGAGGCGAAGGCGTCCAGGACGAAGCCCGCCAGCCGGGGCGAGAACACCGCGTCGCCGTCCTGCACCCGGAAGACCGAGTCGACCAGGTCGGCGCCGGTGATGGTCTTGGTGACGTAGCCGCGCGCGCCGCCGCGGATGACGCCGATGACGTCCTCGGCGGCGTCCGACACGGACAGCGCCAGGAAGCGCACCGGGTGCTCCGCCGCCGTCATCAGCGGGGCGCAGCGGCGCAGCACCTCGACGCCGCCGCCGCCGGGGAGGTGGACGTCGAGGAGGACCACCTCGGGCCGGGTGGCGGTGATGACGGTGACGGCCTGGTCGACGTCGGCGGCCTCGCCGACGACCTCGACGCCGGTGCGTTCGGTCTCGCCGATCTCGGCCTGCACGCCCGTGCGGAACATCCGGTGGTCGTCGACGAGCACCACCTTGACCCTCCTGGTCCCGCCCCCGGTGGTCGCGTTGTCCTCGGTCATGCCGGCATCGCCGCCCTCTCCATCTCCAGTTCGACTTCCGTGCCGCCGTCGGGCGCGGACCGCAGCCGCGCGGTCCCGCCGTTGCGCTGCATCCGGCCGATGATCGATTCTCGTACGCCCATGCGGTCGCCGGGTACCGCGTCGAGGTCGAAGCCCGGGCCGCGGTCCCGTACGGACACGAACACCGTCCGCCCTTCGACCTCGGCGTAAACCTGGACGGGCCCGCCCTCGCCACCGTACTTGGCGGCGTTGACCATCGCCTCGCGCGCGGCCTGCACCTGTGCCACCAGCTTCTCGTCGAGCGGGCAGTCGCCGACGACGACGACCTCGATGGGCACGCCGTGGTGGTCCTCGACGTCGGCCGCGGTCTTCTTGACGGCCTCGGCGAGGGTGTCCGGTTCCTCGGCCTCGTCCTTGCCGGTGCCCTCCGGCTTGTAGAGCCAGTTCCGCAGCTCGCGCTCCTGGGCGCGGGCCAGGCGCCGGACCTCGCCCGCGTCCTCGGCGTTGCGCTGGATCAGGGTGAGGGTGTGCAGCACCGAGTCGTGGACGTGCGCGGCGACCTCGGCCCGCTCCTGGGCGCGGATGCGCATGAGGCGTTCCTCGGAGAGGTCCTGGGTCATCCGGATCAGCCAGGGTCCGGCCAGCAGCGCTATCCCGACGAGGACGGCGAGGGTGGCGGTCAGTACGTTGCCCAGCTGGGCGGCGGAGCCCCGTACGACGATGAAGACGGTGAGGCCGACGCCGACCAGGACGACTCCGGCGAGCGCGCGGGCCAGCTGGAGGAGCCGCCCGTGCCGTCCGGCGGCGGAGCTCCAGTGGGCGCGGCGGGCGTTGTCGGCCTGCCGCCACACCAGCACCACGCCCGCGCCGACCAGCAGCGTCGGCCAGATGTAGCGGTCGGCCTTCTGGTCCCCGGCCTGGAGCTTGGAGATGAAGATGCCCGCGCCGATGAAGAGCGCGATCAGCGCGGTGACCTGCCCGCGGTCGGGTTTGCGCAGCCGCCTGCTGCCGTCGGCGAGGGTCTCGAAGAAGGAGCGGTGCCCGGTGCTGCCGCCGATGCCGAGCGGGACGAAGACCCAGAACGCGGCGTAGAGCAGCATCCCGAGGCCGTCCCCGAACAGGAAGGTGCCGAGGAAGGCGAGCCGGACCCAGAGCACGGGCAGCCCGAGGTGCCCGGCGAGCCCGCGGGCGACTCCGCCGAGCATCCGTCCGTCGGCGCTGCGGTAGAGCCTGCGCGCCGGGGCGGCGGTGTTCTCGGCGGAGGCCTGGGGGTGCGGTGTGCGGGGGGCGGCTGCGGCGGGCATGTCACCGATGGTCACACGCGCGGCGGGTCCGGGACATCAGGGCAGCCCCCCAGTTCCGTCAGGGGGATATCAGGGTCGCACCAGGGTCGGGGCCGGTGCCGCAGGGCCCGGCGGCCCGGCACCATGGACCCATGACCGACGTGCACGATCCCCCTCCGCTTGCGGCGACGGACCCCGCCGACCGGCCGCCGCTGCGCCGCAGCAGGCGCGACAAGGTCCTCGCGGGCGTGTGCGGGGGCCTCGGCCGGTACTTCGACCTGGACCCGGTGGTCTTCCGGATCGTGCTCGGCGTCCTCGCGGTCACCGGCGGCGTCGGCCTGATCTTCTACGGCTTCGCCTGGCTGTTGCTGCCCCAGGAGGGCGAGGAGGACAGCGAGGCGAAGAAGCTGCTGACGGGGCGGGTCGAGGGAGCCACGCTGGCGGCGGTGTTCGCGGCGCTCGTCGGCTGCGCGCTGTTCCTGACCATGGCGGACAACGGCGCGATGGCGGTCTTCTCCGTCCTGGTCATCCTGGGGCTGGCCGGGGCCTCGTACTGGTCCCAGCGCCGCCGCCACACCGGCGACCCGGAGACCCGCCCGCCCGATCCGCAGGAGGGGCGCCCGGGCGCGGCGCAGCGCGCGCCGCACCGTCCGGCGCCCCCGGAGACGCAGGCCCCGCCCGCGCCCGGCGGGCCGTCCTGGTGGCGGGATCCGCTGGTCAAGGACGGCACGACCGGCCCGGTCGGGACCACGGGCTACCTGTGGGGGCCGGACGACTCGGTCGCCGCGGCGGACGGCCCGGGTCCGGCGGCCGCGGCGCCGCGCGCCGCCGCTCCGGCCGCCCCGCGCGGCGGGATCGGGGGCCGGGTCTTCGTGCTGGCGCTGCTGGCCGCGCTCGCAGGGACGGCGAGCGCCTGGCAGGCCGGGCCGCTGGGGCACGCGCTGCAGATCGGTTTCGCGGCGGCGCTGGCCGTCTTCGGCCTGGGCCTCGCCTTCAGCTCGGTCGTCGGCCGGACCGGTTTCGGGACGGTCCTGCTGGGGCTGCTCACGGCGGTGCTGCTGGCGGGGGCCACGGTGCTGCCGCGGGAGGTGGGCACCGACTGGCACCGGGTGGAGTGGCGGCCGGCCGCGGTGGCCGACGTACGGCCCGCGTACGCGGCGGGCACCGGGCTGGCCACGCTGGACCTGAGCCGCCTGGACGTGCCCAAGGGGACCACCCTCGTGGTGGGCGCCGCGCTCGACGCGGGGCGGCTCAAGGTGATCGTGCCGCGGGAGGTCACCGCGAAGGCCGACGTCCGGATCACCTGGGGGGACCTGCGCCTGCCCGGCGAGTACGCCGGCGCCGTACGGATCCAGCGCCACCTCGCGCGGACGGCGACCGTGGCGCCCGTCCCCGGCACCGAGGCCGGCGGGACGATCGAACTGCACCTGGAGACGGGTGCCGGACAGGTGGAGGTGGCCCGTGCGGCGTCATGAGTTCCAGCCGGGGCGGCTGCTGGCGGGGCTGGTCCTGCTGGCCGGGGGCGTGCTGTACCTGCTCGACGCCGCCGGCGAGCGGGACGTGCCCTGGTTCCTGATCGTCCCGCTGGCCTTCGGCGGGCTGGCCCTCGCGGCGCTGGTGGGCGCGACGACCTACGCGGTGCGGCGGGACCGGCGCGACCGGATCACCGCGTCCAGCGAGAGGTAGGGCGCCCCGGCCAGGACCAGCGGCAGCCAGGCCACCAGGTACACGAGATCGTTGCCGTAGTAGTACGGCGTCACCGCCCACGAGACCGTCAGCCACAGGCTGAGCGAGATCAGGGCGCCGCCGGCCGCCGCGAGCCGGGTCAGCAGCCCGGCCAGCACGCCCAGGCCGACCAGCAGCTCGCCGACGGCCAGCGCCACCGCGAACCCGACGGGCGCCTTGAGGGCCAGGTCCACCAGGGCGGGGACCGCGGAGGTGTCGCGCACCCCGCGCATCAGTTCGCCGATGGAGCCGTCGCCCGAGGCCGACAGGAACGCGGAGTCGGTCAGCTTGTCCAGGCCCGCGTAGACGAAGGTGACCCCGAGGAAGATCCGCAGGGGCAGGAGCGCGAGGCGCGCGCCCGCCTCCCGCAGGCCGGACGGGCGGGTGGCGCGTTCGGCGCCGTCGGCGCGGTCGGCGCGGTCGGTGCCTTCGCTGCGGGCCGTGCGGTCGGCGCGGGCCGTGCGGTCGGCGGCGCCGGTGCCTTCAGGGAGTTGACTCACGCCTCATGTGTACCGCGCCCCCGCCCGGCGTACCAGAGGGGGAGCCGCTCATTCCGCGACGTCGACGCTGCACCGGTTGGACTCCACCCCGGCCGCCGTCACCACCTGGACGTCGACCCGCCCGGGCTCCACCTCCGCCGGGACCGGCACCGTCAGCACCGTGTCGGACGGGGTGGTGAACCCGCCCGCGACCGGCACCAGCGGCACGTGCACGTGCACCGTCCCGATCCGCACCACCAGCCGCGCCAGCATCTCGGGCGTCTGCGCCCCGGGCGGTACGAAGCCCACGCCCCGGATCTCGATGTCGTCCCCCGGCCGCACCGAGGCGTCGATGTCCCCCGGTTCCCGGGTCCGCACCACCGACAGCACCAGCGGCCGGGTGCCCTCCGCGTACTTCGCCGCCAGGTACACCGCCGCCGACAGCGCCACCAGCAGCGCCAGCGCCCACGGCAGCCGCGGGAACCGGTCGGGGAACCGGGCCAGCGTCACCGCCGCGTAGGCCAGCACCACCGTGGACACCAGCGCGTACTGCGCGTCCGGGAAGCTCCCGCGCCCCGCGTCGTCGGTCAGCAGGTCCGCCCCGCGCGGCCGGTCCGCGGGCAGCTTCTGGAGCCGCTGCCCCATGATCCGTACG
Organism: Streptomyces sp. NPDC006529; assembly: GCF_040611795.1. Lineage (NCBI taxonomy): Bacteria > Bacillati > Actinomycetota > Actinomycetes > Kitasatosporales > Streptomycetaceae > Streptomyces > Streptomyces sp. NPDC006529. The sequence goes on along the minus strand of NZ_JBEXPB010000002.1, from coordinate 83,993 downwards.
GCGACCACGCGCCGAACCAGTACGGCGACCCCCGCGGTCAGCGCGACCACGCTCAGCAGCGGCAGCGCCCGCCACAGCCCGAGCCCGGCGTAGAGCGCGGTCCGCTCCGGCCCGGCCGGACCGGCGGCCAGCCGCAGCGCGGGCAGCAGCGCCGCGAAGGCGGTCACCACCAGCCAGGCGCACGCCACCGTCTTGGAGGTGGACAGCCGGTTGTCCTCGCCGACCATCGGGGCCAGCAGCCCGCCCCGCAGCGTCTGGGCGCGGGCGCCCACCGTCAGCAGCCCCGCCAGCACGAGGGCGGCCAGCAGCCCGGCGGTGCGCGCCGTGCTCCACCCGTTGCCCACCGCGGTGGCGACCTGGACGAGCAGCAGCACCCCCGCGGCGATCCATACGGCGAGCACGGCCCGGCGCGAGAGCAGGTGGAGCCAGGAGTGCCCGGCCTCGCGGCCGCGGGCGGCCACCGTGCGGGCGGACAGGGTGAGTTCGTCCGAGACCCACTGGCGGGAGGCCCCGGCCGAGCGGGCGACGGCGGCGGGCAGGCCCTGCCCCGCGGCGAGCCCGTCACGCTGCTCCAGGAAGGCTTCCACCGCGCGGCGGTGGCCTTCCCGGGCGCCGTGCGGGCAGTCGTCACAGGTGCAGCCGCCGCCGTGGGTACTTCTGTGGATCTCTTGGACAGCCACGTGCGTGCCGCCTCTCTGACTACCTTCGTGCAACTACCGGGTAATGCCAGCGAATTGTGCACCACTGCGGCAGTGCTCCGGATTGCGCACGATGTCAGAGCAGGTGATTAACCGTTCATGATGTTGACGCCACCTTCCGTGATCCCGGGGCCACGCCCCGCGTCACGGCTGTTCCCACAGCGGCTGGCAGTTCACCCAGGCCGCCAGGTCGGAGCCGAACCGTTCCCTGGTCAGGGCCGCGCCGTGGTGGTCGATGAGCACCGGCTTCCCGGCCGCCCGGGCGATCAGCTGCACCTGCGCCGCCCGTTCCGCCGCGAGGAACCACCACAGCGCCGCGTCCACCGAGTCCCCGACGGTCAGCAGCCCCTGGTTGCGCAGCACCAGCGCCTTGTACGGGCCCAGCGCCCGCCCGATCCGCTCCGGATCCGCGCCGCCGCCCGCGTACTCGTCCAACAGCGCGTGGTCCTCGTAGAAGCAGCAGGCCTCGTGGGTGATCGGGGCCAGCAGCTCGCCGAGGGCCGCGAGCGCCCTGCCGTACGGGGCCTGCGCGCGGACCACGGACACCACCTCGGGCCGCGCCCGGTGCACGGCCGCGTGGACGGCGAAGGCCAGCTGGTTCACCCGCCGCTCCCCCTGGAGCACCCGGCCCTCCCCGTCGACGAGCAGCAGGTCGCCGGGGCCGAGCCCGGCGAAGGCCCGCCCGAAGGGGTTCACCCAGTAGCAGTCCTCGAACTCCGGGTCGCGGGCGGTGACGTGCCCGGCGACCCCGTCCTCGTACCCGAGCCGGCCGAGCAGCCGCAGCGCCCCGGCGAGCCGCTCCTTGCGGTGCGCGCGGGCCTCCCCGGCGGTGGCGAAGACCGGGGGCAGCTCGAAGCCGAGCTGTTCCACGGGCACGGGGGCGGGGGCGGGCGGGTGCGCGGGTCGCTCGGCCATGGGCCCTCCTGTCAGGGTCGCGTCCTTTCGAGGCCGCGGCGCAAGGTACCGGGGGCCGGGCGAAGTGGCCAGAGAAGGGGCGGCCGGAGAAGGGGCGGCCGGAGAAACGGCGGAGCCGCCGGCCCCCGGAAGGGGACGGCGGCTCCGGTCGTGCGGGCGGCGAGGACTACTCCCACTCGATGGTGCCCGGCGGCTTGCTCGTGCAGTCCAGGACCACGCGGTTCACGTCCGCCACCTCGTTGGTGATGCGGGTGGAGATCTTGGCCAGCACCTCGTACGGCATGCGCGTCCAGTCCGCGGTCATCGCGTCCTCGGAGGAGACGGGGCGCAGCACGATCGGGTGGCCGTAGGTGCGGCCGTCGCCCTGGACGCCGACGCTGCGGACGTCCGCGAGCAGGACGACCGGGCACTGCCAGATCTCGCGGTCCAGGCCGGCCGCGGTCAGCTCGTGGCGGGCGATGGCGTCGGCCTCGCGGAGCAGGTCCAGGCGCTCCTTGGTGACCTCGCCGACGATGCGGATGCCCAGGCCCGGGCCCGGGAAGGGCTGGCGCTGGACGATCTCGTCCGGCAGGCCCAGCTCCTGGCCGACCATCCGGACCTCGTCCTTGAACAGCTGGCGCAGCGGCTCGACGAGCTCGAACTCGATGTCGTCGGGGAGCCCGCCCACGTTGTGGTGGGACTTGATGTTGGCGGTGCCGGTGCCGCCGCCGGACTCGACGACGTCCGGGTACAGGGTGCCCTGGACCAGGAAGGCGACCGCGGGGCCGTCCTCCTGGAGGATCTCCAGCTGGGCCTGCTCGAAGACGCGGATGAACTCGCGGCCGATGATCTTCCGCTTGGTCTCCGGGTCGGAGACCCCGGCGAGCGCGGTCAGGAAGCGCTCCTGCGCGTCGACGACCTTCAGCTGCACGCCGGTGGCCGCGACGAAGTCCTTCTCGACCTGCTCGGTCTCGCCCTTGCGCATCAGGCCGTGGTCGACGTACACGCAGGTGAGCTGCGAGCCGATGGCCTTCTGGACGAGGGCCGCGGCCACGGCGGAGTCGACGCCGCCGGAGAGGCCGCAGATGGCGCGCTTGTCGCCGACCTGCTCGCGGATGGCCGCGATCTGCTCCTCGACGATGTTGCCGGTGGTCCAGGTGGGTGCCAGGCGGGCGCCGCGGTAGAGGAAGTGCTCCAGGATCTGCTGGCCGTGCGTGGAGTGCATGACCTCGGGGTGGTACTGGACCCCGTACAGCCGCTTCTCGTCGTTCTCGAAGGCGGCGACCGGGACGACACCGGTCGAGGCGGTGACGGCGAAGCCCTCGGGGGCGGCCGAGCAGGCGTCGCCGTGCGACATCCACACGGACTGGTTCGCGGGGGTGCCCTCGAAGAGGGTCGAGCCGGACTTGGAGACGGCCAGGTCGGTACGGCCGTACTCGCGGGCGCCGGAGTTGTCGACGGTGCCGCCGAGGGTGGTCGCCATCAGCTGGAAGCCGTAGCACATGCCGAAGACGGGGACCCCGGCCTCGAACAGGCCGCGGGCGTCGTCCAGGCGCGGCGCACCCTCCTCGTACACGGAGGACGGACCGCCGGAGAGGATGATCGCCTTGGGGTTCTTGGCCAGCATCTCCCCCACGGGCATCGTGCTGGGCACGATCTCGCTGTAGACCCGGGCCTCACGGACGCGGCGGGCGATGAGCTGGGCGTACTGGGCGCCGAAGTCGACGACGAGAACCGTGTCCGGGGCGCTGTCGTGGGCGGCGGAGGGTGCTTCTGGCACGGGGCGGCCTTCCGGCGGGAGAGGGTGGCTGTTTTGTCGATTCTACCGGTGGCGCAGGGCCCCGCTTTGTCGCACCATCCGAGGCCCGCGTCACCGCCCGAGCGCCCGCCGCACCTCCCCGATCACCCGCTGGGCGTCGGCCGCGTACACGGCGGACTCGCGGAGCGTCTCCCGGACGCGGAGGTGGGTGGCGACGCTGTCGGCGTCGTCCAGCCACAGCTCGGCGTGCCAGGTCTCCACGATCACCTGGCGGTCGTCGTAGATCCAGAACCCGGTGTTGGGCGGGACGCCCACGCGCGGAGGTCTTCGGGCGTCGCCGTCTGCCTGCCGTTCTCCAGCTTGCTGACCTTGGGCTGCGGCCAGCCCAGGCGCCGTGCCAGCGCCGCACCGGTGAGCCGACCGTCGGCAGCCGCGAGACGGAGTTCGCGCAGCCGTATGCCGAGCGCTTCCCGTGCCTGCTGATAATCCGTGCTCACCGGTACCCACTCGTTGCCGCTACTTGGCCTGGAACACCTCGTACGGCACAGCGCAGTGCGATGCCGCGTCGCGCACTTGGGCATGGCGGAGCACCCCCGTGGGCTCCGAACGCGACCTGCTCCTCGCGCCCCCAACACCCGCTTCATAGCGCCCTGTTCATGGCATCGCCGTCCACCATGAGCCCGCCCGTCCACCTCTCCCTCCCCACCGAGGCCCCCAGCCCCGCCCCCGGGTGTGACGTGTGCGCGGCGTTGGCCGGGCAGCGGGGGGAGGCGTACCGGCGGGGGGACCGGTCGGCGGTGTCGGACTGCGACGTCGAGATCACCGCTCACCGCGAGCGGGGCCGGTGTTGAGCCCGCGCGCGGTGTACCGGTACGTGCCGCACACGATCCGGCACGCGCCGGAGGGCGGGGTCACCTACGAGGCCTTCTGCGCGGCGTACGGCTGCGGCGCCGAATCCGGGCCGCAGGACGGGCAGGGGGCCGCGCAGGACTGGGCGCTGCGGCACGCCGGGCTGAGCGGCCACGACCTGTTCCGGCGGGTGTACACCGACCACGCGCGCGTGACGCCCGCGGCCGCGGGGCCGTCTCACGATCCGGGCCGGGTTGGCCCGGGCGGGGGCGGAGGGACATAATCCCCTCCATGCGCAAGCAGCTGAGCTTCCTGTTTACCTATGGCACCGGCCGGTCCGGTCGCCATGGGTCATCGTGATGCTCGCTTGAGCCGCTGACTTCCCAGAGCGCCCCGGTCCGACAGGACCGGGGCGCTCTGGCGTTCTCCGGACCTGCGGGCCCCCACCCACCGGAGGAAACCATGTCCGTCACCACCACCGCCGTCACCCCCGCGCAGCTGATCGCCGATTCCCGGGAGCGGATCGACGCCCTCGACGACCGGATCATCGGGCTGATCCAGGAGCGGATGGCCGTCTCGGCCGTCATCCAGGACGCGCGCATCGCCGCGGGCGGGCGGCGGGTGCACCTGTCACGCGAGAACGAGGTGCTCTCGCATTGGAGCAGTGCTCTCGGAAAGTCCGGCACCGCCCTGGCCATGACCCTGCTGGAGCTGTCCCGCGGCCGGGTGTGACGCCCGCGCGCGCCTGTTCGTCACTCGTCCGGGCCGTGACCGGCCCCCGCCCGCCCCCGTTGAGCGAAGTGCCCGTGCCAGCCAGGCGCGGGACCGCAACAACCACGCGTGGCTCCGCCGGAGCGATGGAGACGCCCGCCCCGTGGAGCGTGCGTCGTGGGACCTCGCTCCTTCGCGTGACCGGACGGCAGGGGACAGCAGCCCGGTCACCCATGAAAGACGGCCGGCCCGGGGGACGCCCCGGACCGGCCGTTCTTTCGTCACGCTGCGCTTCACCGCGCCGCGCTTCGCCGCAGCGCGCTACACCACTACCCCGCTACGCGCCCGGTCCGGCGCCGGAACCCCACGTACAGCGCGCCGCCCGCCGCCAGCAGCATGGCCGCGCCCAGCGCGAGCGGCGCGGCGGAGCTGCCGGTCGAGGCGAGCGGACCGTTCGAGCCCGTGCCGCCGCCGACGGTGCCCGGCGCCGGGCTGCCCGAGGGGGCGACCGAGACGGAGGTGGACGGGCTCGGCGAGCCCGACGGGGTCGGGCTGCCCGACGTGCTCGGGCTCGGACTGGCGCCGCCCTTCACGTCCAGGACGATCGCGGCGGTGTTGTCGTCCGCCTTCGGGTCGAAGCGGTGCGTGACGACCCCCTGCGGAGCCGCCTCGCCGACGACGACCGACCCCTTGCCCGCGGCGCCCTCGACGGCGCGGTCCACGCGCAGCTCGAAGGCGTAGCGCTCCTGGCCGTCCTCCAGCACCGTCACCCCGCTCTCGCAGAAATAGCGGGGCGCGCCGAGCTGCTGCTGCGCCGTGCGCTCGCCGCCGTCGGCGTTCACGGCCCGGCACGCCTCGGGCTTCTTGGTGACGGAGGCACCGGCCGGGATGCGGATGTCCGTACGGGCCACGGCGGCGGGCGCCTGCCCGGTGCGCGCGCGGCTGATCCAGGCGGGCCCCAGGTTGCGGAAGCCGAACTCGGCGGTGACGCTCTGGCCGGTCTTGGCCGCAAGCGCGGCGCCGATGGCGGCGAAGTCCGCGGTGTTGGCCGTGCGGAAGGCGAACTCGCGCCGGTTGTCGCCCGGTTCGAGGTCGGTGGCGCTCTTCGCGCTCGTGGCGGCGGCGCGCTTCTTGACGGCCAGGGTCTTGCCGGTTCCGGGGGCCTTCCCGGCCGGGGCGGGCAGCGCGCTCCCCGCCTGCGGCCCGGTGCCCGTCTCGTAGATCCCGTAGCCGAGCTGCTCCTCGTACGCCCGCCCGGTGGCGCGGAGGGTCAGCGGGTCCGCCAGTTCGTACGCCTCGCCGGGGCCGAAGTCGCCCTCGAAGGTGCAGAGGGTGACGGCGGTCCGGCCGCCGTCACGGGTGACGCAGTTGTCGTACCGCTCCAGGAACTCCATGCCGCGGGTGGCGGCGAGTTCGAGGACCACGCCGTGCGCGGGCCGGTTGCCGGTGTTGGCGAAGGCGAGCGGCACGGGCTGCTTCTGCCCGGGCACCAGGTCGGCCCGGAGCGGGAGCCTGTCCATCACCAGGTCGGGGCCGCCCACCGTGATCCGCGTGGTGGCGGGCCGGATGGTGGCGCCCTTGACGGTGCCGGTCACGGTGAGGTCGGCGTTCGCGCCGTCCGCGCTGCCCTTGGCCGCGCCGACCAGCAGTTCGAAGCCGGGGCGCACCCCCGGGGCGAGGACCGTTTCCTTGCAGACGAGCGTCGCGGCGGCGCGCACGCACTCGGGGTGCGCGACGGCCGGGTTCTCCCGGACGTCGGCGGTCCCGGCGAGCGCGGCGAGGTCGACGGTGAAGGTGTACTCGCCCTGGAGGGGGGCGGTCGTGCCCGGGTCGAGGGAGTAGGCGAGGAGCGATTCCTTCGCCACGCCCGCCGGGGTCCCCGGGTGGAGCCGGAGGCCGAGCGCGGACGGACCGGTGAGCGGAAAGACGGGGTCCGCGGCGGCGGCCGGGGTGGTCAGCCCCAGAGCCACCAGGCCGGCCGCGGCCAGCAGGGAGATGCGCTTTCTCATGACCATCGAGACTGCCGAACGTCTGCAGCAGTTGCCTGGTTCCCCCTGTGACGGGCATCACGCGCAACCATCCGGAGGGGTCGTGTGTCATTTTCTGTACGGGGTCTGCCCTCGGAGGGGGAGAGCAGACCCCGTTGTCGTGCCCGCACGCTCAGCCGTTCCGGTCCGCGACCGGCTTCCTCGGGGGGACCGGCGGCACCGCCAGGAAGGGCAGCCGCAGCGCCGCGAAGGCCTCCTCGGGCACCGCCGGACGCACCGGCCGTACGGCCGCGAGGCGCTCGTACGCCGTGCCCTGCTCCGGACGCGGGTCGCGCTCCCCCTTGTTGGGCCAGTACGACATGGCCCGCTCGGCCTGGGCCGTGATCGTCAGCGACGGGTTCACACCGAGGTTCGCGGAGACGGCCGAGCCGTCGACCACCGAGATGCCGGGGTGCCCGTAGAGCCGGTGGTACGGGTCCACCACGCCCTGCTCCGGAGAGGCGCCGATGGGGCAGCCGCCCAGGAAGTGCGCGGTGAGCGGGGTGCCCATCAGCTCGCCGATGTTGCTGCCGGGGAAGCCGTTGATCTCCTCGGCGAGCAGGGTGGCGGCCTGCGTGGCCTCGGCGATCTGGACCGGGTTGGGGGCGCCGTGGCCCTGGCGGGCGGTCAGCAGTCCCTTGCCGATGCCGCCCGGTTTGCGGTACGTGGTCAGGGAGTTGTCCAGCGACTGCATGACCAGGCCGATGATGGTCCGCTCCGACCAGCGGCGGTTGGACAGCGAACGGGCCAGCTGGAGCGGGTGCTTGGCGGTGCGGGCGAACCAGGCGCGCACCCGGTGCGTGGCGTAGGGCACTTGGAGGATGGTCAGGAACCCCATCGCGTTGGAGCCCTTGCCGTAGCGGACCGGTTCGATGTGGGTGTCGGCGTTGGGGTGCACCGAGGAGGTGATGGCCACGCCCCGGGTGAAGTCGGCGCGCGCGTCCTTGCCGTGGCGCCTGCGGTAGCGGCGGTCGTCGGTCTGCGCGCCGACCAGGCCCTCGGAGTTGGTCCGGGTCAGGTCGCCGAGCCGGTCCGAGAGGCGGGGCAGTTCGCCGCGGTCCTTCATCGTGTGCAGCAGGGTCTGGGTGCCGTAGGTGCCGGCCGCGACGACGACGTACCGGGCGCGCAGCACCCTGGTGCGGCCCTTGCGGCGGCCGTCGGTGGGGACGGTGGCGACCCGGTAGCCGCCGTCGGCGTGTTCGGCGAGGGCGGTGACCGTGGTCATCGGGTGGATGACGGCGCCCGCGCGCTCGGCGAGGTGCAGGTAGTTCTCGTTCAGGGTGTTCTTGGCTCCGTGGCGGCAGCCGGTCATGCACTCGCCGCACTCGGTGCAGGCCTTGCGGGAGGGGCCCGCGCCGCCGAAGTAGGGGTCCGCGACCTCCTCGCCGGCCCGGACCCGGCGCTGGCCCGCGGCGTCCTCGCCGTCGCCGAAGAAGACGCCGACCGGCGCCATGTGGAAGGAGTCGGCGACGCCCATCCGGGCGGCGGCCGCCTTCAGGTGGACGTCGGAGGGGGTCATGGTCGGATTGAGCCGGACCCCCAGCATCCGCTTGGCCTGGTCGTAGTAGGGGGCCAGCTCGTCCTGCCAGTCGGTGATGGACGCCCACTGCCGGTCCTCGAAGAAGGCCGTCGGCGGCACGTACAGCGTGTTGGCGTAGTTGAGCGAGCCGCCGCCCACGCCGGCGCCCGCGAGCACCATCACGTTGCCGAGCAGGTGGATGCGCTGGATCCCGTACAGCCCGAGGGCCGGTGCCCACAGGTAGTTGCGCAGGTCCCAGCTGCTCTTCGGCAGGCTCGCGCGGGTGAAGCGGCGCCCGGCCTCCAGCACGCCGACGCGGTACCCCTTCTCGGTGAGCCGCAGGGCCGAGACCGACCCCCCGAAGCCCGAACCGATGACGATCACGTCGTAGTCGTACACGTCCTCGTACACGTCGTTGTCCTGCGGCACAGCCACGCTCCTAGCGCAGTCGGAGGGCCTTCATGACCTTGAGGCTGCGGGTCATGAACGCCGCGTACTTCTCGTCGTCCATGCCCATCGAGGGCGCCATGGGGAGCAGTCGCTGGTGGGCGACGGTCTGGGCCTCGGTGTACTTGAGGATGCCCTCGGAGCCGTGCCGGCGGCCGAGGCCCGAGTCCTTCATGCCGCCCATGGGGGCCTGGGCGCTGCCGTAGGCGGGCGCGTAGCCCTCGTTGATGTTCACGGTGCCGGTGCGCAGGCGGGCGGCGACCGCCCGGCCGCGGCGGGCGTCCTTGGTCCACACGCTGGCGTTGAGGCCGTAGGAGGTGGCGTTCGCCTGGGCGACGGCCGTGTCCTCGTCACTGAAGCGGTAGACCGATACGACGGGGCCGAAGGTCTCCTCCGCGCACACCGCCATCGGCGCCTCGACGCCGTCGAGGATGGTGGGCTCGTAGAAGAGCGGGCCGATGTCGGGGCGGGCGGTACCGCCCGCGACCAGCGTCGCGCCCTTGGCGACGGCCTCGTCCACGTGCCGCTGTACGGTCTCCAGCTGGCGTTCGCCGACCAGCGAGCCCATGTCCGCGCCGTAGGCGAGGGAGCTGCCGAGCCGCATGGCCCTGGTGCGGGCGGCGAACCGCTCGACGAAGGCGTCGGCGACCGACTCGTGGACGTAGAGCCGCTCGATGGAGATGCACAGCTGGCCCGCGGAGGAGAAGCAGGCGCGGACGGCGCCCGCGGCGGCCTTCTCCACGTCGGCGTCGTGCAGGACCAGCATGGCGTTCTTGCCGCCGAGTTCGAGGGAGACCCCGACCAGGCGGTCGGCCGCGCCCCGGGCGACCTCGCGGCCGGTGCGGGTGGAGCCGGTGAAGGAGACGTAGTCGGCGTGGCGGACCACCTCGGGGCCGACGACGGGTCCCTCGCCGAGCACGATCTGGAACACCTCGGCGGGCAGCCCCGCCTCGATGAGCAGGTCACGGGCCCACAGCGCGGTCAGCGCGGTCTCGGTGTCCGGCTTCATCACGACGGCGTTGCCGGAGACGAAGGCGGGCAGCGCGTCGCCGACGGAGAGTTCGAGGGGGTAGTTCCAGGGGGCGATCTGGCCGACGACCCCGCGCGGCTGGCGCAGTTCGACGACCTTGGTGAGGACCGGCACGGCCCCCGTGTGGCTCTTGGGGCGCAGGTAGGAGGGGGCCTGACGGCCGTAGTGGCGGGCCGCTATGGCGACGGCCTGCACCTCCTCGTGCGCGTGCAGGCGGGCCTTGCCGGTCTCCAGCTGGATGAGGTCGAGGACCTCGGCCTGCCGGTCGAGGACCAGGTCGTGGAAGCGCAGCAGGACGGCGGCGCGGCGGCGTACGGGGACGGCGGCCCAGGCGGCCTGGGCGGCGCGGGCCCGGTCGAAGGCCTCGGCGACGTCCTCGGGGCCGGCCTCGGGCAGGTCGGCCAGCTTGGCGCCGGTGAAGGGGGTGTGGTTGGCCGTGCGGCCGCAGCCGAGCACCCCCCGGGTGAGCCGGGTCACCAGGTCCGGGGTCACGACGTCGGTGGCGGTCCGGGCGCCTGCCGGGGCGGGGGCCACCGGGTTGGTGGGGGCCGGGGCGGCGCGGAGGGGGGCGGGGGCCTGCGAGTCCGTCATGGCGGTGAGCGTATTGCGCCGGGAGCCCTTTGGGTACCCGTGGGTAACCGGATTTTGCCATATCTGCCAGTGATCGCTGGCAGGATCGCTCCGGCGGGCGTGACCGGCACCCCCGCGACCGCCTCCGGGCAGCTGCTGCCCGGGGCGCCGCCCCGGCCGCTCAGCCCTTCCCGTCGGGCGGTTCCCAGCCGCTGAGCACGGTGTCGAACTGCTGCCGGGTCTTCGCCCAGTCCGCGGCCGGACCCGACATGTAGACGGCGTACTCGGTTTCGTTCGGCGCGATGTACATCTGCTCGATCGCGCGGCGCGGTCCGGCGTGGGTGCCCTTCTCGGTCCAGGTGAAGTCCCACAGGGCCCCGCGGGTGGTGTCGCGGAAGGTGTTCTGGTTCAGCCGCTGCCGCTTGTAGTCCGTCCGCGCGCGCACCTGCTTCTCCAGGTCGAGCAGGTGCATGTACGGGTTGTCGTAGTCCGGGGAGGCGTCGGCGGCGATCCGGATGAAGTGCTTGCCGTTGTCCGGGGTGTAGTCGATCTGGTTGCCGTCCATCTGGCGCGTCCAGCCCTTGGGAACCAGCAGGGTGAAGCCCGTCGGGTCCTTCACGCGCTGCCAGCCCTCCGGGACGGTCAGCTCCGCCGGCTTGGCGCCGCCCGCCTGGGCGCTCCCGCCCGCGCCCGCCCCGCCCGTCACGGCCGCCCCGCCCTTGCCCTCGTCACCGCCGTGCGAGTCGGTGTACCGGAGGATCCCGAAGGCTCCGGCCCCGCCCAGCAGGGCCGCGACCACGGCCACCACGGCCGCGCGCCGGATCCGGCCGCCGGTGGGGCGGCCGCCCGCCGGGGGCACCGGGTGTTGGTACTGGTTCTGGTGCTGGTTCTGGTGCTGGTGCTGTCCCGGGGCGTGCGGGCCCGGCGGGTGCGCGGTGGGCGTGGTCGAGGCCTCCGTGCCGAAGCGCGCGGTGGCGCGGGAGGGGGCGGGGGCGGGCGTCTCGTGCTCCGCCGCCGGGCCGGGCGGGTGGGCGGGCGCGGGGGTGGCCCGCTCCTCCGACGTGAGGGCGCGCGTGGGCACGTACGCGTGCGCCGACTTCGGCTCGCGCCCCTCCATCGCCTGCACCAGCATCCGCTCGGCCTCGGCCGCCGACGGACGCTGCGCGGGGTCCTTGCGCAGCAGCGCCGTGATGACCGCGCCCAGCGGGCCCGCCTGCCGCAGGGCGGGCGGTTCGTCGTTGACCACGGCCTGGAGGCTGGAGATCGGCGAGGTGCGGCGGAAGGGGGAGCGCGCCTCGACCGCCGTGTAGAGGGTCGCGCCCAGCGACCACAGGTCCGAGGCCGGGTCCGGGGCGCCGCCGGTGACCCGCTCGGGGGCCAGGTAGTCGATGGAGCCGACGAGTTCACCGGTCCGGGTGATCGAGGAGTCCCCCTCGATCGCCGCGATCCCGAAGTCCGTGAGGAGCACCCGGCCGTCCTTGGCCAGCAGGACGTTGCCCGGCTTCACGTCCCGGTGCAGGACGCCGACCGCGTGCGCGGCGCGCAGCGCGCCCAGCACGTGCAGCCCGATCCGGGCCGCCTCGCGGGGCTCGATCCGCCCGGCCGCCTTCGCCGCCTCGGCGAGGGAGGGACCGTCGATGTACTCCATGACGATCCACGGCCGGTCGTCGTGCTCGAACACGTCGTGGACGGTGACGACCGCCGGGTGCGCGATCCGGGCCGCGGCCCGGGCCTCCTTCTTGGTCCGGGCGTGCAGGACGGCCCGGTCGGCTTCGGCGACGTACAGACCCGCCGTCAGTTCCTTGACGGCGACCGTCCTGCTGAGCAGCTCGTCGTGCGCGCGCCACACCTTGCCCATGCCGCCGCTGCCGATCGGCTCGCCGAGCCGGTACCGGCCCACGAGTACCGCGCCCGCGCCTGTCCTGTGTTCCACTCCACCCCGCCGCTCTCCGCCTTCGGGCCAGATTACGGAGCGCGCGGGCGATGCCGGAACCGCGCGGGGCCCGTGAGACAGCACTGTGACGCAATCGCCGTACTGACTCCCGGTCAGTGCGCCGTCAGGAGCCGGGCCGGTAACTCCCCGTCGCCTTCTCGAAAACTTCGGTGACCTTGTCCTGGGCGTCCTGCGGACCGATGACCATCACCACGTGGTAGCGGCCGCCGAGGGCGACGACGCGGTTGCGGACGTAGACGGAACGGCCGCCCCCGTCCGTCCAGGTGTACTGGCCCTCCGCGCTGAGCTGCTGGCCCACTTTGGTCTGCTTCACGCCGGTCGAGGTGGCCCAGGTGGAGGTGCGGAAGGGCTCCAGCTCCCGCTCCTTGTCGCGCTGGTAGCTCAGCGGGTCCGGGTTGCCGTTCACGGCGTCCCGGCCGGGGGTCAGGATCAGCACGAAGTCCCCGTTCGTGTAGCGGACCTGGCCCATGTCGTTGACGCCGTGGCGCTCCCAGCCGCCGGGGACGAAGACCCGGAAGCCCTCGGGGTCCTGCTGGGCGGTGTACCCGGCGGGCGCGTCGGCCGCCGACGGCGCGGACGGGCCGCCGCTCTGCGGGGCGGGCTGGGACCGGGGCGTGCCGGTCGGGGTGTTGGCCCCGCCGTTCGCGCCGGGCGGGGTGACGGCCGCGCTCGGGCCACCGCCCCGGGCCTGGCCCCCGTCGCCCTCGCCGGTCGTCGCCCGGGGCAGGAAGAACACGGCGTACGCGACCCCGCCCGCCAGCGCCGCCATCACGAGCAGGAGCAGCGTCCGGCCGAGGAAACGCCCGCCCCGGGGGCGGCGGGTGGTGGCGTGCTGCGTGCCGCGGTGGCGGCCGTGCGAGAGGTCGCCCTTGCGGCGTACGGCGGGCAGCCGGGCCGGGTCCGCGTCGGGCAGCGGGAACGCGAAGCCGCCGATCGCGGTGACGTCCGGTTCGGGGGCCGAGCGCACGAGGGAGCGCAGCCAGCCGCGCAGCTCCTCGAAGTCCGGCCGCTCGGTGGGGTCCTGGCGCAGCAGCGACTCGACGATCGGACGCAGCGGCCCGCACTCCTCCGCGAAGGCGGGGGGCTCGGCGCAGACCATCTCGACGAGTTCGGCGGCGCTGTCCTCGGGGTAGGGGGCGTGCCCCTGGACGGCACGGTAGAGCAGCGCGCCCAGCGCCCACAGGTCGGTGGCGGGCCCGATGGGCGCGGCCAGCTGCCAGTTGTCGTGCACGGGCCCGGCCTGCTCGGGTGCCCACCGCTCGGTGACGGCCCCGACGACCGCCATCCGCGTGAGCCGCGCCCGCTCGGCGTCGAGCGCACTGACGGGCCCGGCGCCCCGCGAAGCCGACCATCCGGGGGCGGGGGTGCGGGGGCTGCCGGGGGCGGTGGGCCCGTGACCGCCGGGGGCGGGGGCCTCGGCGTGCCGGAATCCTTGCGGCAGCGCCAACCGGTCCGGGAGGGCGGGGGCCTGGGCGGGGCGGTGCCCCGGGGCGGGGGCTCCCGGGGCGGGGTCCTGGCCCTGGTGGGGGGCCTGCTGGGCGGGGTGCCGGCCCTGGTGGGGGTGCTCCGGTGCGGTCCGGGCGATGCCGGCTCCCGGCCCGTCGCTCCAGCCCTGCGCGGGGAAGGGGGTCCAGCCCCGGTCCTGGTCCTGGTCCCGGTCCTGGTGGGGGTCTTGGTGCTGGTCATGGCCATGGTGCGGAGCCGGATCCTGGTCCCCCGGGGCCTGTGACGCGGGCACACCGAACTCCGGTCCGGCGGCCCATCCCTGGTCAGGCAGCGGGGCTACCTCGGGACCCGGGCCAGTGGTCCACGCCCGGTCCGGGGGCGGGGTCGCCT